>JANXRN010000553.1 GCA_025352995.1 Acetobacteraceae bacterium
GCGCGGGTGGATGGCAAGTCACCAGTAGAGTACATCACCACCGAGGCCGGGCGCGAGACTGTCCGATCGGTGGCGCGCGCCTTGTTGCTGGCGCCAGTCGATCGATTGGCAGATGTGCGGGCGGCGTGGGTAAAGGAAATCGCGGCATGAATGACACCGAAATCGTCTACATCCATGGCCGCCGGGTGTGGGACAGCCGTGGCAGGCCGACGGTGGAAGCCGATGTCATGCTGGCAGGCGGCGCCACCGGGCGGGCGATTGCGCCGGCTGGCGCGTCCACCGGATCGGGCGAGGCGCTCGACCTGCGCGACGGCGGCGACGAATTTGGCGGCTATGACGTGACCCGCGCGGTCGACAACATCAATTTCGCCATTTCCCGCGCGATCACCGGGATGAACGGTGCCGACCAGACAGCCATAGATGCGGCGCTGATCGCGCTGGATGGCACGCCGAACAAATCGAAACTGGGCGCCAATGCGACGCTTGCGGTGTCGCTGGCTGCCGCCCATGCCGCCGCCGCCGCCGCCGGCAAGCCGCTGTTTCGCTATCTCGGCGCCGAGACCAGCCTGATCCCGCTGCCGCAAATCCAGATTTTCGGCGGCGGCGCCCATGCCGGGCGGCGGGTCGATATCCAGGATTTCATGGTAATCTGCCCGAACGCGCGCAATTTCGCCGAAGCCTTGGACTGGACGGCGGAAGTGTATCGCGCCGCCGGGAAATTGATGGCCGAGGCCGGCACTTTGGCCGGCGTTGCCGATGAAGGTGGCTGGTGGCCGTCGTTTAACACCAACGAACAGGCGCTGGAAATGCTGGTCCGTGCGATAGAACGCGCCGGCTTGATCCCGGGCGAACAGGTCGGCATTGCGCTCGATATTGCGGCGTCTGAATTCGGATCAAATGGGGTTTACAAGCTTGGGCTGGAAGGCCGGACGCTCGACCGCGACGGCATGTGCGAAATGCTGGTCGGCTGGATCGACCGCTACCCGATCATGTCCATCGAAGATCCTCTCGCCGAAGACGATGCGGTCGGTTTCACCAATTTCACCAAGGCAGTTGGCCATCGGGTGCAGGTGGTGGGCGATGATTTCCTGGTGACCGACGCCGCCCGGGTGCGCGATGCGGCGGCAATCGGGGCCGCCAACACGGTGCTGATAAAGCCCAACCAGCGCGGCACCCTGACCGAAACCAAGGCAGCCTGGGAGGCGGCAAAATCGGTCGGCTACGCCGGCATTGTCTCGGCACGCTCGGGCGAAACCGAGGATGTCAGCATCGTCCATATGGCGATCGGCTGGGGCACCGGGCAGCTCAAGGTCGGGAGTTTTACCCGGTCGGAACGCATGGCGAAATGGAATGAGGTTTTGCGCATCGAGGAAGCGCTTGGCGGTGCCGCCGTCTTTGCCGGCGCTTCCGGGCTGGGACGGTCACGACCGCAATGAAGGTGGTTTTCCACTACACAGCCGGCCCTGCCCTCGCCGCGCGGCTGGCTGCATTGCCGGGGCTGGACCTCACCATCTGCCCGGAAGCTGATGACAGTGGATTTGCCGCCGCCATGACCGAGGCCGAGGTGCTGTGGCATGTCCTGAAGCCGTGCACAGCCGCAGTCATTGCCGGCGCGCCCAAATTGCGCCTGATCCAGAAGATTGGCGTGGGGGTCAACACGATTGACCTGCCAGCAGCCGCGTCGCGGGGTATTCCGGTCTGCAACCTGCCCGGCACCAATGCGCCGGCGGTGGCGGAAATGGCTCTACTGCTCATGCTGTCGGTGTTGCGCCGCCTGCCCCAGCTCGACGCCAGGTTGCGCAAAGGCGTCTGGGCGTGCACGCCGGCCGCCGAAGACAGCTTCGGCGAACTCGGCGGCAAGACCGTTGGGCTGGTCGGCAATGGTGCGGTGCCGCACGCGCTCGCGCCAGTGTTGCAGGCGTTGGGATGCACAATGCTGTTCCACAGCCGCACGGTGAGCGCCGATCCGGGCTATCGCCGCCTCGATGACCTGTTGGCGCAATCGGATATTGTGTCGCTGCATATTCCGCAAACTGGGGCAACCGCCGGGATGTTTGACGCCGCCGCTTTCGCACGCATGAAACCGGGGGCGATCCTGATTAACACCGCGCGCGGCGGGCTGGTTGATGAAATGGCGCTGCTGGCGGCTTTGCAGTCAGGCCATTTGGCGGGCGCGGGATTGGATGTCTTCGCCACCGAACCGGCATCGGCCGACCATCCGTTGCTCGCGCTGCCCAATGTCGTTGTCACGCCGCATGTCGCCTGGCTGACCGCTGGCACGTTCGACCGTAGCCTCGCTATCGCCGCCGGGAATTGCCGCCGCCTGCAAGCGGGCGCGGATTTGCTGCATCGGGTGCAATAGATGTCGAAGCGTTTTGAAGCCTCTGAGATCAGCCTGCTGGCGAAAATCTGCGGCGCCCATCT
>JANXRN010000009.1 GCA_025352995.1 Acetobacteraceae bacterium
GCCGGATGATCGTAAAGTTCAAGCGGCGCGCCGATTTGTTCGATATTGCCGCTGTTCATCACCACAATCTTGTCGGCCATTGTCATCGCCTCGATTTGGTCATGGGTGACATAGACCGTGGTGGTGCGCAGGCGTTGATGCAGTTCCTTGATTTCGGCGCGCATCTGCACCCGCAGCTTGGCGTCAAGGTTGGACAATGGTTCGTCGAACAGAAACACTTGCGGATCGCGCACGATGGCGCGGCCCATCGCAACGCGCTGGCGCTGGCCGCCGGATAGCTGGCGCGGATAACGATGCAAATAGGGATCGAGCCCGAGGATTGCCGCCGCGCGGCCAACCTTGTCGTCAATCACCGCCTGCGGCGCTTTGGCCAACAGCAGCGAAAACGCCATGTTGTCGCGCACCGTCATGTGGGGGTAGAGCGCGTAGTTCTGGAACACCATCGCAATGTCGCGTTCTTTCGGCGCAACATTATTGACCACCGTGCCGCCGATGGCGATTTCACCGCGGCTGATGTTTTCCAGCCCCGCGATCATCCGCAACAACGTCGATTTGCCGCAGCCGGATGGGCCAACCAGAATGACGAACTCGCCATCGGCAACCTCAACGTCCACCCCATGCAACACTTCGGTGCTGCCGAACGCCTTGCGCACCGCGCGGATCGAAACTGTGGCCATTCGCGTTCGTCTGCCTCCCACTGCATCTGCGGAATTCACCGCTTACACCTACGATAGGGCTTAGTCGCAGATTTTGCCAAGCCTTATGTGCGCGCTACCAATTGCCGCACCAATTTATCGAATTCAGCGATGCTGAGCGTTTCGGCGCGCCGGTCAGCGGCGATTCCGGCCGCGTCCAGCAACGCCTCGCCGCCCATGGTTTTGAGCGACCCGCGCAGCATTTTGCGGCGCTGGCCGAAGGCGGCGGCCGTCAGCCGTTCCATCGCCGCGAACAGATCAGAAGGTGGCTGCACCGCATGCGGGGTTAGCCGCACCACCGCCGAATGCACCTTGGGCGGCGGGGTGAAGGCTTCTGGCGGCACCCGCAACGCCATATCGACCGCGCAAATCCATTGCGCGAGCACCCCGAGCCTGCCGTATGCCGACGTGGCCGGCGGGGCGCACAGCCGTTCGGCAACTTCCTGCTGGAACATCAGCGTCATCCGTTCCCAGCTTGCCGCCTGGCGCAGCCAGCCGACCAGCAGGGGGGAGCCAATATTATACGGCAAATTCGCCACGATCTGGCGCGGCGCCGGCACTTTTGCCGCCAGATCGAACGCCAGCGCGTCGCCGTCGATCAAGGTGAACCGGCCGCCAAACAATGTCACCAGTTCGCCCAGCGCGCCGATTGCCCGCGTATCGATTTCCACGGCAGTCACGCTTGCCGCGGGTGACGCCAGCAATGCCCGGGTCAAGCCGCCCGGCCCTGGCCCCACTTCCACCACATGGCGGCCGGTAAGGTCTCCGGCCGCGCGCACAATGCGATCAAGCAAGTTGGCATCAAGCAGAAAATGCTGCCCGAGCTTGTGCTTCGCCGCCAGCCCATGCCGCGAGATAACATCGCGGAGGGCCGGCAGCTTGCCATCCGTCATGCGCGCAGATCAATAACCGCGCGGCGCTGCAGGCCGCGCATCAGCTGGCGGGACAGCAATTCCATGCGCTCGGAAAATAATTGTTCCGCCAGTTCCTTTTTTGCCGGCACGCCGGCGTTGCGGGTATCGCGCGCGCACACAATAATCAGCGCCGCGCCGTCTTGCGCAATCAGCGGCTCGCTGGGTTTATCGACGGGAAGGGTGGCGGCAAGCTGGCGCAAATTGGGATTGCCGATGCGGTCAATCCGCACGTCTTTCGATTCAGTCAATTTGACGCCAGGGATTGATTTCGTCGCGGCCTCAATCCCGTCGCACCCGCGTGCGCTATTGGCAATGCTGCGCAAGCCGTCGACCGCGCGGCGCTGCGCCTCGGTCGGTGCCTGCGGGTTGAGCGGGGCGTCAAACGGCACGAATATCTGCTTAATGTGGGCCATCAAGGTCACGTCATTGCCGATTTCGCGCTTGCCGCGCAGGGTCACGATGGATATGCCACCGGCCACCCGCACCGGGTTGCTGATCGCCCCGTTGGGCATCACCTTGACCACCCCGAGCACTTCTTCGTCGAGCTGGTTAGCTTGCACCCACCCCATATCGCCACCCTGCAAGGCAGTCTGGCTTTGGCTGAACTGGGCGGCCACCACCGCAAACGGGGCGCCGCCGCGCAATTGCTGGATCACCAGATCGGCAAAGCGTTGGGCATCGCCGGTCTGGGCCGGTTCGGAAATCGGGATGAACACTTCGCCGATTTCATACTCGGTCTGCCCGATCTGGCTTTTCAGCTGGCCTTCACGTTCTTCGATCTCCGCCGGCGTGGGTTCGGCGGCCGGCCCCAGCAGGGTGCGCAGCACCCGGGTCCAGCCAATCTGCACCCGGTATTGGTCAATCATGCTGCGCATGGTCAGCCCATCGGCCGCCAGGCGCTTTTGCAGAAAGCCGGGCGCCATGCCGTTGCGCCGCTCAATGCCCAAAATAGTGCTGGCGATGTCGGTGTCCTGGATGATGATGTGCCGGCGCAGCATTTCCTGCAGGCGCAGCCGTTCATCGATCAATTGCTGTTTGACCTGCACGGTCAGCCGGTCGAGCACTTCGGCCGAGGCCGGCAGCCCGACCGAAATCGCGAACAGCCGCCGGCGTGCATCGATGTCGCCATCGGTGATCAGGTCGCCATTGACCACCGCGGCAATGTGCGACGCGTCGGGCGAATAGGGCGCGGCGGGCTTTGCGGCAGCGGCCGGCGCCGGTTTGGCGGGCGCCGGCTGGGCAATGGCGGCCGCAAGCGGCGCCAGCAAACCCAGCGACAGGAACAGGGCGGCGGCGATCAGACGATGCATGGGTGGGCACTCACTGGGCATTGAAGCCGAACTCCCCAACGGTCTTGAGGGTGACCTGGAACAAAATGGTGGTGGCGCCACGGTCACCGTTCACGGACGTATAACGGCGAAACATCGTGGCGTCGAAGATGAAGCATTCGTCTTCATAGGCGGCACCGAGCCCGAGCGCCACCATTTGCCGCGTGCGGACATCCTGGCGGGCGGATGCCTTATAGCGCCAATGCTCCTGGCGGGTGCTGACGCCAAGGGTGAGTTCATTGCGCGGGCTGGTCAGCGCGGCCGGCGGGGTCGCGGAATCATACAGGAAATACGGGTTATTGAAGGTGTAGATATAGCCGCCGGTGACCCGCAGCAGATCGCTGCCGACGCTGGCCAGCGCGTCGGCGTAGCGCACCTGGCCAGTGCGCCGATCGAGCCGCTCGCGGGTGGTAAAGTCGAGATATTTGTTCGGCGTCACCGACAGATGCCCAACATAGTCGGACGCGGTATCGCGCAGGCCGGACCCGATGGCGAACCCGGTATCGCGCTTAAGCCGATAGGCCTGGCCGATTTGCGCGTCGATCACGGCGCCCGACGCAAAATTCCAGGCGAAATGCAGCCCGAGATTGGCGCGTGCGCCGCCTTCCAGCCGATCGACGCCGGGATAGCGGTTGAGCGCGAACAAATTCGCATCGGTGAAATCGAGGTCGAGGCTGTCCTCGTTCGGGATGTTGGTGATGGCGCGCACATAGCTGGTGGCACGCGGCGCCAGGATCAGCTGGGCAATTGGTTCAAGCAACTGGGTGCCGCCGCCGGTTGCCCGGATCAGCGGCCAGCGCAGTTCAACGGCGGCTGTCGGCATGGCCTGCGCCGCCGAAATCCGCGAAAACTGGCCATAATTCGGCTGTTGGTTGAACTGGAGCGACTGATAGATGGCGCTGTCGAGATGGAGGGTGGTTTTCCAAACCTCGCCCGCCGACCCAATGAACGGGCGATCCCAGTTGACGCTGCCGCGGACGCGTTGGGTATTGCTGCCCAGCACCCGCAACACGTTGAACGCGTCAAAATCCACCCCAAGCTGCCCGCCAACGCCGGCCAGCGGCAGGGTCAGGCTATAAGCGTAGCGCGGCAGCACCAGCGGCAGCGCGGCAGCGGAAATGGTGGTGGAAAGCCCCTGATAGGCGCGGGCATCGAACCGCGCATACGACCCTTGGCCGAACCCTTCGAGATAGATGCTGCTGGTGAGGATTTCGTTCCAGCCATGCACCTTGAAGTCGCGCAGATAATTGTCGCTGCTGGCACGGTTGATATCAAAACCCCAGCGCCAGGTTTCATCGATGGCAAAATTGCCCTTGGCGAACACATGGCCGCCCAGTCGCGAGCGGTCATTGGCGATCGAGGTGTCGATGGTGACGATCCCCGAATTGAACCTGCGCCGATAATCGAACGTCAGCGACGGGCCGTTACTGGTGCCCACCAGCGGTTCGATCGTCAGGTCCGATTGCGGGTCGATCGCCCAGTAATAGGGCAGGCCGAAAAACCCCCCGAGATGCTTGGAATAGCCCATGGTCGGGGCCAGAAACCCGCTCGCCCGGCGCGATGTCGGGTCTGGATGGGTCAAATAGGGAAACCAGGCGACCGGAATGCCGAAGAAATCCACCACCGCATCGCGATATTCCATGCGCTGGTTGTCGAGGTCCTGCACCGCCTCGGTTGCGCGGATCTGCCACAGCGGCGCTTTCGTCGGATCATCCGCGCAGAGCAAGCATGCCGAATAGATCGCCCGGCTGAGTTCGTTGATGCGGCCGTCGGTGCGCCTTGCGCCGTTGGCCACCAGGCGTCCGCCTTCGGGCAACAGCGCCTGCATTCCCGCCAGGACGCCGTTCTTGAGGCCATCGGAGAGTTCGGCGTAGTCGGAGAACACCGCCTGGCCATCCGGTTCCATCAGCACCACGTGCCCGGACGCCGACGCGGTATTGGTGCGACTGTCGTAAATCACCCGATCGGCGATCAGCACCCGGTCCGCCTGCCAGAATTCGACATGCCCGCTGAGCGTGGCGATGCCGGTATTATTGTCATACTCGCCCCGGTCGGCCTGGTAGAACACGGGTTCGTCGCGCGAAATCGGGGTGATCGTTGGTCTCACGGGGCGGGCGCGGGGCGGCGGGGGGGCGGTCTGCGCCCAGGCGTCGTCCGGCAAAATCGCCGAAATCGCCATCAGGCCGACCATTGCCAGGGCGCAGACCCACAGCCCGGCGTTCAGCAGTTGGCGCGGCTTCATGGCCATTTAGCCGTCCTCCAAATGCAATAGCAGCGCCACCGACAGCATCATGCCGGCGCCGGCCGGGGCCCAGGCCGCCAATAATGCCGGTAATTCGCCGGACTGGCCAAATTCCTCGGCGATCTTGGTGATCAGAAACAACAGGAACCCCGCGCCCACGCCACTCGCGATCATCTGCCCCACCCCGCCGCGCCGGGCGGGCCGCATCGAGAAGCCGGCGGCGAGCAAGGCCATGGTGCCCGCCACCAGCGGCAAAGCGAGCAAGGATTGAAAGCGCAATTGCTGGCGGATCGATGAAAAACCGGCGCGATCAAGCTCCCGGATGAAGCCCGGTAAGCTCCAGAACGATAGCGCGTCGGGGGATGCGAAGCTGTCTTCGACCCGCCCTACCGTGACATCGGTCGGCAGCCGGACATTGCCGGCCGCATCGGGCAATTTGCCGGGCCGGCTGACCGTCGCGCCCGCCAGGCGCCACATGCCGGTGTCGAGCGCGCCACCGACAGCTTCAATCCGTTCGAGCAGGCGGTCGGCCCCGTCAAGCCGCATGACGCTGAGCAACCCGGCGGTGAGCTGGCCGGCGCGCAGCTTCACATCATAAGCATGGATGATGGCGATGCCCTTGGGGTCCAGCCCCCGATCGGCCTGGCGCAACCAAAGCTGCCCGCCATTGAGCGCGAGCGGCCCGCCGCCGGTCTTGAGGTACTGGGCGTCAATCTGATCGGCGCGGGCGAACATCGCCGCGGCCAGCGGGTTGGCGATCGTGGTGGCAAAGCCGCCGAGGGCGATCGCGCACAAAGTTGGCCCGGCGAGAAACTGCCAGGCCGACATCCCGGCGGCGCGCGCGACGACCAGTTCGGACGATCGGGTCAGTTTTTCGAACGCGAACATGCCGCCGAGTAACACCGCGAACGGCAAGGTCTGGATGGCGATCCATGGCAGGCGCAGGCAGGCGAGTTCGGCGACCAGGCTGAAGCTGACGTCCGCGCGTGGGGCGGCGCGACGCAACAACTCGATAAAATCGAACAGGCTGAACAGCAGCGTCAGCACCGCAAGCATCCCCATCATGAAAAATGAGAAAACCCGCGCGACATAGAGCGACAACGTGCTGGCGACGATCATCCGGCCAACCTAGCTTGCCTGATCGCGTCGGTAAAACAGCCGCAGGTCGCTAAAATGACGGCAGCACCTTGCCGGGGTTGAGCAGGCCCGCCGGATCAAGTGCCCGCTTGATCTTTTGCATCGTCGCCAGTTCCGCCCCGCCGCGCCAGTCTTCCATCATGTAGGGCTTGAGTTGGCCGATTCCGTGCTCGGCGGAAAAACTGCCATCGAGCGTGCGGACGATCTCAGCAACGGTATCCATGATGGCGTGATCGAGCGCGAGGAAATCTGCCGCCGCCATGTCCGGCGGCTGGACCAGATTAAAATGGATATTGCCGTCGCCCATATGGCCGAAGGGGACGACCAGAATGCCGGGCAGCAATGCCGCGCAGGCAGCGGTTGCCCCCCGGATCAAAGCCGGCACGGACGACACCGGAACCGAAACATCGTTTTTCACGCTGGCGCCGGCGCGCTTCTGGGCTTCGGAATGTTCTTCCCGCAGGCGCCAGATCGCGCGGATTTGGGCGTCACTTTCCGCGATTGCGGCGTCGATGACCTCACCATCTTCCATCGCGGCTTCCAGCACGGTTTCGAGGCTCTGGCGTAGCCCGGCGTTGGGGCGCGGGGTGGCGAGCTCAATCAATACGTAGTGATCTGCCCGCGCCGCCAAGGGCAGAATTGTGCCTTCGACCAGGCGCAGCACCAGATCGACGCCGAGGCCGGACATGTATTCAAACGCCTGCACCGCGGCGGGATCATGCGCCTGAAAGCGCGCGAACACCGAAAGCGCGGCTTCCGGGCTGGCGACGGCGCAAAATGCCACCGCGGTTTCGCGCGGACGGGCGACCATCTTCAGCACCGCGGCGGTGATGATGCCGAGCGTGCCCTCCGCGCCCACAAACAACTGGCGCAGGCAATAGCCGGTATTGTCCTTACGCAGCCGACGCAGCCCATTCCAGACCTGCCCGTCAGCCATGACAACTTCCAGCCCCAGCACCAGGTCGCGGGCATTGCCGTAGCGGACGGTGTTGTTGCCGCCGGCGTTGGTGGACAGCACCCCGCCGATCTGAGCGGAGCCTTCGGACCCGATCGACAGCGGCAGCAGGCCGCCTTGTCCGGTCGCCGCGTCCTGCGCCGCCCGCAATGTGACGCCGGCTTCAACCGTCATGGTCATGTCAATCGCGTCAATCGCGCGAATGCGGTTCATCCGGGACAGGCTGATCACCAGTTCGGTGCCGGATGGGGATGGCGTGGCCCCGCCAACCATCGATGTGTTGCCGCCTTGCGGCACCACCGCGATGCCGTGCGCGTGGCATAGCCGCATGATTTGCGCCAGTTCATCGGTGTTGGCCGGGCGCACCACCGCGAAGCTGCGCCCGACATAAAGCCGACGCCAGTCTTCGAGATACCCCGCCGTTTCCCCTGGCGCAGTGATCAGCCCGGACGCACCCACGATCATCCGCAACTGGTCCAGCACGTGCTCGGGGACAGATTGATCAGGCATCATGCGGGCTCCGGAACTTGGACAGGCGTTCATCGCGGTTGGCGGAATTCCGCTGGCAAATCAAGCAATGGGCGCATGGGGCGGGTGGAATGTGACAGGGAGGAGTCAGAATTCTTTACAATCCCCTCTCTGAGGAAGGGATAAGTCGTTGAAATGCTGTCCTGGCATGTGAATTGCTTGGTGGGCGTAAAGTTTCGTGCCGGGGGCTAAGTGATGGCATTGCGCGGTCTGGCGTTGTTGGTGGTTTGTATTGGTGCCTGGGCGATGCCGCATGCGCAAGCGGCGCTGGTGATGCCGGTCTATGTGGCCGGCATCCAGGTGCCGCCCGCGATTGTCGCCGATACCGGTATGGTTTTGCAGGCCCGTGCGCTGGGACCTGGCCAGCAGGGTGACGCGCTCTGTGCTGACCGTTCGTTGTGCCAGGCATGGAACGATCCGTTCGGGGAAGCCGGTGCACCGGCGCCATCCGGCCTGCTCGGCCGGACCACATTGCTGGCCAATACTGCTCTGGTCGCCATCGGGCTGCTGTGGATTGTTATCACCCGCCGCAGCCTGCGGGTGGCGCTGGCGAAACCCCGCCGCGGCTGAGCGTCCCTCAGCCGGCGCGCCATTTTTCGAGCAAGGTCGCGGCGGATTGATGCGCGACGCTTGCCTGGACCGCGGATTCGGTGCGCGAAAAACGCGGTGCCGGCGCCGGTTGGCGCAAACCATCGATTTCAATGAACGTCTTGCGCGCTGCCATGTGATGATGGGTGGGCGCTTCGGCCAAGGTTAGCACCGGGGCCACGCAGGCATCGGTGCCTTCCAGCAGCACGCACCATTCGTCTCGGGTTTTGGTGGCAAAAATCGCTGCCGCCTTGGCGCGCAGATCGGGCCAGCCGGCGGCATCGCGCTGGGCGTCAAACGCCGGATCATCCAGCCCCACGACGTTGCGCAAGATCGCGTAAAATTGTG
>JANXRN010000101.1 GCA_025352995.1 Acetobacteraceae bacterium
ACCAAACTCAAGCCCGCCGAATACTGGATTGAATTATTCGAAGAAGCTGGCATACCCTGTGGCCCGATCAACACAATTGACAAGGTGTTCGCCGATCCGCAGGTGCAACATCTCGGCATGGCCCAGCCGATCACCCATCCGCGGCTCGGGCTGGAACATATCGTGGCCTCCCCGGTCAACCAGGTCGGCCTGTCGCGCGCCATTCGCACTGCAACCGCCGAAGCCGGTCAGCACACCAACGACGTGCTGGCGAGTGTCGGATATTCTGAAGCCGAAATTAGTGCCATGCGCGCCAAAAGGGTCGTTTGATGAGCAAATCCTACGCTGACGGCAAAATGCTCGCCGAAGTCGCCAGCGGCATTGGTTGGATTACCTTTAACCAGCCGGAAAAGCGCAACGCAATGTCGGTCGGGATGTGGACCGGGCTGGAAGATATCCTGAATGATTTCGACGCCGACCCAACCTTGCGGGTTGTGGTCATGCGCGGCGCCGGTGACAAAGCGTTCGTGTCAGGCGCCGATATCAGCCAGTTCGAATCCCAGCGCGCCAGCGGCAATGCCCAGGTGGAATATGACCGGCTGACCAGCGCCGGCCGTGCCCGCCTCGGCGCATTTGCCAAGCCGGTGATCGCCTGCATCCAGGGCTTTTGCCTTGGCGGCGGGTTGGGCATCGCCATGCAGGCCGATTTGCGTTTCGCCGCCGCCGGATCATCCTTCGGTATTCCAGCCTCCAAACTCGGCATCGCCTACGGCTACGACATGATTGACCGGCTGGTTAGCCTAGTCGGCCAGGCCCATGCCCGCACCTTGCTGTTCAGCGGCGACCGGATTGATGCAGCCGAGGCCGAGCGCATCGGCCTGATCAACAAATGCCTCGCCCCTGACGCGCTACTCCCCCACGTCGAAAAACTCGCCGCCAGCATTGCCGCCAACGCGCCGATTTCGGTGGCAACGATGAAGCGCGGGGTGAACGAAATGCTGAAGCGCGATAGCGACAAAGCCGGCTACGATGCGCTGGTGGCGCAGTGCTTCGATACCGAAGATTATCGCGAGGGCCGGACGGCGTTCATGGAAAAGCGTACGCCGCAATGGAAGGGGAGGTAGGTGGGCGGCCCTTTTTTTTGAAGACAGCGCCAAGGCAAGTTGTTCTTTTTGTGAACAAAAAGAACCAAAAAAACTTTCTATCCATTCCTTGCCGTTGGCGTGCCTCCCCCCGCAACAGCGGAGCGCTCTGAACTAAAGTGTGAAAGTTTTTTTGCTCCTTTTTTTTCAAAAAAAGGAGTTCTTGCTTGGCTTTAGTCGTCTTGCGATAAAGTTCAGCGCGATTCTGACTTTAGCCCCTCGGCACCCCGGCCGTTGCCAAGGCGGCGTCCTGCCGGGCCAGCAACCCAGCCTCGCTCCACCCGCCCACTAATTCATTAAACAACCGGCACCAGTTCAACTCCGCCCCCATGCGGAAGAACACGCTGCCCAACCCGATGGCACTACGGTCCATCAGCACGAATTCGCGCGGCGGCCGCACCCCGCCGGTGCGTTTCAGCCCGGCATGGACGCGGGCCGCCACCGCCTGGCCAAAGCGTGGATCGTCGGTTTCGCTGATCCGCCGCACCCGGTCCTGCAACAGCGGCTCATACAAAAACCGCGCCCATTCGCCGAGCACTTCAACTTGTTCATCGCTGAGATTATTGAACCCCCACGACACATAGGCCTGTCGCGCCTTGTCGTTGTCGGCATCGCGCACCGCTTCGTAAAGCTCCAGCACCCCGCGGACAAATTTCGACGGGAACACCCGGATCACCCCGAAATCGAGCAAATTGACCGTGCCATCGGGCCGAACCTGATAGTTCCCGAGATGCGGGTCGCCATGAATGACGCCGTAATGATAAAACGGCACATACCAGGCACGAAACAATGCCTCGGCGATACGATTGCGCTCGTCCTGCGATGGCTTTTCCTCCAGCCGCAGCGCCAGTGATCGGCCTTCAAGCCAGGACATGGTCAGCAATCGCTTGGTGGATAGTTCGGGCAGCGGGGTGGGGACGTGCACATCGGCGGTGCCCGCCAGCATGGCGCCGTAAAGCCGCATATGCGCGGCCTCCCGCACATAATCCAACTCCTCCCGCAGCCGTTCGGCCAATTCGACATAGATGTCATCATGCTGAATGGCGCCATCCATGCGGTGATACACTGCCATGGCGAGCTTCAGCTGGCGCAAATCGGCATCGACCGTGCTTGCCATGTCGGGATATTGCAGCTTGCAGGCGACCTCGCGCCCATCAGGCAAGGTCGCGCGATGCACCTGGCCCAAGGATGCCGCCGCCGCCGCCACCGGGTCGAACGCGGTAAAGCGTTTTTGCCAGTCCGGCCCTAGTTCCCCTTGCATTCGCCGGCGGACGAAATTGCCTCCCATCGGCGGCGCATTGGCCTGCAACTGCGCCAACTGGTCAGCATATTCCGGCGGCAATGCGTCGGGCACCGTGGACAGGAATTGCGCCACCTTCATCAGCGGGCCTTTCAAGCCGCCAAGAATGGTCTTGAGGTCCTCGGCATGCCCGGCGCGATTTGTTTTGATTCCGAACGCACGTTCGCCGATCACCCTTGCGGCAATCCCGCCGACGGCGCTTGATGTCCGGGCAAAGCGCATCGCCTCGCCGAACAGGCTGCCGCGATCTTCTGTCACGCCGGCAGCTTCTCAAGCTCATCGATGAAGCCGGAAATAATATCCAGTCCGCGCCGCCAGAAGCCAGGGTCGGACGCATCCAACCCGAACGGCGCCAGCAATTCCTTGTGCCGCTGGGTGCCGCCAGCGCGCAGCATCGCCAGATATTTCTCGGCAAATCCCGGATGGCCGGACTGGTAGACCGCATAGAGCGCATTCACCAGGCAATCGCCAAAAGCATAGGCGTAGACATAGAATGGCGAATGGATGAAGTGCGGCACGTACGCCCAGAACACATGGTATTCCGGGGTGAATTCAAACGCCGGCCCCAGGCTTTCGGTTTGCACCTGCATCCAGATTTCGCCGATCCGTTCCGGCAATAATTCCCCCTTGCGGCGTTCGTCGTGCAGCAAGGTCTCGAACCTATAGAACGCGATCTGGCGCACCACAGTGTTCAACATATCCTCAACCTTGCCGGCGAGCATGATACGGCGCCGTTTCGGATCGGTTTCGGCATCGAGCGTGGCGCGGAAGGTCAGCATTTCGCCAAACACGCTGGCGGTTTCGGCAAGCGTCAGCGGGGTCGATGAATTGAAATAGCCCTGATCGGCCGCCATGATCTGGTGCACGCCATGGCCGAGTTCATGCGCCAGCGTCATTACATCGCGGGTTTTGCCGTGATAATTCAGCAGCAGATATGGATGGGCGGACGGCACGGTCGGATGGGCAAACGCACCGCCCGATTTGCCTGGGCGTGGCGGCACGTCAATCCATGGTTTGTCAAAGAAACGCTTGCCGATCTCGGCGAGTTCTGGCGAAAACGCGCCATAGGCCGCCAGCACCCGTTGTTGCGCTTCCGGCCAGGGAATTTCCCGATCATCATCGCCGGGCAACGGCGCGTTGCGGTCCCAGTGCTGCAATTTGGGCAAGCCCAACCATGTCGCCTTCATCGCGTAATAGCGATGCGACAGGCGGGGGAAATCGCTGACCACGGCTTCGACCAAGGCCGCCACCACCTCGTCTTCGACCATGTTGCCGCGATTGCGCGCGCTGGCCGGCGTCGGGTAGTGCCGCCACGTGTCGATGATTTCCCTGTCCTTGGCCAAAGTATTGGTGATCAGCGCAAACAGCTTTTCATTCTTGCCGAACGCCTCGCCTATCGCCTGGCCGGCGGCTTCACGGGTGCTGCGATCAGTGTCAGACAGTTTGTTGAGCACGGCGGACACCGTCAGGTCTTCGCCCGCCATCGGCACCCGCATCCCCGCAATGGTTTCGTCGAACAGCCGGCTCCAGGCGCTGCGCCCGGTGACTTCTTTTTCGTGCAGCAGCTTTTCCAGCTCGTCGGATAATTGATGCGGCCGGAACACGCGCAAATCGCGCAGCCAGGACTGCCAGCGCGCCATCGCCGGGCCGGCCTTGGCCGCCAGCACTGCATCATCCATCCGGTTCAGTTCGAGACTGAAAAAGATCAGATGCGCCGATATCGTGGTCACCCGCTCCTGCATCGACTGGTAGAATTTGCCGTTGCCGGCGTCGGTCGAGTCGGCGGCAAACAGCAACTGGGCGTACGACATCACCCGGCCCATCACTTCCTCGATCGCCTCGACCTCGGCGATCGCTGTCGCCAGGCCCGCGCCGTTCAACCCCCCGAGCTTCCCCGCATAGCGCGCGGCGAAGGCGCGGGCTTCGGCTTCGGTTTTATCGAGATCGCGCAGCAGGGCAGGGCTGTCAGGGGCGGCATAAAGATCGGAAAGGTCCCAGCTGGGCAAGTTGGCGGCGGCTCCGTCGGGCATGATGTGCAGTGTCCTGTGTTGCTCGGTGCTCGCTCTCATGTAGGGTAGGACACGCTGCGCGCAAAGGGTTGGGGAGACGGAGAAAGTGGAGCGCTATCCGGAGTGGTCGAACCTGGCCGCGATGATGTTTTCGCGGGCCAAACAATGGCCGACGCGGCCGATGCTGCGGGCGTTCCGAAACGATGCCTGGGTGTCGCTGAACTGGGGCGATTTCGCCCGCCAGGCGGCCTCCGTCGCGCGCCGCTTGCGGCTTGCCGGGGTTTCGGCGGGCGATCGGGTGCTGATCGTGTCGGAAAACCGGCCGGAATTTCCCATTGTTGAAACCGCCTTGCTCGCCATCCGCGCGGTGCCGGTGCCGGCCTATACCACTTACACCACTGCCGATTTCGCCCATGTGCTGAAAGATAGCGGTGCCCGCGTGGCGGTGGTGTCAACCGCCGATCTCGCCCGCAAAGTGATCCCCGCCGGCAAACTCGATTTACTGATAAGCCTCGATGATTTTACCGAAGGCGGGGTGGTGACCGCGTCGTTCGCGCGCCTCGC
>JANXRN010000116.1 GCA_025352995.1 Acetobacteraceae bacterium
CTTGATTGCCAGGGACGCGGACTGTATATGCCGCCCTCCCGCGAGGGAATGGGGCCATAGCTCAGCTGGGAGAGCGCCTGAATGGCATTCAGGAGGTCAGCGGTTCGATCCCGCTTGGCTCCACCAAGCCCCGAATTATGCCTGCAGCAGAATTTGTTCCAGCGCTTGCGATTGCCGCATGGCGTCGAAGTGCGTGGCGACCGTTGCGCGCGCGGCGTGCCCCAGTTTCAACGCCACATCCGGATCGGCCAGCAATCCGGCGATCGCGGGGGCAAGGGCGGGCGCATCGCGGGATGGGAAAACCAGGCCGTTCTGGCCGTTGGTGATCAGCCCCTGGGTACCCGCGTCGGTCGATGCGATCACCGGCACCGCCTGGCGCATGGCTTCGACGGCGACGGAGGGCAGCCCCTCGGCCTCACCCGAGCGGGCGACAACGCTGGGGATAACGACCATGCGGGCGGCGGCCAGGGCAGCGGCGATCTGGTCCTGGGACTGCCAGCCGCGACATTCGACGTTCGGGATGCCTTGTAACGCGGCGTCGATCGCCGGGCGGTCGGGGCCGTCACCGAGCAGCACCAGCGGTGCGCTATGGCCCTGGGCGCGGAGGGTGCGGACGGCTTCGATCAGGACCGGCAGGCCCTTCATTTCGACCATGCGGCCGATGAACAAGATCGCCTCACCCGGGTTGCGGCGGGGGGCCAGGGGGGTGATTTCGACCCCGATTGGCAGCACGCGGAGTTTGGCTGCCGGGACGCCGCGGGCGATCAGCCGGTCGCGCACGCCTTCGGAGACGCAGAGGAAGATGCTGGCATAGTCGGTCATTGCCTGCATGCGCGCGCGTTGCAGGGCGAAGCGCCGCCAATGGGCGGATTTATGCGCGTCCCCGCCATGGAAGGTCACCACCAGCGGAATGCCGAGCGCGCGGGCCAGCGGCAGGGCGAGCGCGCCGCCACGGCCGAACTGGGCGTGGATGGCGATTGGGTTGAGAGCGCTTAGAGCGTCGCGCGCGGGGATGTGGCCGAACAGCTTGAACGCGGCGCCTGATAGGCCGGAGAAGACTGGGCCGAGGGTGAAGCCGGAGGCGGCGAAATCCGGCAGCAGGCGGCGGCCGATCCAGACCGGGGCGAGTTCACGGAACCCGACATACTGGCGGTGCATGAAGGCGTGCTCGGACTTCGGGAGGAGGTGGTCGCGGTAGATCAGGATGTTGCGCATGGGGGCGTCAGCCTAGGGCTTGCAAAGATCCCGGCAGAGTCGCCGAAAGGTGGGTTCGGAGCAAGGTTGGGGGGCGTTGTTTTTCAATCTTGGCCGCGCCAACATGGCGGATCCGCGCGCCCGACCGCCAGTGCGGGATAGGCTGACCCGTCTACTGAAGGAGGCGGCGCCAAACGTACCGAAATCGCCGACGCTGCGGACGCGCCAGAGCAAGCTCCCGGCACTATAGGCGCTTTCGGCTTGCGATGGCGGATGGCGGATGGCGGATGGCGCAAGCGCTTATCCGCCCTACGGCGGGGGATATCGGTTACACTGTCGTAAATGGATGAAGTTTTTTTGCCTAAAAAATCCCCTCCAGCAGACCAGCCGCAAACCCTGCCCCAAGCTCCGCACAGCGCGCCAGATCGCTGTCGGCGATGATTTTGGCGGCCAGGATGGCATCTGCCGTTTGCGCGCCGGTGCAGATAATAATCGGCTCGGCGATCTGGCGTAGCCGCCAGCCGGTCGCGATCCGGGTGATCTGCCGCAGCGCGCCGGTGCCGTCGCTGCCGGCGCAGATCATCACCGCGTAGGGCCGGCCTTGGATACGGTCGAGCAGCGGGTAATAGCAGCGATCGAAGAAATCCTTCATCTCGCCGGATAATGAAGCGAGGTTTTCGGGGCCGGCGAAGATGTAGCCGTCGGCGGCCAGCATGTCTTCCGGCCCGGTGTCGCGTGCCGGGCGCAGCATGGCGATCGGGTCGGCGGCGGCGGCTTCGGCCATCGCTTGTGCGCCACCGGTGCGGGAATGCCAGACGATCAGCAGGCGCTTCACATGCGGCCCCGCACGGATGGGAAGGCGAGGTCAAAATCCACCAGCATCTGGCGGGCGTGGCCGATATGGGCTTCGGTGGCCTCGGCGTGATGGGCGATGCCGGTTTCGCCAGTCTCCGGCCCGGCAGGTTCGGTGCGGCCTTCTTCGGCGACCATGTCGAGCAGCGCCTGGCGGCGGGTGCGCAACCCGTCCGCGGTGCCAAGCACCACCGCTTTCAGGGTCGCAGCTTCGCCCGGCAGCAACCCGATCTTGCCGCCGAGCAAATGGGTGTAGCCGCCGTCGCGCAAGGGCGGGACAAGGTGGGCGGTGCGCCGGGCGGAGGCGAGGTCATCGAGCGTCTGCATGTCATTGCCCTCAAGCGGGATTTGCTTGTCCCACAGGGCGACCACCAGATTGCGCCCCAGCAGCCCGATCCGCACCCTTCCGCGGGACGCCATGCGATCAATCAGCCAGGTAATGCGGGGTTGGTCAGACATTTGGCTCTCCTTGCATGCGTCATTGTGCAACAGGCCGATGCATGGCGTCGATGCCGCGTGGCCCCTTCCCATGCGCGCAAGATCATTGCAGTCTACCGCGTAAGAAGAATTTCGAGGAGATGACCATGCGTAAATTCCTGCTCGCCGCGACTGGCACGCTCGCCCTGCTCGCCAGCAGCGCCCAGGCCCGCATCACGCGGCTGGAATTGCTGCCGCCGGAGCCTGCTTTTGGTGGCAAGGTCTTCCCTGGTGCGGGCAAGTTCGAACGGGTGCGCGGCAAAGCCTTTGGCGAGGTTGATCCTAAGACGCCGGGCAACGCGATCATCCAGGACATCGCACTCGCCCCGAAAAACGCCCGCGGCATGGTCGAGTACAGCACCGACATCGATATTCTGCGCCCGGCTGATCCCGCGCGCAGCAACAACATCCTGCTGTTCAACGTGGTCAATCGCGGCAATAAGGGCGCGATCGGGCTGTTCAATGCCGATGTGAAGGCCAACGTCGCCGGGCAGAACGCGGTGACTGACCCGGGCGATGGTTGGCTGCAGGCGCAGGGCTACACGCTGGTCTGGTTCGGCTGGCAGGGCGATGTGCTGGCAGGCAATGACCGGCAATTATTCAACGCCCCGGTTGCCCACAGCAAAGATGGCAGCGCCATCACCGGCACGGTGCGCAGCGAAATCGTGGTCCAGGCGCCCACCAAGGTTTCCGTCGTCGGCGGCGGTTGGTTCACCGAAGGCGGGCATGACAGCTACCCGACCGCATCGACCGACAACACCGCCAAATTCGCCGATGGATTTGTGCCGAGCTTGACAGTGCGGGTGCGGGAATCCGCGCCCGGGGTGATTATCCCGAACAGCGAGTGGCGCTTTGGCGATTGCGACAAGCCGGACGAGAAGAAAATCTGCCTGCCCGCTGGCTTCAAGCCGGGGCATTTGTATGAACTGATTTACCGCGCCAAGGACCCGAAAGTGATGGGCCTTGGCTTCGCCGCCGCGCGCGATCTCGGCAGCTTCCTCAAAACCCGCGCCAAGGATGATGCCGGCACCCTGAACCCGGTGGCGCACGGGCCGGAGGTGAAAACCATCATCACCGGCAGCTCGCAATCCGGCCGCTATATCCGCACGCTGCTGCTGCTTGGGTTCAATCGCGCCGAAACCGGCGGCATGGCCTTCGATGGCGCGCTGCCCCATATCGGCGGCGGACTGATTTCGATGAATATCCGCTGGGCGCAGATCGGCCGCGCCTGGGGCAGTGCGGTCGATCACACTTATCCCGCTTACGACTTCCCGTTCAGCTATGCGCGGCAATCAGACCCGCTGACCGGGCGAACCGCGGGGGTGCTTGATCGTTGCGGTGCCGACAATACCTGCCCGAAGATTTTCCACGCCGCCACCGCGCTTGAAATCTGGGATGGGCGCCAGGCGCTCGGCTTCACCGACCCGCTGGGCACCCGCGATGTTGCCGATCCGCCGAATGTGCGCAGCTTCATCATGGCCAGCACCCAGCACGGCCCTGCCAATTTGCCACTGCCGACCAAGGCCCCGTTCGGGGTCTGCATGCAGCAGGGCAATCCGACGCCGCATAACTGGACGATGCGGGCGCTGCTGACCGACTTCACCTTGTGGGTACGGGACGACCGCGCGCCACCGGCCAGCATCATCCCACGCATTGCCGATGCAACCCTGGTGGCGCCCGATCAGGTGCGCTTCCCCGAAGTTCCTGCCACCAACTATGCCGGCACCGACCGGCCGGCGATGCGCATGCTGATGCGCAACGATCCGCTGCATGTGTTCGATCGCGGTCCGCAGTACAACCCAGGCGACAGTTCCGGCATTGAAACCATCATCCCGCCGCGCGCCCGCCCGGGCAGCTACGGCGCACTGGTGCCGCAGGTCGATGCCGATGGCAATGACATCGGCGGCGTGCGCCCGGTCAACGTGCAAGTGCCGATCGGGACTTATACCGGCTGGAACCTGTTCCGTGACGATCTGTTTGCTGATACCACTTGCGAGCTGGCCGGCAGTTTCGTACCGTTCGCCGCCACCAAGGCCGAGCGTCTGGCGGCGGGCGATCCGCGCCCATCACTCGAAGAACGTTACCCGACCAAAGCGGCCTATGTCCGCGCAATTCGGGAAGCAACCGATCGGTTGATCACCGCGCGGATGCTGCTGCCCGATGACGGGTTCCGCTTGATCACCGAGGCCGAGGCCGGTGGGGTGCGCAGCGCCCCGTGATCATGCCTTATTCCGGGGCGGCGATCAGATACATCGTCGCCAGCCCGAAGAGTTGCAGATGAAAGCTCATCCGGATCGGCGCCATCAGCGCGGTTTTGGTCGGGCGGGCGAACCAGATGGTTCCGGTGTTCTGGGTGGCAGCCGGATCGCGGGGCTTGTCGAAGGTGAAGCCGCCGGTTTGGGTGCTGGTCAAATCGCAGCGCAGCGCCCGTCCGGCGAAGGGGGAGCGGGAATCGACGGGCAAAACCTCCTCCCCTGCTGTCACCACGGTTGTCACTGACAGGCGACGGCCATCGAACATGCGGGCGGTAACGTCGCAGCGCCCGGTGTCGTTCACCTGCTTGGTCAGTGCGGCGAAACCGCTCAGCGTATCGATGGTGTTGGCCTGCTCGGCTTCGGGGACCGGTTCACGTTCCCCGGCGATGGGTGGGACCAGGTTGCGGATGGTGGGTTTGCCGGCGGAATAATCGATCAAGGTTTCGCGCGCATCGCCGCGCCAGGTGCCCCAGGCCTGGTAATGCTGTGGGACTGCGCGGCCGGCGCGCCAGTTCCCGAGCGCGAGGGTGTGAAGTTCCCCGGAGACAAAGGCGCTCAGCAGGCCCTTGGTGTGGTAGCTGGTATGGATGCGGTAGCGATCGGCGGCGATGGTGGCGTTGGCGTTGAGCGCGAAGACCTGCAGGCCGGCGACGTAGCCGGCATAGCGCAACTGGCTGTCGGCG
>JANXRN010000300.1 GCA_025352995.1 Acetobacteraceae bacterium
TCGCGGAGGTCGATGTCGGACGCGTTGGCCAGTAGGGCGGCGCGGTCATAGGCGCCGGCGGCACCGTCTTCGAGGACGGATACGCCGGTCGCGGGGCCGGAAACGATGGGCGCCTGGTTGACGCCAATTACGGTGAAGACGGCTTGCGCGGCGGTGGTGGCGATGCCGTCGGACACGCCGTAATTGACCGTAACGGTCGCGGTCTGGCCCTGCGCCAGCCACCGATAAGCGGGGTCGGTTGGGTCGAGGGCGAAGCTGTTGTTGGCCGCATCGAAGCTGACGCCGGGGGGCAAGGTGGTGGCATCGAATTCGGTGCCGGGAAGCTGGGTCGCGCGGGCGATGGCGGCTTGCTGCTCGGCGGCATCACGCGCTTCGCCGGTGAGGGTGGTCGGAACCGGCGCGATCGGCGCGGGGGCGGCGACCAGGGTCAGCACGCTGCCGTGATCGATATCGCGTGCGTTGGTGAGGGCGTTGATGGTGACCACAGCACCGCCTTCGTTGGTGGTGGCGGTCACCGGGCCTGCAATGATCGGGGCATCGTTCATGCCGTTGACAGTGAAAATCGCCTGTGCATCGGTGACCGCGATGCCGTCGGTGATCTGGTAGTTCACCACAACTTGCAGCTCATCGCCTTGCGCCAGGCTTTGGAATTCGGCGGCGTTGGGGTCGATCGACAAAATGGTGGTTTCCGGAACGATATGGTCCGGAATGATTGTTTCGGGCACGTAGGTCACTGGATAAACGTAATTGCCCCACGGCGTGGCGCGCGGGCCGGCGGCGATGGTGTGGGCGGCGATGATGCTGCCGGGGATGATATGTTCCGGGGTAGTGGCGAAGGTCACGCTGGCCGGGAGGCTCGACGGATCGACCAGCACCCGGAGCTTGTCGCGGCTGTCAGGGTCATGCGCGGGAGCGAGGAGCGCGGTGAGATCGTACGATCCGGCGGCGCCGCCTTCATTGACGAACAGGCCAGTGACCGGGCCGGACACGATCGGCGCGTCGTTCACGCCAATGAGGGTGAGCTCAACCGCGCCTGGCGTGCCGTCAGCGGCGGCGAAATTGATGGTGACGCTGCTGGTCTGGCCGTCGGCGAGCGCGATGTAGGACGGGGTGTTGGGATCGAAAGCAAAGCTGTTGGTGGCCGGATCGTAGCTGATACCGGCGGGCAGCAGGGCGGGATCGAGCGGGAGCAGCGCATCGCCGATAGCGTTCGGGTCAATGGCGGATTTGAAGATGGCGGTGAAAGCGGGCATGCGGTCTGTTCCCCTGTGCAAGCGCGCCCGGCGCAGATGCCGGGAGCTGTGTTGGGTGGTGAACAGTTGAAAGCCGCGATTTTTTCCAATATTTATTTTTTGTAGATAAGGGAATTATTTCGAATACGCGATCTTATCTACCCGCGGTTCAGTAGTTCAGGCATCATATTGGCAATATCCGGCAGATATTTATTGGATGCAGGGCCGACCAACACAAAAACGTGATGGCCCTGGCCGCGACCGAACAGCGCCAGATCGCCGTCATCACGGCGTTGCAGAACCGGGCTTGCGTCCCCCGCGATGAGCGCGATGCAAAGTGCGACCGGAATGCCGTCCTTTCCGGTATACATCAGCTGCGCGACCGGCAGGCGATCAACCGCGAGCAGGCGGCCGCCCTGGAAATCGAGGCCGTGGTCGCGTAGGTCTGGAATTTTGAAGGCGAGCTGCAATCTGTCGCCAAGCCAGGCTTGGAGATGATCTTTCCGCTCGGCCGGAATTTCGACCAGATGTTCGCGCTCGGAGGCAAAAACCCCGTGATAATCGGCGATTTCGTCCATCACATGGGCGATGCTGGCGCGGGCGGGATCGGCATTGAACGGCAGGCGGTCGGCCAGATTGGCGCCGGCGAGCAGCAGCCCGCCGACCATGGCGGCGGCAAGCCAGGGGCGCCAAGGGCGGCGTGGTTGCGCAAGCCGGGCAACGCGGCTGGCGAGCGCTGGCGGGACGGCGAGATGATCCCGGCCCGACAAGGCTTCGCGCAGCAATGTGCCGGTTGCGCGCAGCAGCGCCACCCGCTCGGCCAGGGCGGGATCGCGCGCAAGTTGCTGTTCGACCAACCAGGTCGTGGTCGGATCAAGCTCACCATCGGCGAATGCGACGAGCATGATGTCGTCGATTGGCAGGCACCTCATGATCAGCTCCGGTTCCGTCGCAGAACGACGATTCTATCAGTATTGTCAGTCGTTCGTTGCGCCAGCGCGACGCGGCCGCGGGCGAGGCGGCTGATGACGGTGCCGAGCGGGACGTCAAGCAGTTCGGCGGCTTGCCGATAGGAATAGCCCTCGACGCTGACCAGAAACAAAGCGCGCTGCTGGTCTTCGGGCAGGCGGGCGAAGGCGGCGCGGACTTCGTTCAGGGTCATGTGGGCTTCCATCGCGGCGGAGCCATCGGTGGCGCTGCTGTCGGCATGGTCATCGAGGCATTCGGTTTGCCGCAGGCGCGCCGCCTTGCGGCCATTCAGCCATACGGTCTTGATGATGCGAAACAGCCAGTGATCGAGCCGGGTGCCGTCCTCCCATTGCGCAGTCCGTTCCAGGGCGCGGGCCGCCGAGCTTTGCACCAGATCATCGGCCATATCCGGCGATCTTGTCAGCACCAGCGCGAAACGCCGCATGCGCGGAAGCAGGTCAACAATCTGGCGTCCCAATTCAATTTGTCCCAACGGCACGATCTGCACTTTCATTCCTGCGCATATCGGCCGAGCGGCGTCATGCGGCGATAACAGCTGAGGGAGGCGTTTTTTTCCCGCTGGCGAGCAAAAAACTTTGGTATCCGGCAGGCGCGCCAAAGCGCCGGCAGGTCGGTATGGAAATTCAGCGGCTTAAATGGATTTTGAGATTAATTGTTTAGTTTTGTGAAGTGATGACGTTTGGGTCGCCCAGCATATTCCCGGTGGGCGCGGCGATTTTTCGTGCCTACGATGCGGGAACCTTGTCAGCCCCGAAAGTCTGCCCGATGCCGCATGATATGGACCTTGATGACTGGCTGATCACAGCCGAGGGCGAAACCCGGATCCGCCAGCATCTGGTGCTGGTGGCGCTCGGCAAGCGGCCGGCGGATAAGGCGCTGCGGGTCGGGCGGCTGTTCGATGTGCATACAAGAACCTGGCGCGACGATCAGGAAATCATCATCGCCGGCCACCGCATCGCCTATGTCGGGCCGGCGGGAAGTTATCCGGGGACGGTGGGCGCGCGGTTCCATGAACCTGACCTCGCCGCCGTGCCAGGATTTGGCGAGGTGCATAAGCATATCGAAAGTTCGCATCTGACGCCGGAATGGGAAGCGGCGTTGGTGATGCCGCGCGGCAATACCTGGACCTGCGAGGCAAGCCACGAGTTTTCCAACGTCAACGGGCCAAAGAACCTCGAATTCTGGTTGGAGGCGCGCAAGCAAGGCTCGCCCCTGAAGATTTTCCCGCTGCCGGGCTCGGCGGTGCCACCGACGGCGTATGAGTGGGGCGGCGGCTGGTTCGGCTATGAGGAACAGCGCGATTTTCTGGCGACATCGCCGATGGTGCCGGGGCTGGATGAGGTGATGGACTGGCCGGCGGTGTGGAATCCGGAAAGCCCGTCATACGAGCGGCTGTGGGGGATGATCCGGGCGACGTTTGAACGGCGCGGCGTTGTCGAAGGCCATGGCGCGGGGTTGCGCGATCTGCCCACCATCAATGCCTTTGCCGCGGCCGGGCTGGCGTCCGATCACGAAGCCTGGACGCCGGAGGAGGTGTGGGAAAAGCTCGCCCACGGGATTTTTATGGAATTGCGGCCGCATTCGATGGACGCGATCATTCCGTATTTGCTGGAAAAGGGCCTGGCGGACTGGTCGCAAATCGCTTTCACCACCGATGATCGGTCGGCGTCTGACACGGTGAAACTTGGTGCCAGCGACTATAATGCGCGGCTGGCGATCAGCCTGGGGCTGGCGCCGGAGATTGCCATCCAATGCGTGACGATCAATCCGGCGCGGCATATGCGGCTGAACCAGTGGGTCGGCAGCATCGCGCCGGGGCGCTTTGCCGATGTCGTGCTGCTGTCGGATGTGGCGAGCCTGAAGATCGCCAAAGTATGGGCGGACGGGCAGCAGGTGAGCGACGGGCTGCAATTCACCGGCAAAGTGCCGACGATTGCCTGGCCGGACTGGGCGACGCGGACAGTGAATATCAGGCGGGAGATCATGGCGGCCGACTTTGCCCTGCCGGCACTCCCTGGGCGCGCCACCATGCAGGCCGCTTTGCTGCGGCCATTCCATTGGACCGATGGCTTCATCACCGTGGAATTGCCGGTCGCGGATGGCTGCGTCGAGCGCGATCCGGATCGCAACATCACCAAATTCGCCATTGTCGATCGGTTTTCTGGCGCGGGGCAGATTTCGAAAATGTTCTGGCTCGGCTGCGGGCCGCGTGATCCGGATACGGCACTCGGCTGCTCGGTGATGCATGACAAGCATAATATTTGGGTGTGCGGATCGTCCGATGCGGCGATGGCGCTGGTGGTCAATACGCTGAATGAAATGCAAGGCGGCTGGGTGCTGGTGCGCGGCGGGGTGGTGGTGGCGCGGGTGCATTACGAAGTCGCCGGGCTGATGACCTGCCGCCCGCACGCGGTGCTCAATGCCGAAATGGAGGCCCTGTACGCCGAAGCCGCTAAGATCGACTGGATGTATGAGCCGAGCTTCCATCCGCGCTGGTTCCCCGGGTTCCCGGAACGGCTGATCTTCGCGACGCTGACGTGCGCGCCGTGGCAATGGGTGCTGGTGGCGCCTTGCAAGCAGGCGCCTGAGGGGTTGGTGAATGTGCAGACTGGGGAAAGCCATGAGGTGGTTTGGTAGCGGAAGCGATTCTTCTTTTTGTGAACAAAAAGAAGCAAAAAAACTTTGTCTGGGGACTTCCTGGCCGTTGGCGCACGCACTCGGCAGGAAAAAATATGTTGACCTGAAAGAGCGTGTTTTTGTATGTTCTCTATATGTTCAGTTTCGGCCATTTCCTGACAGGACTGCAGGCCGCTATTGCGGTTGGGTCGGCGCGTGATCGGAGCATGCCGATGTTCTTCATCGAGCTGTGGAATCGCGTCGGTCGGATGGGTCGGCGGTTGGAGACATTGATTGCGCAGTGGCGCGCTGGAACTTTGCCGAAGGCGCGGGTGCAGAAATCGCAGGCTGGGGAGCAGAAGGATCGCGCGCCGAGGACGCATTTGTGCTTCCCGCAGGGGCGAGGCTGGTTGCTTGCGCGCGTGCCCAACATTTCGCAAATGATCGGGCCATTGGAGCAATTGCTGACCCAGGAGGAGTGTGTCCGGTTTCTCGCCGAGGTTCCGGCAGCCCGGAAGATCGTGGGTGTGCTGGAGCGGATGTTGATTGTGCCCCCCGGGAAGCCAGCGCCTAAGATGAAGCGGGAGGTGGTTTGGCCCCCCGCAGCGTGGCTGGAGGCGGTCAGGCAAGCAGGGATGCATATCGGGCCAACGGGGCGGGTCGAATGGAATTAGTGCGCTTGGGGAACGTGCGTCATTTTTGTTACGATATCGAAATTAATTGCGAGAGTAGTCGACCCAACGGGCAGGCAGTACCGTAGGAGAAAGTTTTTTTGCTTCTTTTTGTTCACAAAAAGAAGAATCGCTTTCTCTAATTAGCCCCCGCCAAAGTAAACCCCACATACCCCCGCGCTGCGACATCGGCGCAGATTTCGCGATAGCGCACCATCCCACCGGCGTAGGGCATGAAGATGCGGGGTTTGCCGGGGATATTGGCGCCGAGGTACCAGGAATGTTTGGCGTGCGGCAGCAAGGTGGCGTTGGCGGCAATGTTGACCTGGGCGATCCATTCGGTGGCGGCGGCAAGGGTTGCTTCGGCGGTGGCAATATTGTGGGCGCGCATATGGGCGATGCAGTTAGCGATCCATTCGGCGTGTTGTTCGATGGCGACGGGCATGTTGCAGAGCACGGACGGGCTGCCGGGGCCGGTGACGGTGAACAAGTTCGGGAAGCCGGGGATTTGCAGGCCGAGATAGTTGGTGGGGCCAGCTTCCCAGGCGTCACGTAGATTGAGGCCATCGCGGCCGGTGATGTCCATGCGCAGCATCGGGCCGGTCATGGCGTCGAAGCCGGTGGCGAAGACGATGATATCGACTGGGTATTCGGCGTTTTCGGTGGCAATGCCGGTGGCGGTGATGTGGGTGATCGGGGCTGCGCGGACATCGACCAGATCGACATTGTCGCGGTTGTAGGTTTCGAAATAGTCGCTATCGATCGGGGGGCGTTTGGCGGCGTAGGGATGATCGATGTCGGCGAGTTTGGCGGCGGTTCCGGGGTTCTGCACGATCGCGCGGATTTTCGCCTTGATGAAGTTGGCAGCGGTGGCGTTGGCGGCAAGGTCGGTGGTGATGTCGCGGAAATTGGCGCGGAATTGCAGGCCGCCTTTGGCCCAGGCGGCCTCGAAAATCGCCTCGCGCTGGGCATCGGTGACATCGAAGACGGATTGATCCTCGACCACGAACGGATGGCCGTTGGTGGTGCTGTGCATGGTGGCGCGGATTTCGGCGGCGTTTTCGCGCACATATTGCTGGAATTCGGCGGTCAGCGGCACGTTGCGGGCGGGCACGCTATAGTTGGCGGTGCGCTGGAACACGGTCAGATGGGCGGCGGTTTCGGCGATAACGGGAATGGCCTGGATGCCGGTCGAGCCGGTGCCGATGATGCCGATCCTTCTGCCGGTGAAATCGACGCCGGCGTGCGGCCATTCGCCGGTATGGTACCAGTCGCCGGCAAAGTCCTGAAGACCGGTAATGTTGGGAACGTTGGCGGTCGACAGGCAGCCGACGGCGGTGATCAGGTAGGTGACGGAATAAAGCTCACCGTTTTCGGTTGCGACCTGCCAGCGATTTTCAGCCGCATCATAGCGGGCGGAGGTGACGCGCGTATCGAAGCGGATACTGCGGCGGAGATCGAAGCGATCGGTGACGTGGTTGAGGTAGCGCATGATTTCCGGCTGCTGTGGATAGCGTTCCGACCATTGCCATTCCTGAGTGAGCTCGGGGGAAAATGAGTAGCAATAGGAGTGGCTTTCCGAATCGCAGCGGGCGCCGGGATAGCGGTTCCAGAACCAGGTGCCACCGACGCCCGCACCGGCTTCGACCGCCTGCACGTCAAGCCCGAGCCGATCGCGCAGGCACAGCAACTGGTAAAGTCCGGCGAAACCGGCGCCGATGATCAGCGCGTCGAGCTTGGTTGGGGGCATTTGGGGTCTCCTTGATGTCGAGGTTAACCAAGGGAGGGGGTGGAAGGAAGGTCTTCTTTTTGTGAACAAAAAGAAGCACAAAAACTTTCCCACGGTACTGCCTGGCCGTTGGCTTGGGTCCCGCCGCAGTCCCACGGTAACCGTACCAAGTGTGAAAAAGTTTTTTTGGTTCTTTTTGTTCACAAAAAGAACATCCTTCCTTCCAATCTTTCACTGCCCTAGTCTTCCATAAAACCACCCGGAGGAACGCGGCCATGAAGGTCGGAATGTCGATGAATATGCTGACCAAGCCCGGCCGCAGCGATGCCTCGGTCCTGGCCGATCACCTGGCCCTGGGCAGCCTGGCGGAACCGCTGGGGTTTGATTCACTATTCGCGCTCGAACATCACTTCACCGGCTACGCAATGTCGCCCGATCCGCTGCAATTGCTGAGTTATTTTGCCGGCAAGACCAAGCGGATCACCTTGGGCACATCGGTGGTGGTGCTGCCATGGCACGACCCAATTCGGGTTGCCGAACAAATTGCGCTGCTGGATATTTTGTGCGGCGGGCGGACGGTGTTCGGCTTCGGGCGTGGGGCAGCGAGCGTGGAATATGCCGGCTTCCGGGTGCCGATGGGCGAAGCACGGGCACGGTTTGTGGAGGCGGCCAAGATCGTCACGATGGCGCTTTCGCAGGATAGTTTCGAATATAAGGGCGAGTTTTTCGATATTCCGCGCATGTCGATCCGGCCCAAAGCGATTTCCAAGCCGTATGAGCGGTTTTACGCCAGCGCGGTCAGCCCGGAATCAGCCGAGGTGATGGCGCGGTTGGGCTTCGGCATGCTGGTAATCATGCAGAATGAGTGGAACAAGGCGGCGGCCGATATTCATCGCCACCGGGCGCTGGCGGTGGAAATGGGCCATACGCCGCGGCCGCCGATTGTTTCGACCAATATTTCCATTGCCGCGACCCGGGCCGAAGCACGGGACCGGGCGGCGAACTTCCTCGGCGCGAAGTGGGATTCGATTGACGCGCACTATAAATTTTCCGACGGGCATCTGGCCAACGTGAAGGGCTACGAATCCTACGGCGCGGTCGCCAAAACCTATTCTAAGCTCAAGGAAGCCGAGAATCGCGCCAAGGCGACTGATTTTTATGTCAGCATTCAGGTTGCCGGCACGCCCGATGATTGCCTGGAGCAAATTGCTGAACTGACCCGGTTGACCGGGCTCGACCATCTGACCGCCGAATTCTCCTTCGGTGGCATGCCGGCGGAGGACGCCGAGGTTAATTTGCGGCTGTTTGCCGACCGGGTGATGCCGATCTTGCAGCGCGATCCGGCGTTCCGCGGCGGCGGGGAACCGCAGGCGCTGAGGCCGGACGACATGCCGACGAAAAAGGAGAATATCTTCGCGCCGGCATGATTATTTTGGCCGCCAATCTTCCACCCACAGGCTCGGCGTGCCGAAGCGCGTGGCATTGCGCACGCCGGTCATCCATTTCGGCGTAATGACGGCGGAGGTTGCGAAAAATAAATTGATCTCCGCCTGTTCGTCTGCGGCGATGTCCAGAATGGTTTTCCAGAGCGCCTTGCGCTTGGTGGAATCGAGTTCGCCAAGGGCTGCGTCCAGCGCGGCATCGAGGGGCGGGCTGGCGAGGCCGGAATAGTTGATGCCGGTGAAGTTGTTGGCCGCACTCGGGATATAGTTGCTGTGGAAATAGGGGATGGGCACCCAATCCAACGGTGGGTCGGACTGGAACAGCAGCATGCCGGTAAACTGGCGGCGACGGGTAACCTCGCCAAAGAACACCCTTGGTGGAACATTCTTGACCGCAAGCTCAATGCCGACCGACTTGAACATGGTTTGCAAAACCTGTTCGACCAATTCGCGCGATCGGTTGCCGGCGGTTGAGGTGATTTCGAGCGAGAAGCGGTCACCGGTCGGGCTGAGCAAAATGCCGTCCGGACCTGGCTTGAAGCCTGCGGTTGCCAGCAACGCGCGGGCGGCCTTGGGGTCGTAAGGATAGGTGCGCACGGACGGGTCGTAGTTGGCCAGGCTCGGGTGCATGAAGCTGTCGGCGATTTGCAAGCGGCCTTCGAACAATTTGGCGATGATGGTCTTGCGGTCGATCGCCATTGCCATCGCCTGGCGGACGCGCCTGTCCTTCAAGAGCGGGTTTTCGGTTTTGAGCGCGAGATGTTCGTAGCTGGTGACCGCCGGGATGAATTCGATGTCGAACTTGTCGGTGGCGGTTTTGGCCATGCCGTTGATCTGGTCGAGGGTGATGCCGAGATTGCCCGGGGCGACGATATCGACATCGCCGGCGAGTAAATTGGCTTGCAAGGCGGCAGTGTTTTCGACCAGGCGCATGGTGATCTTGGCGAAATGCGGTGCGGGGCCTTTCCAATGCGGATTGGGCAGCAAGGTGACTTGTTCGTTCGGGCGGAACTCGACGATGCGGTAAGGGCCGAACCATAGGCCGGGGTTTTCGGGGTGGCGGTTGATTTCGGATTTGCGGCCGTAATCGAGCGGATCGGACGCGGCGCGAAAAATCGGGCCTTCAATATGTTCAGGCAACGGCACGGCGTAGTTGGAATTGAAACGGTCGAAATCATAGACGACGCGCTTCATGGTGACGCGGATATTGGTTGCGTCGAGCGCGTCAATCGCATCGACGGTCGCCGATGGGGTGAAGCTTTGCGAAACAATGAAGGCGAAGGCCACATCCGCCGCGGTGACGGGCTTGCCGTCGCCCCAGACTAAATCGGGCTTGAGGGTGAAGCGAACCTCCATCCCCGGCGTACCGTCGGTGCGGGTAACCAGTTTGGCGCGGCCGTTGGCGAGGCTCGGGACTTCGGTGCAGAGCAGGCAGATCACCTGGCCGGCGGCGTTAAAGCCGGTCATCGGGCGGCGGGCGGTGCCGGCGATGTAGTCCTTGATGGACGAATTGGTGATGTTGGGATGCATGTCGGCGGGGAATTGCACCATGCCGACCACCAGGTCGCGATGGGGTTGGGCGGCGGCGATTGCGCTCAGCAGCAGCGTGGCGCAAAAACCTAGGCTGAAAAATCGCATATATCTTCCCCATGGGTTCCACGATCAGTTTGATCGCTGGGACCCGGTTCACGCAAGGACTGCCTGTTCAAAAATGCGCCCGACCCTTAGCGATGCGTTCGCCCGTACCCCGGAGTCCTGGCTCGATTACGACCCAACCCGCACGCGGGCGGGCAGTGGCGCCGCGGTCGCAGCCACGGCCAACCCGCTGGCATCGTGGGCGGCGGCGACCATGCTGCACCAGGGCGGCAGCGCGGTGGATGCGGCGATTGCGGCGCAGGCGATGCTGACTTTGGTCGAACCGAACGCATCCGGCCTCGGCGGTGGGGCGATGCTGCTGGTGCATCAGAACGGGGAAACCATTTGTCTCGATGGGCTGTCGTCGGCGCCCGCCCATGCGCCGGCGCGGCTGGTACGGGATTACGACGGGCGGCCGATCCCGGGCGATCGGGCGCTCTATGGCGGGCGGACGGTCGGGGTTCCGGGGGCAATGCGGGCGCTGGCGGACGCGCATCTTCGCTTTGGCCGGTTGCCGTGGGCGGCTTTGTTCGCGCCGGCGATTGAGGCGGCAACCGATGGGTTTCCGCTATCGCCGTATTTATGGCGCACCTTGCAGGAAATCCCGGCGATGCGGGACGAGGAATTTGCCCGCGCGCTCTATTGCGGTGGCAACGATTTGGCGCTGCTGCCCGGCACGATCCTGCGCAATCCCGCCCTGGCCGCAACGCTCGCCCGGATTGCCAGCCAAGGGGTGGAGGAATTTTACCAAGGCGAAACCGCAGCCGCGATCGTCCATGCGGTGCATAGTGATCCGTTCGCGGGCAAAATGACGCCGGCCGATCTTGCGGCCTATCGCAGCGTCGAACGCGCGCCGCTGAAATTCCAGATGGGCGGCTTGACCATTCTTGGCGGCGCGCTGCCAGCCTATGGCGCGCTGGCGGCAGCCCAGATCATTGCCTTCGCAAGGCGCTTCGGGGTGACGAGCATCGACGAAACCATCACCGAACAGCAAGCCCATATCCTGGCCGAAGCGGGAAGACTGGCCTTCGCTGAACGCGCACCGTTCGCTGACCCCGCCTTCGACCCGATGAACCCAGCCGACTTGCTTGACCCGAACTATCTTGATGAACGTGCGTCACTGCTGTCGCCCACCCACCGCATGGACCGGCTACCCAAAGGCCGCTTCACCCTCGGCGGCAGCATGACCAGCCATATCTCCATCGCCGATGCGGCCGGCATGACCGTGTCGATGACCACCACCATCAACCAGAATTTCGGCGCCCGCATCGCGGTTGGGGGCTTTTATCTGAATAACGTGATGACCAACTTTGCGACCGAAGCACCTACTGATGGGGTGCCCCCGGCAAATGCCATCGCCCCGGGCAAACGCGCGAAAACCACCATCGCGCCGCTGCTCGCGCTCGATGCAACCGGCACTCCGGTTGCAGCCCTCGGCGCCGGCGGGGGCTATCGCATCATCGGCTACGTCGCGAACGCGCTACTCCGCCTCGCCGGCGGTATGCGCGATCCGCTCGCCATCGTCGCCGCACCGCATGTGCTGAACTGGAATGGACTGACCGAAATCGAACCGCGCCTCGCCCATCTCGAACGCCCGCTTACCGAACGTGGCCACTGGGTGATCAACAAACGCCTCGACGGCGGCACCCAAGTGATCACCCGCCACGGCCCGGCCTGGCACGCCGCCGGTGATCCGCGACGGGATGGGGTGGGGATGGGGGTTGGGTGAAGGCAAGCGCTGGGGCGCTGCCCCAGACCCCGCCAGGGAAGGTCCCTGGACGCCAAACCCTTAAGAATAAGTCGTAGTGAAGACGGGGGCTTAGG
>JANXRN010000125.1 GCA_025352995.1 Acetobacteraceae bacterium
GCCTTCGCACATTTCAACCCCGATCTGGTGCGCCGCCGCGCCCGCCATGCGCCACGTGGCCCGCTGCACGGGCTGCCGGTGGCGGTGAAGGACGTGCTCGATACGGAAGATCAGCCGGCCGAATATGGCTCGCCGATCTGGGCCGGGCACCGCCCGTTTGCCGATGCGGCAGCGGTTGCGTGGACGCGGGCGGCAGGTGGGGTGGTGATGGGCAAGACCGTTACCACCGAATTTGCCACCAGGAAGCCGGGGCCGACCGCCAATCCGGCGGGCTTGTCGCATACGCCGGGCGGATCTTCGTCGGGTTCGGCCGCGGCGGTGGCTGATTTCATGGTGCCGTTTGCATTCGGCACCCAGACCGCCGGCAGCATCATCCGCCCGGCCGCGTTCTGCGGCGTGGTTGGCTACAAGCCGAGCTTCGGAACCATTTCGCTGCTCGGCATGAAAGTGATGTCGCAAAGCCTCGACACAATCGGCACTATGGCGCGCAGTGTGGCCGATTGCGCGTTGCTGGCAGGGGTTGCGGGTGGCGTTGACCTCGGCGATCCCGACCGGAAGCCCGACCGGGCACCGCGCATTGGAATCTGCCGGTCATCAAGCTGGAAGCACGCGGCGGCCGAAACCGAGGCGCTGTTCGAGCGCATCGCGGCCCCGTTGGCCCGGGCCGGTGCCACCATCGTCGATTGTGAATTGCCGGCGGCGTTCGATGCGCTGGAAACCGCCCACCCGATCGTGATGAACGGCGAAAGTGCGCGGTCGATGGGCTGGGAAATGGCCAATCACCGCAATGGCCTCAGCGACGGTTTGCGCGAACGGCTTGAATGGGGCCTCGCCCAAGGTGCGCCGGCGTTGGCTGAAGCCCAGACGGTGTTCCGTCGTTTGCAGAACGCGTTTCCCGCCGCGATGGGGGCTTGCGACATCCTGTTGACCCCGTCCGCGCCCGGCGAAGCGCCGGACGGTCTGGAATGGACCGGCGATCCGGCGTTCAACTATATTTGGACCGCCTTGCATGTCCCCTGCGTCACCGTACCAGCCGGGCAGGGGCCAACTGGCATGCCGCTCGGGGTGCAAATTGTCGGGCGGGCGGGCGAAGACCGGGCAGTGCTTGCCTGGGCGCAGTGGGTCGCGGCCGCGATAAGTTAACCGACATAGCGTGGCTCCCGCAGGCCTTTCACGCCGACATCGACCGCAAACAGATGGCCCGCCTGCGGCTCGGCGGCCAGTTGCGCCGCATCCATGTTCTGCGTCGCCGAGGTGATGAACAGCGTGCCGAGATTGCTGCCCCCGAACGCGCAACTGGTAATCTGGCGGGCGGGCAAATTGATCACCCGATCCACCGCGCCATCGGGTGCGTGGCGCACCACGCGGCTGCCGCCATAGCGCGCGGACCATAGATAACCCTCCGCATCGACCGTGGAGCCATCCGGCACCTCGGACGCATCAACGTTGGCGAACACGCGCCGTTCACCCAGCGCGCCGGAGCCAATGTCAAACGGAAACGCCCAGATCACCCGGTCCAGACTATCTGCCCAGTACATCGTTGCGCCATCGGGCGACCAGCACAGCGAGTTGGGGATGCGCACCCCTTCAAGCATGGTCGTGATCGCTCCCGCATCGATCCGGTAAAGCTTGCCAGTCGGCGCGATGTTTTCACGCTCCATCGTGCCCACCCAGAAACGGCCTTGGCGGTCGCATTTGCCGTCATTGCTGCGCAAGGTAGGGCTATGGCCAGGGAAATCGACCAGCTTGCGAAACCCGCCGGTCATCGAGTCGAACACCGCCATTCCCGAGCGCAGCGCCACCAGGATGCCGCCATCTTCGGCGATCGCCAGGCTGCCGATCTGTTCCGGCATCGGCCAGGATGTCACCAGCTCGCCGCGTTCTACCCAGCGCCGCAGCCATTGGCCGCGAATATCGACCCAGTAGAGCGCACGTTCGCGCGGGCACCAGACCGGGCCTTCGCCGAGTTCGTCCGTCCGTATGCCTATGCGGCGAATATCTGCCATCGTTTCCCCCGTGCTTGCCGCTGGCCCAACCCTGTCACAAACTCCACCCATATCAAGAGGGAACACGGGAATGGTCAGCAACACCGAGGGCGAGTTTCTCAATCTGCACGAATTCATCAAGGCCGCCCGGCTGAAGCTGAACGCCTATATCTGGGACTATCTGATTGGCGGCGCGGAAACCGAAACATCCGTTGCCCGCAATCGCCTGGCGCTCGACAGTCTGGGGTTTCGCCCGCGGGTGCTGGTCGATGTGTCCAAGACCGATGCGAGTTGGGAGGTTTTCGGTCGTAAAATCCGCCTGCCGGTCTGCCTCGCCCCGGTCGGGTCCCTTGAATCCTTTGAAGCCGGCGGTGGCGCCAGCGTGGCCGAAGCCGCCGGGCGCTACAACGTGCCGATGATGCTGTCGTCGGTGAGCCAGCCCTCGCTCGAGGACGTCGCCAAAGCCGGCAGCGGGCCGAAGATTTTTCAGCTTTACGTGCGCGGTGACCAAAGCTTCATCGACGACCATGTCCGCCGCAGCATCGATGCCGTGTATGAGGCGTTCTGCCTCACCGTTGATACCGCGCATTATTCCCGCCGCGAGCGCGACATCGCCAAGCGCTTCCGCAAACCCTGGCGCGCTGGCGCGGATGAGGCGCGGGACTGGCAGGCACGGCTCAACTGGGACAACGTTGCCGACTATAAATCCAAGTTCAAGCTGCCGCTGATCCTCAAGGGCATCGCCACCCATGAAGATGCGCGCAAAGCGGTCGAACTCGGGGTCGATGTCATCCACGTCTCCAACCATGGTGGCCGGCAGTTGGATCACGGCCGTGGCACGATGGATATCCTGCCGGAGATCGTCGATGCGGTGGCCGGACGCGCCAAAATCTGGGTCGATGGTGGGTTCAGCCGCGGCTCGGACTTGCTCAAGGGCATCGCGATGGGTGCGGATTTGATCGTGCTCGGCCGGCTCTATGTCTATGCGCTCGCGGCCGATGGGGCGAACGGGGTGGTGACGATGTTGGATATCCTTGAAGACGAGGTGCATGAGTGCCTGGCGCTCGCCGGCGTTTCAAGCTTCCGTGAACTCGACCGCAGCTTTGTCCATGCCGCACCTTCGGTGGTGACGCCCGGGGTGCATAGCGCGTTTCCGCTGTTGCGGTTTGGCGATGGGTATTGAGGGGGGGGGAGCGATCAGAGCGGTTCCGAAAGGACCAAAGCTGCGCTGCCGCGCCTATCTGATGGCTGGACGAAGCCCGCCGCATCGGAGACAATCGCTGCAACCTGAGGAGCCATCATCATGACCGACGCCATTCTCGCCCCCAACCTGCCGCAATGGATGCTCGACCATGTCGCCCGCTACCAGAAAAGCGGCGGCACCGACGGCCATATGTACACCATTAAGGCGCCCAACTTGCCTGAGATGTCGGTGCAATCGCTCTTGTTGACCACCACCGGGCGCAAATCCGGCCAGAAATATCTGTTCCCGCTGTTCTACGGCGAAACCGGCAATTCCTATTTCATCATCGCCTCCAAGGGCGGTGCGCCGGAACATCCGGGTTGGTATCGCAACATCCTTGGCAATGCGTCGGTCGAAGTCCAGGTCGGCACCAAGAAATTCCACGCCATCGCCCGCACCGCGACGGGCGCGGAACGGGCGGCTTTGTGGGAAAAGGCGGTGGTGATCTGGCCGCCGTTCGCCGACTATCAGAAAAAAGCTGTCGACCGGGAAATCCCGGTCGTGGTGCTCGATCCGGTCGGCTAGGATTTGGTCCGCGCTTGATCGCGCTTGTAGCGATCAAGCGCCACCTGCACCATCGGCCGGCGCTTACCCTCCGGCACTTTCAGCGCGAAATTCGGGTCGCGCTCGGCCTGCCAGTTCAGCATGTAATGCGCATGTGATCCCTGGATGGCGGCGGTAAAGCCCTGCTGGTCCTGGACCTGGTTGATGGCAAGCTTAACCAGCCGCATTTGCATAGGGTCGTTCTGGGCCACGTCACGCGCATAGTCCATCACCGCATCGACCAGTTCGGCGCGCGGCAATACCCGGTTGACCAGGCCAAGTTCTTTCGCCTGCTCGCCATTGATGAACTTGCCCTGGAACAGCATTTCCTTGGCGCGGCGGGGATGAATGTCCCATGGGATAGAGAAATACTGGAACAGCGACCCAAGGAACATTGCATCATCGGCGGCGTACACAATGTCGGCAGTGGACGCGATCATCCAACCGCCGAAGATGCAGTAGCCCTGCACGGCGGCGATCATCGGGGTTGGCACGTTTCGCCAGCGCAAATGCATATCGACATAAAGCCGCCAGGTGCGATCGAAAAAGCCGCGCATCCCCGGTTCCATCGGGTTGGCGGCGCGATAGGCCTGCTCGGCCGGGGTGCCAAGATCATGTCCGGCGGAGAAATGATCGCCCGCGCCGGTCAGCACGATCACCCGGACGTCAGTGTCCGCGCCGGCGGCGAGGATGGCGTGATCGAGTTCGTGCAAAAGCTCGGTCGCCTGGCCGTTGCGATACTCGGGGCGGTTGAGGGTGATGTGGGCGATGTGGTCGGTGACGGAATATAATATG
>JANXRN010000134.1 GCA_025352995.1 Acetobacteraceae bacterium
TGCCGACACGCTCGGGTTGCCAACATAGTTGCCGGTTTCGATGATCTTGGCCTGGTAGCTCCAGCTTTCGCCGACATCGAGCACGCCGTTATGGTTGCTGTCGCCAACATTGTACTGGCTGCAGGTGCCGAGCACGGAAACCGGGCTCATGTTGTCGGGCAACAGCGAGGTGCCGTGATTATCGACCAGTTTGATGTTGTTGAGCGCGGTATTGCCGGTGTTGGTGACCTTGTAGGTGTAACTGACGGTGCTGAAATACGTGTCGCACGAGGTGCCATCCACCGCTTTGACCGCGGTTACACTCGCGGACTTGTCCACGCTAATCCCAGGGCTGCCCGCGACCACACCTTCGATGGCAGTGGCAGAACCTCCCGCGGCAAGGCTGTTCGGGGTGCCGACATTAACCGCTTTGGTGACGACATCGCCGGCAGGGGTGGTGATGGCAACTTCGTAGCTACCCGGGGCCAGGCCCGCGAAGCTGACATTGCCGGCGGCGTTGGTCACCGCAGTTTTGCCGGTGGATGCGCCCGTGCCAGTCAGCAGGGTTACGGTGACGCCGGCGAGGTTGGTTTCGCCCGAACCGCTCTGCACCCCGTCCTTGTTGGTGTCGTAATAGACATGGGTGGTGAAGGTGGCCGTGCCGGGGGTTGTCGGCTTGGTCACGCCTTCGATGGCGTTGCCGGTCTGCCCGGCGATCAGGGTGGTAGGTGTCAACACGTTGGTCGTGGTGGTGACGGTGTCACCCGCCGGGGTGGTAACGGCCACTTCATAGCTGCCAGGCGTCAGCCCGGTGAAGGACACGTTGCCGTTGGCATCGGTGTTCGCGGTCTGGCCAGTCGCCACGCCCGCGCCGGTCAGCAGGGCGACCGTGACACCGGCGAGGTTGCTATCCCCGGCATCCTGGGTACCGTTGGCGTTGGTGTCGAAGAACACATGGGTGGTGAAGGCGGCCGGGGCGTAAACCCCTTCGATCGCACTGCCGGTCTGGCCGGATGCGAGCGTGGTCGGCGTCATCACGTTGGTGGCTTGCTTGACGATGGTGCCGGTGGGCGTGGTGACGGCCACTTCATAGCTGCCGGGGGCGAGGCCCGCGAAGCTCACATTGCCATTCGCGTCGGTCATAGCCGTGCGGCCAGTAGCGACGCCCGCGCCGTTCAACAGCGCCACGGTCACGCCCACGAGGTTGGTTTCGCCTGCGCCCTGAGTGCCGTCGGCATTGCTGTCGTAATAGACATGGGTGTTGAAAGTCGCCGGCAGATAGACGCCTTCGATCGCGTTGGCAGTTTGGCCGCCGAGCAGCGTGTTCACCGTGCTGACGTTGGTTTTTTGCGTCACAATGTCGCCGGCCGGGGTGGTCACTGCCACCTGATAGCTGCCGGGGGCGAGGCCCGCGAAGCTCACATTGCCGTTGGCATCAGTCACCGCAGTCTGGCCGGTCGCCACGCCGCTGCCGTTCAGCAGTGCGACGGTCACGCCGACGAGGTTGGTTTCGCCCGCGCCCTGGGTGCTGTCGCCGTTGGCGTCGAGATAGACATGGGTGTTGAAGGTCGCCGGGGTAGAGCCTCCCGCAATCGCGGTACTAGCAGTGGAGGACTTCGGTCCTGTTTGGTCGTCCGTCACCACCGCTGTGTTGGTGATTGCGCCACCAACAGTTGAACCGGTTTGTATAGCTGTCAGCACATTGTCAGGGCCGGTGCCGAATTCGATCCCGACCGACGTTATCGTGGTACCAAGTGTCACGCCTGGAACGCTCAAAACAAATGTGGCAGGACCGCTGATTTGCGGATCGCGCCCGGTGATCGACGGATTGGCATTAGTATAGGGTCCCGCCCCAATGATCAGATCGGTCGGTTTGCCTCCCACTGCTCCTGCTCCCGCAGTCGCCAGCGTCAAGGTTGCGCCAGATTGAGCGACGCCCCAGTGATCGATCACGCCCGTATTTGAAGTGACATAGCCGCCAGCGGCTATGTCGATCAACGTCCCAGACGCGCTCGTCAGCAACGCAGAGATCGGGGTGTTGCCGAGTGTGAACCTGATACCGCTGACCTCCTGTCCTGCACCGGTCGGATTCGCTTGTCCGCTCGAGAGCACAACAATGATCTGGTCGTTCTTGATTGTGATCGTCGCAGTGCCACTTTCCGCACCGTCCGCACCAGTCCCGGACGCGGCGTATATTCTCACCGAGGCGTTGGCATTATTGATCTGCGTCTGGGTCGCGACCTGCGACGCGGTGTACGTTTTGCTCGCACCTGGCGCCAGGCTGGCGACTGTACCAAGTGTGGTGCCCAAGGTCGGGTCGGTCACCACCACATTGGTCAGTGTCACATTGCCAGTATTGGTGACGACGATGTTGTAGGTGATCACTTCACCGGCATAGGTCACAGATGGGTTGCCGGCCGCTCCGCCGACAGACGTGACCGTCTTTAGGATCGAGACGTCGGGATTTGACGGCGGCGCGTAAAGCCCGACAAAGGCGTTGGCGGTCTGCCCGGCGGCCAAAATGTTAGCGGTTTGGGTGTTGGTGTTCTGCGTGACGATGTCGCCAGAAGGCGTGGTGGCGCTAACTTCATAGCTGCCGGGAACAAGGCCGGTGAAGCTGACGTTGCCGTTGGCGTCGGTCACCGCAGTGCGGCCGGTCGCCACGCCGCTGCCGTTGAGCAGCGCGACGGTCACGCCGGCGAGGTTGGTTTCGCCCGTGCCCTGGGTGCCATCGGCATTGCTGTCATAATAGACATGGGTGTTGAAGGCGGCCGGCAGATAGACGCCCTCGACCGCGTTGGCGGTCTGGCCGCCGAGCAGCGTGTTCAACGTGCTGACGTTGGTCTTCTGCGTCACAATGTCGCCAGCCGGGGTGGTCACGGCCACCTGGTAGCTGCCAGGGGCGAGGCCGGCGAAGCTCACATTGCCGTTAGCGTCGGTCACCGCAGTCTGTCCGATCGCCACGCCACTGCCGTTGAGCAGCGCCACGGTTACCCCGACGAGGTTGGTTTCGCCTGCGCCCTGGGTGCTGTCGCCGTTGGCGTCGAGATAGACATGGGTGTTGAAAGTGGCCGGGACATAGAGCCCTTCCACTGCGACCAACGTCTGGCCAGCCGCAAGTGTCACCGGCGTTGCGACATTGGTGTGCTGGGTAACGATGTCACCCGCCGGGGCGGTCACCGCCACTTGATAGCTGCCGGGGGCAAGGCTCGCGAAGCTGACATTGCCGTTCGCGTCAGTCACTGCGGTTTGGCCGGTGGGCACGCCGCTGCCATTGAGCAGCGCCACGGTCACCCCGGCGAGATTGGTTTCCCCCACCCCTTGGCTGCTGTCGCCATTGGTGTCGAGATAGATATGGGTGGTCAGCGTCGCTGGCGGAATGGTCAGGCCTTCGACCGCCGCCACAGTCTGGTTGGCCACCACAATGATCGGGGTGCCGACATTGGTGTGCTGGGTAACCGTATCGCCGGCCGGGGTGGTGACCGCAATCTGGTAGCTACCCGGGGCAAGGCCCGCGAAGCTGACATTGCCGGCCGCATCGGTGATCGCCGTGGTGCCAGTCGGCACGCCGCTACCATTGAGCAGCGCAACCGTCACGCCAGCGAGATTGGTTTCGCCCGTGCCCTGGCTGCTGTCGCCATTCGTATCAAAATAGACGTGGGTGGAGATGGCGCCAACGCCGCCGCCACCACCGCCACCGGAACCCATCACCAAACCGGCATCTTCGACCAGGATGTTCTGGCCCGCCGCCAGAGTAACAAGGCCGGTTTTGCCGGTCGAAACATTCGCCGCGGAGACGGTCTGGGTGCCGTTGCCGACAACTTGGGACGTGAAGCTGTAACCGAGCGGGGTAACGAACTGCACCTGGTAGGTACCAGCGTTCAGGCCGCTGAACAGATAATGACCGGTCGTGTCGGTGGTGGTCACGCCAACAATCGCACCAGTGGCGTTCAGCAGATCGACCGTCACGCCCGACACCGCGGCTTCACCGGTTTCGTAAATCCCGTCACCGTTGAGGTCGTTCCAGACGAAATCGCCGATCGAGCCGGTGACTGGGAGTGCCGAGGTGGCGAAGCCAAAATCAAGAAAGCTGAAGTCGATGCCAGCCCCTGTGGAACCCGCGGCCACCGAAAAGGCAAGCGAAACATTCACCTGCACCGAGCTATAGCTGCCAGCCAGCGCGAACGAGTCGTGTTGTGAGGCCGCGCTAATGGTCGATTGGCCAACCACAGCGCCGCCGCTGGACACGGTTTCAACACTTTGTAAAAGCGTCGCCCCGGGGACCGGATTGAAGTCGACGGTGAATGCCTGCTGCGCGGAGGAAATTCCCTGCCCGGCAACACTGGACGAAACTGTGTAGGAAAAGGTGATAGTGACCGTATCGCCGGGCGCAAAAGCACCAGCGTTAAAGCTCGACCAGGTCAGCCCCTGATAGCCGGTCGCCACCGATATGACACCAACCTGCTCCGCCGGAGTCGGAGCACCGTTGCCGATGAACGATCCAATATTACCAGTAGCACCCAAAAGGCCCAAGGGATCAGTGTCGGTTTCGGTCACAGTGACAGCGGAAAAATTCAACGCCGCACTTGAAGTTGCCGCATAAGTGTTGGTGTTAGTTATAGACGCCATCAAATTTCTCCCAGACAAATAAGTGCATAAATTATAAAGCCGAATTTACTTCATGCGGACGCAACCGCGCCCTGTTAGTCGATTATCCGCGGCCAAACGTGCTAAGGTCGCGCCGGCGGACGCCGGCAAGCGCCATGCCACCGATCAGCAACAGCCCGAACGTTGCAGGCTCCGGCGCATGGCTCACGAAAAGATTAACGCCGGTAATCGTGCTGCCTGCGGTCAGCGGTCCCATATCGAAGTTCACGAATATCGCAGATTGCGGCGCGAAAGAGACCCCATTGGAAGGAGAAGTTGGATTGCCGTTCAACGTGCCAAGACCACCCACGCTCAGCGCATTGTAGGGTGAAGACACATTGAAACCCTGCGCAATGCTGCCAGACCCGCTTGCGGTCATTCCAACGCCATTGATGAAATTCAACGCTGACGACGGCGTACCATTCGGTGCAAGCGACTGGATCTCGAAGGTCAGGTTCAAGTCATTGTTTCGGCCGCCAGTCCAAATGGTTGAATTCTGCGGCGTTAGGGAAATCGAAAGGCTGCCAGGGCCGGCGCCCGCGAAAGGTGCCGCTGCAATTCCCCACGTCGTGGTCGTGCAGCTAGCCGTTCCGCTCGCGGTGCAGACCGTGTTGCTGATGAGCAGATTTCCAACGGTTATCGACGTCACCGTGCCATTGTACAGCGCCGTTGCCGACGCGGGCGACGCTATCGCCAGGGATACCAGCACGCTGAAAATCGCGCCAAGCGCAGTCCGAAAATATGTCATCTGCAATCCAATTCCCTAAAACAACTGGTTAAGGCGATGCTCAAATTGACGCTAAAACGCCGAGCACTTCTTAACGCCGCATCCTGACCTAGGGGTGGCGCGGGGGGCGGGTCAAGTTCATATTAGTTGACATTATGCGATTAATTTGTGAGCTATTGTTTATAGCAATTTCAACTAATTAGCAGGATTTAAATTGCGCACCTGGTGCGTTTCTGGCGCCGCTTTACGCAATATGGGCGCCTTACCCCTCTCGGCGGATTGTAACTATTTGTTCTAGACGTCCCAATTCGGCACATTCAGCCCACCTGCGACAGGCCGCAGCGCGGACAGCACAAGGGGCCCCACAGGACCCCTTGCACATCGCTCGTCAGTGGTTAACGCGGACGCGGCTAGGCCTTTTTGGCAGCCGGCTTTTTCGCGGCAGGTTTCTTTGCGGCCGGTTTCTTCGCGGCCGGTTTCACGGCAGCAGCTTTGGCCGCAGGCGCGGGCTTGGCGGCCGCTTTGGCTGGCGCCTTTTTGGCAGGTGCGGGCTTGGCAGCGGCGGCTTTTTTGGGCGCGGCACTGGCTGCGGGCTTTGCCGCTGCTTTCTTCACCGGCTTGGCCGCGGCTTTCGCGGGCTTAGCCGCCGCGGGGGCCGCTTTGGCCTTTGCCGCCTTGGCGGGGGCGGCTTTGGCGGGGGCGGCTTTCACTGCCGCCTTGGCCGCAGGGGCCTTTGCCTTCGCTGCCGGGGCTTTCGCTTTGGCCTTGGCGGGCGCTTTTGCCGGCGCCGCTTTGGTTGCAGCTTTCACGGCCAGGGCCTGGGCGCGTGGCTTGATGATGTCGTCGGTATTCATTGCGGGCTTCTCCTTGGCTGTCATGCGTCGTTCCGATCCGAATTCAATCCGGCGTCGGACATTGGGTCGTCAGGTTAATATTCAGAACGGCATCGACCAGAATGTCGGGAAAACCGCGATGCAAAAAACGAAGCGGCTCGGGGCACACCTGCACGGTATGCTGTTGGTGACCCGGAACAAGCCTTCGGTTCATTGACCGTGACCTTCTTTGCCATGGATGCCAAACAATGCGCCGTTCACTTGATGCGACTCGACACGCTGACAGCCAGAATCCGCTATCCGCTTTCGCGCCGTGACATGTCAACAAAATTAAAGTCGTTACGTGCCCCGCCGCCGCATAAAAAAATCGGCCGCGGCTGGGATGCCACGACCGATTTATCATTGTGCCAGATGCTGCCTGAAAAGATCAGGGACGCGCCGCCAGGGGAACGAATTTCAGATCTTCCGGCCCAACATAGTTAGCCGCCGGGCGAATGATCTTGTTATCAAGCCGCTGTTCGATGACATGCGCGCTCCAGCCTGATGTCCGCGCAATCACGAACAATGGCGTAAACATCGCAGTTGGCACGCCCATCATGTGATACGAAACGGCGCTGAACCAATCGAGGTTGGCGAACATCTTCTTGGCATCCATCATCACCGTTTCAATCCGGTCAGCAATGTCGAACATCCTGGTGGTACCAGCCTCGATCGACAAACGCCGCGCCACGCCCTTGATGACGTGATTGCGCGGATCGGAGATGGTGTAAACCGGATGACCGAACCCGATCACCACTTCCTTCGCCGCAACCCGGGCACGAATATCGGCTTCCGCCGCATCGGGGCTGTCGTAACGCTTCTGGATTTCAAAGGCGACTTCGTTGGCGCCGCCATGTTTCGGGCCACGCAGCGCGCCAATGCCGGCGGTGATCGCCGAATACATGTCCGACCCCGTCCCCGCCACCACGCGGCAGGCAAAGGTCGAGGCATTGTATTCATGTTCGGCATAAAGGTTCAGCGAGGTCTGCATCGCGCGTTCCCACGACGCGCTCGGCTTTTCGCCGTGGAGCAAATGCAGGAAATGCCCGGCGATGGTGTCATCGTCGGTTTCGACGTCGATCCGCCGGCCATTCTGGGAGAAATGATGCCAGTAGAGCAGCATCGACCCCAACGACGCCATCAACCGATCGGCGATGTCGCGGGCGCCCGGAACATTGTGGTCGTCCTTTTCCGGCAGGCTGCAACCCAGCATCGAAACGCCGGTGCGCATCACATCCATCGGATGCGCGGCGGCCGGGATTTTCTCCAGCACCGCGCGCAAATCGGCGGGCAGACCGCGCCAAGCTTTCAGGCGGGTCTTATAGGCTTTCAGTTCGGCGACGTTCGGCAAAGTGCCATGCACCAGCAGATGCGCCAGTTCCTCGAATTCGCAGGTGTCGGCGATATCGAGGATGTCGTAGCCGCGATAGTGCAAATCGTTGCCGGCACGGCCGACGGTGCACAAGGCGGTATTGCCGGCGGTCACCCCAGACAGGGCGACCGATTTTTTCGGCCGGTTGACGATGGTTTCGCTCATGACGGATCGCTCCTCAGAAGATACCAGGTTGGCTGATCGCAAGCTTGCCCGGGGGCAAGGCTACGTTCAGACGATGCAATTCACCGGCGCCAAGGGCCCGCACATTTTGCGCGGCCTCGATGAACCGGTCGGCTTCGGCGGCGGCGATGATGCCGTCGGTCAGAATGCGGAACTTGTTGATGTAGTCAGCCCGCGCGAAGGGCTTGGCGCCATTCGGATGGGCATTGGCAACCGCGAGTTCATCGACCAGCACGCTGCCATCGGCCATGGTGATTTCAACCCGGCCACCGAAGGCGAGTTCGTTCGGATCGGTCGCGTGATAGCGCCGGGTCCATTCGGCATCCTCACACGTCTCCATCTTGTGCCAGAGTGCCACTGTATCAGGCCGATTGGCGCGCGCCGGCGCGTAGCTGTCGACATGGTGCCAGCGCCCGTCCTGCAGCGCGACGGTGAAGATATACATGATCGAATGATCGAGCGTTTCGCGCGACGCTTTCGGATCCATCTTCTGCGGATCGTTGGCGCCGGTGCCGATCACGTAATGGGTGTGATGGCTGGTGTGCAGCATGATCTTGGCGATCTTGCTGGTGTCGGCAATCTTGGTGCGCATGCGGAATGCCAGATCAATCAGTGCCTGGCTTTGATATTCGGCGCTATGTTCCTTGGTGTAGCTGTCCAGGATTGACCGCTTGCTTTCACCCGCTTCCGGCAGCGGCACGTGATAAACGCCGTTTTTGTTGTTCAGCATCCAGGCAATCACGCTGTCCTCACCTTCATAAATCGGGCTCGGTGCGCCTTCGCCGCGCATCACCCGATCGACCGCTTCAACGGCGAGCTTGCCGGCGTGCGCGGGGGCATAGGCTTTCCAGCTGCTAATTTCACCTTTGCGTGACTGGCGGGTGGTGAAGCTGACATGCACCGCCTGCTGCACGGCCTGGAAAATCACGTCATGCGACAGGCCGAGCAAAGTGCCTATGCCGGCGGCCTGCGCCGGACACAAATGGGCGATATGATCGATTTTGCGTTCATGCAGGCAGATTGCGCGCACCAGATCGATATGGATTTCGTAGCCAGTGGCGAGGCCCCGGATCAGTTCGGCGCCGGATTTGCCCATCGTCTGGGCGACCGCCAGGATCGGCGGGATATTGTCACCGGGATGGGAATAGTCAGCGGCCAGAAACGTGTCGTGCATATCAAGCTCACGCACTGCCGTGCCGTTCGCCCAGGCTGCCCATTCCGGGCTGAAGCGCTGGTCCGGCGCAACGCCGAACACCGTCGCCCCACCGGCACGCGCATGGCCGAGCGCCATGCCGCGGGCCGATGTCACCGGTCGGCGGTTGATTGCGGCAATCGCGACCGAGGCGTTGTCGATGATGCGGTTGACGATCATGTCTTCGGTGCCTTGGGGCACCGCGACCGGATCGGCGGCCACCCCGGCGATCTTCCAGGCGAGCTGATCTTCGCGCGGCAGATGCATTTTCGACGGATAGACTTTCACCTCGTGCAATTTCATGCTGGATTTCCTCCGATCACTAAAACAAAATATCGTGGCCGTGCCGGATCGGCGTGGACCGTCGATGCTTCCTAGTTCTGCGCCTGCCCTTGGGCAAGCGCGCCCACTGCAATGCAGGCGCAGCACCATGTCCCTCCCGTTTGACCGCGTCTTTCTTGGCGACATTGTAACCGCCAGCGATATCCTGCGCGATGGCTATGTTGCGGTGCGTGGCGAGACCATTGCCGCCATCGGCCAGGGCGTGCCGCCGCCGGCCACCGACCTGGTTGACCATCGCGGCAAGCTTATTCTGCCGGGGTTGGTCGATGGGCATATGCATACCTCATCCTTGCTCGGCTGGCCGGGGATCGAGGGGGCGACCCGTTGCGCGGCGGCCGGTGGCGTCACGACCGTGGTGGACATGCCTTATGACGTGCCGCAGGCGGTGACCTCGGCCGCCGTGCTTGCCGACAAGATTGCGGCGGTTGGCAAGTATGCCCATGTGGACATGGCTTTATACGGCACGATCGCCAAATCAGGCGGCGTCGATGAAATCGCCGGCCTGGCAGCGGCCGGAATTTCCGCCTTCAAGCTTTCCACCTACGAGTACGATCCGGTGCGCTTCCCGCGCATTGATCACCCCACCATGCTCGCCGCTTTCACCGAAATCGCCAAAACCGGCCTACCGGTGGCGATCCATAATGAAGACCAGGAACTGGTCGAAAGGCTGACCGATCGGGCGCGCGCCGCCGGGCAAACCGACGCGATCTGGCACGCCCGCACCCGCCCGCCGCTGGCCGAAACGCTCGCCGATCTGGAGATTTTCGAACTCGGGCTCGCCACCGGCGCCCATGTTCATATCGCCCATTCATCGGTGGCGCGCGGCTTCGACATTGCCGAAAGCTTCCGCGCCCAAGGTGGCCAGGCGACCGGGGAAGCCTGCATTCAGTATTTGTGCATGACCGAGGATGATCTGGTTCGCCTTGGCGGGCGCGGCAAATGCAACCCGCCCTTCCGCACTGCCGCCGAGGTCGAAGCGATGTGGGACCGGCTGGTATCCGGCAAAATCGCCTATGTTTCGACCGATCACGCGCCCTGGCCGCTCGATCGCAAGCAATCGCCGGATATTTTCGCCAATGCCGCCGGGCTGCCGGGCCTGCAAAGCTTCGCACCGCTGATGTTCACCTTGCTGGATGAACGCGGCCTGTCGCCGTGCCTGATGGCGCTTTATTGCGCCGAACGAACCGCGAAGCTGCACGGGCTTTACCCGAAAAAGGGCGCGATCCGGATCGGCAGCGATGCCGATCTGCTGATCATCGAACGCGCCGATTATGCGTTTGATGAAGCAACCATCGTCGACCTGCCAAGCCAGCGCTGGTCGCCCTATCACGGCCGCCGCATGCGGGCCCGGGTGGCGGCCACCGTTTTGCGCGGGCAGACGATCTGGAATGGCGCGACGGTCAGCTCCACCCCCGGCAACGGGCGCTTCGTCCGCCGGTAACTGAATGGGCAGGTTTGCAGAAGACTTGGTGACATCAGGCCGTCATATCGGCTATTGCAGTGCAGCATACGGCCAACGTGCCGTGCAGGAACGCTGATCATGCCCAACATCATGCCCTCGACCACCGCCCCGCTTGCGGCGGCAACCGTTGAATGGCCCCCCGCCGCACCGGCGACCGTCGCGGCCGAGCTTCCGCCGGTGACCACCATGCTCAAACGCGGCCTGCGCGGCCGCTGCCCGGTTTGCGGCACGGGCAAGCTTTTCAACGGGTTTCTGCGCGTGGTCGATCGCTGCCGCGATTGCGGCACCGAACTTGGCCAGGTCCGCGCCGATGACGCGCCGCCCTATTTCACCATCGTCATCGTCGGGCACGTCGTCATCCCGCTGATGCTGTGGCTGGAACGCGCGCAAACCCCGCCGCTTTGGGTGCATAGCGCGATCTTCCTGCCGCTGACGGTTGGTCTGGCACTGGCGCTGATCCGCCCGATCAAGGGCGCCACCCTGGGCGGCATGCTGAAACTCGGGCTGATCACGCCCCCCGAGCTTGAGCATGACGACGCACCGCGATCCCATGCCTGAACCGGCGCACCTAGCGCGCGTGTCGCTGGAAGGCGAAGCGCTCACACGGCTGTCCCCGCTGGTTGAAGCCGAACGGGCGCAGGCGGTGGCCGACTTGCAGGCGGAAAACCATTTCGCGCCCAGCAACATCGCTGCGCCAGGCCCCTATGCGCTGCGCCTGTCGATCCAGGAAGGGCGGCTGGTGTTCGATATCCGCGACTTAGCCGATGCCCCGCTGCAAGCCATCGGCCTCGCCATGGGGCCATTCCGTGGGCTGATCCGCGACTACCAGATGCTGATCGAAAGTCACATCAAAGCCGTCGAAGAAGGCCGCGAAGCCCGCATCCAAGCCATCGATATGGGGCGCCGCGGGCTGCACAACGAAGGCGCGACGCTGATGACCCGACGGCTGGAGGGCAAGGTGGCGATCGACTTCGAAACCGCCCGGCGGTTGTTTACGCTGGTGTGCGTGTTGCATCAGCGGGCGCAGGATTAGAGAAGGAAGAATCTTCTTTTTGTGAACAAAAAGAAGCAAAAAAACTTCCGCCAGTACTCCCTGCCCGTTGGGTTGGGAGCCTACCGCAATCGCACGGCAACCGTACCAAGTGTGAAAAAGTTTTTTTGGTTCTTTTTGTTCACAAAAAGAACAACTTCCTTGCCTGACATAACCCAGCAACGGACCCCCCATGAAAGTTGACGGCACCTATTATCGCAGCGTCTGGGTCGACCCCGCCGACGGCTGGCGCGTGCATATTTTCGACCAGACCAAGCTGCCCTGGACGTTGGAAATCCTCGCGCTTTCGACCATCGACCAGGCCGCCCATGCGATCCGCAGCATGCAAACCCGCGGCGCACCGCTGATTGGCGCGGTCGCCGCCTATGGGCTGTGCCTCGGGCTGCGGGGCGATGCGTCCGATCAGGCGTTGGCGGCACAAAGCGCGATGCTGGGCGCCACAAGGCCAACGGCGGTGAACTTGCATTGGGCGATGGCGCGGATGACCCGCCATTTGCAGCCTATCGCGCCGGCCGATCGGGTGGCGGCTTCCTATAAGGAAGCTGCGGCCATTGCCGATGAGGACGTCGCCCAGTGCGAGGCAATCGGCCGCCACGGCGTCGGGCTGATCACCGACATCGC
>JANXRN010000159.1 GCA_025352995.1 Acetobacteraceae bacterium
GTGGATATTTTGGTTGGCACACAAATGTTGGCTAAAGGGCATGATTTCCCTAATTTAACTTTGGTTGGCGTATTGGATACCGATAGCGCCTTGTACAGCCCCGATTTTCGCGCCAGTGAAAAATTATTTGCGCAATTGATGCAAGTGGCAGGTCGCGCAGGCCGCGCAGATAAAGCGGGTGAGGTGTTAATATGCCCGCGCCGCCGGGCGGTTTACGGGCGCGGTGGCGGAACCGCGCGCCGGCATGCGGTCGGGCCACATCCCGGGCAGTGCCAATCTGCCCTACACCGAATTGCTTGCGCCCGATCAGACCATGCTGCCGCCGGATGCGTTGCGCGCCCGGCTTGCCGCCGCCGGGGTCAACGGCAGCCGCCCTGTTGTCACCAGTTGCGGCAGCGGCGTCACCGCCACCATCCTGACGCTCGCCATGGTGCAAGCCGGGTTGCCGATCGGCGCGGTTTATGACGGGTCGTGGACCGAATGGGGCGGTCGCCCCGATACCCCGATCGCCACCTGAACGGGCGCAAGCTTCGGATGGCGCAGGATGCACCCAGCCCCGAAAATGGCGTGATGCAAACCGACCTTGATGCCCAAGGATGGGCAGTCCTGCCCAGCCTGCTGACCCAAGACCAATGTGCCGCGCTGGTCGGGCTTTATGACGCGCCCGATTTGTTCCGCAGCCGGGTTGTCATGGCGCGCCACGGTTTCGGACGGGGCGAGTATCGTTACTTCGCCAATCCGCTGCCACCGATCGTTGCCGAATTGCGCACCACGCTCTACCCCGCCCTCGCCCCCATCGCCAATCGCTGGTATACGGCGATGGGCATGGTGCCGCGCTTCCCCATCACCCATGCCGAATTCCTCGCCCGTTGCCATGCCGACGGCCAGACCAAGCCTACGCCGTTGCTGCTGAAATATGGTGCAGGCGATTATAACTGCCTGCATCAGGATTTGTACGGCGCGCATGTCTTCCCGCTCCAGGTCGCCATCCTGCTCAACGCGCCCGGCGAAGATTTCGAAGGCGGCGAATTCGTCCTGACCGAACAACGCCCGCGCATGCAGTCGCGCGTCGCCGTGGTGCCGCTTCGCCAAGGCGACGCAGTGGCCTTCGCGGTCAATCAACGCCCGGTTCAAGGCACGCGCGGGACCTATCGGGTCAATCTGCGCCACGGGGTCAGCGTGATACGCAGCGGCCATCGCCACACGCTGGGGATCATTTTCCACGACGCTGCCTGACAGGCTATGGTGCGCAACAACCGTCAGGAAATCACAATGGCCTTCGTCTGCACCATCCCCGCCATCCCCACCACCCAGCGCGATGACGACAATGTTCGCATCACCCGCTGGGATTTCGAACCAGGTGCTGTGACTGGCTGGCACACCCACGCCTGGCCCTATTTCGTCATCCTGCTGACCGACGGCACCTTGCGGGTCCATAACGGCACTGACATCATCGACACCAAACTCACCGCCGGGCAAACCTATAACCGCGTCGCCGGCACTGAACATGATGTGATGAACGCGTCCGACCATCCGCTCGCCTTCGTCGAAATCGAGATCAAGCGCCCGGAGGCATTGCTTGCCGGCGTCGCGCCAATCAGCTAGGGTATGCGCAGGCTATGCGCATGAGGATATAAGCCATGTCCGACAGTTTGGAACGCCCCGAATCAGCTCGCCGCAAACCGGTTAATTTGTCGCTCAACGAGAAGCTGGTGGTGCGCGCGCGGCGCGTGACCCCGAACCTGTCTGGCACCGTCGAAACCCTGCTGACCCAGTTCGTCCTGGAAGCCGAGGCCAAACGCCGAGCCAATGATGCGGTGCTGGACCAGGTGATCGCGGCGCTGAACGCCCATCATGAGGAACACGGTTTCCTGTCGGAAGACTTCAACGACTGGGTTTAGCGAATGTCGCAATTTGCCGTTTTTCCGAATCCAAAGCGCGATCGGCAGATCGCGTATGTCGTACAAATCCAAACCAATCGCTTCCATCACACCAAAGGCCGCGTGGTGATGACCCTTATCCGGCGAACCGCAACGTCACCGCCGGACCACCCAATCACGCCGCATTTGACCGTGCTGGGCGTGCCGGTCTTTGCCAATCCGTTCGATATTGTCACTGTGCCGCTGGCCAGTCTGGGCCAGGCGGTGGCCACCCTCCCCGAAGCCGATCAAGGCCGCATCATCACCGCAATAGACGAAATGATCGCCCGCTAATTCAACAGGAACCCACATGACCGACAACCAAGACGCCAGCCGCGCCAAACACAGCTACTTCACCCGACTGTCGCACGCCGGCCGCGCCGCTACCCACAGCCATGGCTTCGTCAACCCGCCGGTCCATCGCGGATCAACCCTACTGGTCCCCGATGTCGCTACGCGCCGCGCGCCGACCAACCGCTTCGAACGCCAACTTACCTACGGCGTTGGCGGCACCCCGACCCACTGGCCGCTCGAAGACATCGTCGCCGAAGTCGAAGGCGGCACACGCTGCCAAATCGTCTCCTCCGGCCTATCCGCCGTCACCACGCCACTGCTCGCCTACCTCAAAACCGGTGACCATTTGCTGATGCCCGATAGCGTCTATGGCCCGAGCCGCAATTTCTGCGGCAACGTGCTGGCCAAATTCGGCGTCGAAACCACTTTCTACGATCCGATGATCACCCCCGATGACCTCGCCAAACTGTTCAAATCCAACACCCGCGTCCTGTTCATCGAAAGCCCCGGCAGCCACACCTTCGAAGTCCAAGACGCCCCCTCCCTCGCGGCTGTTGCCAAATCCAAAGGTGCGAAAGTCCTGATGGACAACACCTGGGGCATCCACCACTTCCAACCCTTCAAACACGGCATCGATGTCTCCATCCAAGCCCTGACCAAATATGTCGCCGGTCACTCCGACGTCATCCTCGGCGGCATCACCACCAACTCCGATGAAGACTGGGAACTCGTCCGCGGCATGTCCATGGCCCTCGGCCAGTTCGCCAGCCCCGATGATTGCTGGCTCGCCCTCCGCGGCGTCCGCACCATGGCCGTCCGCATGGACCGCCAGGAAAAATCCGCACTCGAAGTCGCCGCCTGGCTGTCGCGCCAACAAGACGTCCAACGCGTGCTCCACCCCGCCCTGCCCGGCAGCCCCGGCCACGACTTCTGGAAACGCGACTTCACCGGCGCCTGCTCGCTGTTCGGCATCGTCCTGCAACAAGGCGTCACCCAAGGTGCCATGGACGCAATGATCAACTCCCTCGACCTGTTCGGCATCGGCGCATCATGGGGCGGATACGAAAGCCTCGTCCTGCCAACCACCGGCTCCCTCACCCGATCCGCCAACTCAGGCGAGTTCGGCGGCCCGATCATGCGCCTCCATGTCGGCCTGGAAGACCCGGCTGACCTGATCGCGGACCTCGATCATGGTCTGAGCGTTTTGCGCGGGTTTGTGGGGTAAGGAAGCCAAGGCGGGGGGCGCTGCCCCCTCGACCCCCGCCAGGGAAGGTCCCTGGACGCCAAACCCTTAAGAGTAAGGTGGAATGAAGATGGGGGGCTAGGTACTGGTTCGAACCAGCACCTAGCCCCCCATCTTCATTCCACC
>JANXRN010000184.1 GCA_025352995.1 Acetobacteraceae bacterium
ATGGATATCGCCGGCGACCTCAAGGCGCCGTTGCTCGGGCTTTATGGCGGCAAGGATACCGGGATCAAGGTCGAAGACGTGCAGGCGGCAATCGCCAAGGCCCGCGCCGCAGGCAAGACCGTCGATCTGGTGGTCTATCCCGAAGCCGCGCACGGGTTCCACGCTGATTACCGCCCGAGCTACAATGCCGATGCCGCAGCCGATGGGTTCAAGCGCACCTTGGCCTGGTTCAAGGCGCACGGCGCGTAGTCAGGCTTTCTCGGCGAGCACCATATCCGCCCGGACCACGCTTGCGTCCTGCGGATCACGCTTGAGCCGGCCGCCGAGCTTCCTGGCAAACGCGATCATCGGGCCGTTATCGGCCAGGATCATCGCATGGGCCGCGGTCATGCCCTGGCTGCGGCCCCAGTCGAGCACCCGCATCATCAGATGATTGGCCAGGCCATGGCCTTTCATGTCGGGGCGGATCGCCACCGCATATTCGCCGTTGCTGGCATCGGGATCGCGCACCAACCGCGCCACGCCGACGATCTCGCCATTGGCACGCTCGGCGACGAACGCCATTTCGCCGACATAATCGATATGGGTGAGCCGGAACAACAGCTTGGGCGGTAATTGACGTAAGGCTGCGAAAAACCGGAAGCGGACATCTTCCGGCGTCAGATGGGCGAAGAAATCCGCCTCGGCCGCCTCATCGGTTGGGCGGATCGGCCGGATCGTCAGGATTTCAGGGCCGCAGGTGAACGCGCCTTGCAGCGTAGCCGGATACACCCCAGGGGATTGCGGCGGCAAACTCCGGGTTGGGCGGTCCGGCAGCGGAACGGGCATCAAGCTTGGCATGGTGCACTGCAACATAAGCGCATGGCGATGAAATTACATCCCCCGCCTTGTCGGCCGCCGCAGAACGCGCAGAATGGCGCCAACGATGTGGAGGACGCAGCCAATGGCCGATTTGTCGCGGATTGACCCCGAAATGCAGGCCGCGCGGCTGCGACTCGAAGCCGAGGCCGCCAAATTTCCCCCCGTGGTGCCGAAAGCCCCGTTTGATCCGCAACGGGCGGTGAACGACCATCTGTCGATGCTGTTCGGGGCTGGCGGGCCAACCATGGCGGTATCGGAAGATCGCTTCGTGCCCGCCAATGGCCGCCGGGTGATGTGCCGGCTGCACAAGCCACATAATGGCGACAACCAGCCGGTGCTGATCTGGCTGCATGGCGGCGGCTGGGTTTGGGCGTCGATCGACACCCATGACCGGGTGGTGCGCGAACTCGCCCAGGCCGGCGGGGTGGCTACCATCAGCGTCGATTACTCCCTGTCCCCCGAAGCGCGCTTCCCGCTGGCGGTCACCGAATGCGCCGAAGTAATCCGCAAGATCGCCGCCGACGCCAAATCCTGGGGCATCGATCCGTCCCGCATCATCATCGGCGGCGACAGCGCCGGCGGCAATCTGGCGCTGGCCACCGCCATCGCGCTGCGCGATCAGGGCGGACCGAAACTTGCCGGCATCCTGGCGGCCTACCCGGTCACCGACACTGACTTCGAAAGCCCGACCTATCGCGAATTCGAAGAAGGCTACGGCCTGACCCGGGCGGCGATGATGACGTACTGGGATTTGTATTTGCGCGACCCCGCCGACCGGCTCAACCCGCTCGCCGCCCCGATGCGCGACAGTTTGAAGGGCCTGCCGCCGACGATGGTGCTGCTGGCGGAAGTGGACGTGCTGCGGTCCGAAGGCGAAAGGCTGGCGGCGAAAATGGTGGTGGCGGGGGTGAAGGTGACGTTGGAAACCTTCCCCGGCATGGTGCACGGGTTCCTGCGGTTTTCCGAAGTGGTCGGCAAAAGTCGGGCAGCGATCGCCGAGGCCGGGAAGTGGCTCAAGAAGCAGGCCGGGTAGGGAGGCAAGCAGTTCTTTTTGTGAACAAAAAGAACCAAAAAAACTTTTTATCCACTCCTTGCCGTTGGCGTGCTTCCCCCCGCAACAGCGGAGCGCTGGGAACCAAAGTGGAAAAGTTTTTTTGCTCTACTGCGTTCACTTGAAAACCCGAAGAATGAGGCCCGGTAGGCTTAGCGAAGAAAGCAAGACAGCCGCCACAGAGGGTAGAGGAGGAAGATGAGAGTAGAGGAGAAGCGCAGCAGGATTTTCTTGCTTCTCCCTTCTTCTCGTCTAACTCCGCTACCCTCTGTGGCGGCTTTCTTGCCTCTGGTCAGTTCAGAGCAGGATGATTGAGGTTTGCGCACAACGGGCGGAAACTCTCGGCGGAGCACGCACCAGTTTTTCGGGTTTTCAAACGACCGGGGTATCCTTCTTTTTCAAAAAAAGGAGTGCTGCCTTGCTTTTTTTCCGGCGACAAGATTCCGGAAAAACCTGGGCAGTTACGAAGAAACTTTCCTTCCAAGCCCCTCACCGAAACGGCGGCTCATCAAAACTGCGCAGCTTGCGGGAATGCAAACCGCCGAGATTGCCGCGCAGCAGATCGAGCGCAACAATGCTGATCGCCAGATGCTCCCCCACCGCGCGCTGATAAAAGGCGCTCGCGGAACCGGGCAGCTTGATTTCACCATGCAGCGGCTTGTCGGACACGCATAGCAGCGTGCCGTAAGGCACCCGCAGGCGGAAACCTTGCGCCGCGATGGTGCCGCTTTCCATATCGACGGCGATGGCCCGGGACAAATTGATCCGCCGGCGTTCCTGCGACCAGCGCAGTTCCCAGTTGCGATCATCGTAGGACACCACGGTGCCGGTGCGCAGGCGCTGTTTCAGCGCGTCGCCGCGTTCGCCAGTGACCAGGGCAGCGGCTTCCTGCAACGCCAGTTGCACCTCGGCGAGGGCGGGAACCGGCACTTCCGGCGGTAGAAGATCATCGAGGATTTTGTCGCGGCGCAAGTAACCATGGGCGAGCACGTAGTCGCCAATCGCCTGTTGCTGGCGCAGTCCACCGCAATGGCCGACCATCAGCCAGCAATGCGGGCGCAGGACGGCAAGATGGTCAGTGATGTTCTTGGCGTTGGACGGGCCGACGCCGATATTGACGATGGTGACCCCGCCCTGCCCGTCTTTGCGCGCCAGATGATAGGCCGGCATCTGGAAACGTTGCCAGGGTGCGGCGGCGATCACGGCCGCCGCGTCCGGCGTCGCGCCGGTGATTTCGATCCCGCCCGGTGCGATCAGCCGGTCATACGGGCTGGCTTGATCGGCCAACTGGTCCAGCCCCCAGCGCACGAACTGATCGACATAGCGCTGATAGTTGGTGAGCAGGATCCAGGGCTGGATGTCGCGCCAGTTGGTGCCGGTATAGTGCACCAGCCGCCGCAACGAAAAATCGACGCGCACCGCATCGAACAGGCCGAGCGGCAATGGCGCCCCATCGGCGACATGCCACAGCCCGTCAGCAACTTCGTCACCAACCGCGGACAGCAGCGGGGTCGGGAAATAGCGCGCCAGCTCGGCCGGCGACACGTCGCCCACCGCGAGTTCATCGCCGCCTTCGAGCACGTAAGGGTACGGCATTTCCTGGCTGCTGATCCGCACGGCAAGCTTTGCGCCATATTCGCCGACCAGCGGGCGCAACTGATCGAGCAGATAGCGGCGGAAATGGTCGGGCTGGGTGACGGTCAGAACATAGTCACCCGGCGTTTGCAAAATCGCCCAGGCGCGCCAGGTGGGCGCAGTCGGGCCGTCCGGGCGCCAGGACAGCAATAATTCCGGATAACGGAACATGTCGCGCTCGGCGGGGTTGGGCGGCGCGCCACCGGCCACGAACCGGGCCAGCGCGTCCCGTTGCGCCCGCACTGCGGCGTCGTGCAACTGGGCGAGCTGGTCGAGCGCCTGTTCGGGGGACAAATTCATAGGCCGAACTTCACTTGCGTGGCCAGGCCGCCATCCGGATTAGCCGCCCAGATGGCAGCGCTGCCATCGACCGGCGCCGCGCCAGCCAAGGTCACGGCCTGGTTGACAAATAACGGGCTGACATTGCGGATTTCCAAAGCGCGCGGCAGGCCAAGGCGCTTGGTCGCAGCTTCGATCAGCAGCAACGCAGTCAGGCCGCCATTCATCACCAGATCGGGATAATTCTCCACCGACCGCACATAGTCGGCATCGTAATGGATACGATGAGTGTTCCAGGTGACCGACGAATAACGGAACAGCAGGCTGGTGGTGGGCGTCACGGTTTCGGACCAGCCAGCAACCGGCGCACGGGCCGGCGGCGGGGCCAAAGCCCCCGGTTCGGCCGCTTCGCGATAGACGACATCCTGTTCCTCGGTCAGCGCCACCGCCCCGCCGACCGAAATAATGTGGCGGATGGTAACGAACACCATGGCGCCGCTGCGGCCGGTCTTGGGCGTGACCGACAGGATTTTCGACAATTTCGTTGCGCGATCGCCCACCCGCAGCGCCCCGGTGAACTGCACCCGGCGGCCGGCGAACATGCGGCGCGGCAACGGCACGGGTGGCAGGAAATCCCCGCGCCGTGGATGCCCGTCTTCCCCAAGATGCGATTGCCGAGCGATTTCGGGGAAGAACATCGCATACCAATGCGGCGGGATCGGCGTGCCCGGCGCAAACCCCGGATCGTCCATGTCGAGCAACGCCGCGATCCGGCGCAGCGCCGGGCGGGTGATGTCGTCGTCCTGGGTCTGGGTGCGCCCGATCCAGCCGGTGGGATCATCCATGGCGTCGCAGCCTTTCTGCTATCGCGTCTGCCCGCGCCAGCACCCGCTCGGCGCGGCGCACCACTGGCACGTCGACCATTTTGCCATCAAGCGCGACGGCGCCGAGGCCCTTGGCGCGCGCGTCGCTATCAACCGCGATCACGCGGCGGGCCTGGACGATTTCCGCCGCACTCGGGGCGAACGCGTCGTTGAGCGCCGGCACCTGGACCGGGTTGATACAGGTGGCGCAATCGAACCCGACGCGGCGCGACCGTTGCGCCATGGCACGGAACGCATCCATGTCGCCAAAGCCCGCAAGCGTGCCGGTCAAGCCCATCGGCATGATGCCGGCGGCGCGAGCGGCGTGCAGCACCTGCGACTTGGCGGCGGCAAGGGCTTCTTCGGTTGGCTCGGCGCCGATGGCGAGGGCAAAATCTTCCGCCCCCAGGCTGAGGCCGACAATGCGCGGCGAAGCGCGGGCGATGGTGCTGGCATGTTCCAGCGCCGCCGGGTCTTCGATCAGCACGATGAACCAGAGATGGCCCGGCGCGATGCCCATCACGGCCTCACGTTCGGACACCAGCTCATCGAGCAGCGCGATATGGTCCGGGCCGCGCGCCTTGGTGATCATCAGCCCATCGATGCCAGGGAAAACCGCGGCTTCGATATCCGGCACTGCGAGCGACAAAGGCGCGTTGATGCGCACCAGTACATCGTTCGGCCCGCGGCGCAGCTTCGCGGCGGCTTCCGGCAGCCCTGCCCGCGCCTTGGATTTTTCGCCCGGCGGCACGCTGTCTTCAAGGTCGAGGATCAGCGCATCAGCCCCACGCGTGTGGGCGCGATCAACGAAACGATCGACATGGGCAGGGACAAACAGCAACGAACGCCAGACCGGACCCGCCCTCATGGCACCAGCACCGCGCTGCCGAGCAAGCCCGATATTTCGGCCGCGCTATAGCCCAGCCCCGCCAGGATCGCCGGGCCGTCCGCGCCCTGCTTCGGCGCATCGCGCAGCGTGGGCAGGCCGTCGGAAAAACTGTTGGCCGGACGTAGCGCGTGGACGCGGCCTTCGGTGGCATGATCCTGCATCTCGATCAGCCCGACATCGGCAAGGTGGGGATCATGGAATAAATCCTCAATCGAATTGACCTGCATGGCAGGAACCTCGGCGGCTTCAAGCAAGGTCAGCCATTCCGCAGTTGTTCGTTGCGCGAGCAGTTCGGCACGGACGGCGAAATACGCATCAGTATTGGCGACCCGTGCCGGCACCGATCCGAAGCGCGGATCGTCACGCAGTTCCGGCCGACCGGCAGCGGCGAAAAACCCGAAAGCCTGGGCGTCGGTGTTGGGGGAAACGCAAATATAGCCGTCGCGCGTTGCCGCAGGGCGACCGTTGGGATCGAACATCCGGCTGTCACCAATCGCGCCGTCCGGACCGTAGCTGCGCTGCGCCATGTGTTCGCGCAACACGAAGCTCGCCATGTTTTCAAACATCGGCACTTCGATCGCCTGGCCGCGCCCGGTGCTGGCGCGGCCGACCAAAGCGGCGCAAATCGCCTGGGCGGCGAGGAAGCCGGTCATGTGATCGGCAATCACGAACGGCATGTAGCGCGGCGCGCCAAACACCCGGCCCATGCTGTCAGCCATGCCGGACATGCCTTGCACAATCGTGTCGTAGGCCGGCTTGTCTCGGTACCGCCCGCCGGCGCCGAAGCCGGCAATGTTGCAATAAACCAGCCGCTTATTGGCCGCGCCGAGCGTCGCCCAATCCAGCCCCAACCGCGCCAGCGCCTTGGCGCGAATGTTGGAGACGAACACATCAACCCCCGCCACCAGCCGGCGCACGACATCACGCCCGGCCTCGGTTTTCAGATCAATGCAAATCGATTGTTTGCCACGGTTGAAATGGAGAAATTTCGGCGCCATGCCCGGGGTGCGACTTTTGCCGCCAAGCTTGCGCAACAAATCGCCTTCGGGTGGCTCGAGCTTGATCACCTCCGCCCCTTGTTGCGCCAGCAGCAAGGTGCAGCTTGGCCCGACCACGACCGACGTCAGGTCCAGCACCTTGATCCCGGCGAGCGGCCCCGCGCCCATCGGTCAGGACCGGATCAGGAAGCCGCCATCGCAGGGGATGGCAGCGCCGGTGACGAAATCGCTGCCGGCGCTGGCAAGAAAAACCGCGATGCCGGCGAGGTCGGATGGCGTGCCCCAGCGCCCGGCGGGGGTGCGGGCCAGCACGTTTTCGTTCAGCCCGGCAACCTGGGCGCGCGCAGAGGCTGTCAGTTCGGTATCAATCCAACCAGGCAAGATGGCGTTGGCTTGGATGTTGTCCTTGGCCCAGGCGGTGGCGATAACGCGAGTATATTGCACGATCGCACCTTTCGATGCGGCATAGGGGGCGGCGTGCGGCGCGCCCATCTGGCTCATCACGCTGCCGATATTAATGATCTTGCCACCGCCCGACTTAACCATTTCCGGATAGGCGGCCTGGCAGCACAGGAAGGCCGATGTCATGTTGGTGTTCATGACGCGGTGCCAGTCATCTTCGCTGTAATCTTGCGGGTTCTTGCGGATGGCGATGCCGGCATTGTTGACCAGGATATCGAGCCGCCCATGCAGTGCCATTGTTTCGGTTACCAGCCGTTCGCAGTCAGCTTTTTTGGTGACGTCAGCAACGATGAATGACGCCGTGCCCGCCAGGGTGGCCGCCGCCTTGTAACCTTTATCCGCGTTACGTCCGGCCAGCACGATCGCAGCGCCCGCGTTGGCCAGCCCGGTCGCCATCCCCAGCCCGATGCCGCCATTACCGCCGGTCACAATCGCAACTTTACCAGTCAGATCGAATAAATTCATTGTGTCAGCCTCCCCTGAACGCACCCAGCCGAAGCAACGACGGTGCAAAGTAGAAAAAAGTTTTTTTGGTTCTTTTTGTTCACAAAAAGAACATCTTCCTTAACCGATCGCTTCCGCATGATGACAGGCCACCAAATGCCCCTCAAGTTCCCGAGGCTCCGGCCGTTGCTCAGTGCAAAGCGAGGTCGCATGCGGACAGCGACTGGCAAAAGCGCACCCAGGAGGCGGATTAAGCGGGGACGGCAATTCCCCCTTGATGGTCAGGTGGGTTTTGCGATGGGTTGGATCAACCGACGGCGTCGCAGCCAGCAGCATGCGGGTATAAGGATGGCGCGGGGTAGCGAAGACGCTGGCTTTCGGCCCATGTTCAACCGGCCGGCCGCAATACATCACCATCACATCGTCGGCGATATGGCGCACCACGCCAAGGTCGTGGCTGATAAACAGGTAAGCGAGGCCGTATTGCGCCTGTAAATCCATCAGCAGGTTCAGCACCTGGGCCTGGATGGAAATATCGAGCGCGGAAACCGGTTCATCGGCGACCAGGATGCGCGGGTTCAACATCAGCGCCCGCGCGATAGCGATGCGCTGGCGCTGGCCGCCGGAGAACATATGCGGATAGCGCGCCCATTGATCGTCGCGCAGGCCGACCTGGGCCATCATGGCGCGGGCCGCAGCCTGGCGCGCAGCGGCATTGCCCTGCGCGTTGATCACCAGCGGTTCCTGCAAGATGTCGCCAACGGTTTTGCGCGGGTTGAGCGATCCGTACGGGTTCTGGAACACCATCTGCACCGACAGCCGCAGCGCCTTGCGGGCGGCCGCATCGACGCTGACGGTGGGCTTGCCGTCGATGGCAAGCTCGCCGCTGGTCGGGGTTTCGAGCAAGGTGGCGACCCGGGCCAGGGTGGATTTGCCGCAACCGCTTTCGCCGACCACGGCCAAGGTTTGCCCAGCGCTCAGGCTGAAAGATACGCCGTCCACCGCCTTGACCACGCCTTTTTGGGCAAACAGCCCGCCGCCGACATTATAATGCAGGCGGACGTCATGGGCTTGCATGAGCACCGTCATGCTGCCACCAGCGGGGTATGGCAGCGCACCCCATTGGCCGGCTGCGGCGGCTCGGCGCCACAGCGGTCAGCGTAGAGCTTGCAGCGTGGTCCGAACAGGCAGCCGGATGGCCGGTCATCAATGCCGGGCACGGTGCCGGGAATGGTCGGCAGCCGGGCGCGGCCGATGGCGCGTTCCGGCAGCGCATCGAGCAAGGCCGCGGTATAAGGATGGCGCGGGCGGGCGAACAAAGCTTCGGTGGTTTGCTGTTCGACCATCTGGCCGGCATACATCACCTGGACGCGCTGCGCGGTTTCGGCAACGACGCCCATATCATGGGTAATCAGCACCAATGCCATGCGGTGCTTGGTCTGCAGATCGATCAGCAGATCGAGAATTTGTTTCTGGATCGTGACATCGAGCGCGGTCGTCGGCTCATCGGCGATCAGCAGGCGCGGATTGCAGGCAATCGCCATGGCGATCATCACCCGCTGGTTCATCCCGCCCGACATCTGGTGCGGGAAAGCGCCGGCGCGGCGGCCGGGATCGGGGATGCCGACCTGATCGAGCAGTTCGATCACCCGATCGCGCACTTTTCTGTTCGGCACCATCTTGTGGGTGCGCAATGATTCCGCGATCTGCCAGCCCACCGGATAGCACGGGTTAAGGCTGGTCATCGGCTCCTGGAAAATCATCGCCATGTCTTTGCCGACCAGCTTGCGGCGGTCACGCGGCGACAAGGTCAGCAGGTCGGTGCCATCAAAACGCAGCACATCGGCGGTGACTTTGCCCGGCCAGGCGATCAGACCCATGGCCGCCAGCATCGAAACCGACTTGCCCGATCCGGACTCGCCGACCACGCCAAGCACTTCGCCGGCATCAACCGTCAGGTCCACACCGTCCACCGCACGGAAGCGGCCGCGCGCGGTGCCGAATTCCACCGCCAGATTGCGGATTTCGAGCAATGCCATCAGCGTTTCAATTTCGGATCGAGCGCGTCACGCAGCCCGTCACCAAACAAATTGAACGCCAGCACCGTTACCAGAATGGCAAATCCGGGAAACGCCAGAACCCACCAGGCGCGCTGGTAATATTGCAACGAACTCGACAGCATGGTGCCCCATTCCGGGGTTGGCGGCTGCGCCCCGAGGCCAAGAAAGCCGAGCGCTGCCGCATCCAGCACCGCGGTGGAAAATCCCAAGGTCGCATGCACAATCAGCGGCGCCATACAGTTGGGCAGCACCGTATCGAACATCAGCCGCCGCATCGACGCGCCCATCGCACGGGTGGCGGTCACGTAGTCGCGGTTGAGTTCAACCAGTGCCGAGGCGCGGGCAAGCCGGACATAGCCCGGCAGGGTCACCACCGCGACCGCAATCATCGCGTTGAACAGGCCTGGCCCGATAATCGCCACCACCACAATCGCGAGCAGCAGGCTGGGGAAAACCAGGATCACGTCGATTAGTCGCATGATCAGCACATCGACGGTGCCGCCGACAAAGGCCGCCGTCAGCCCCAAACTGGTGCCAACCGTGAGCGCCACCGCCACCAGGGTGAAGCCGATCATCAGCGACAGCCGCGCGCCGTGGATCAGGCGGGACAGCATGTCGCGCCCGACATCATCGGTGCCCAACGGAAAGCGCCAGGTGCCACCTTCTTCCCAGACTGGGGGGGTGAGGAAATTATCGCGGAACTGCTCGATCGGGCCGTGCAATGACATGACATCAGCGAGCGCTGCAACCAGGATCAACAGCAGCATCAGCCCGAGGCCGAACACCGCCCCACGGTTTTCTGCGAAGCTGCGCCAAAAGATTGCCAACTGCGACGGCATCAGCGCCTGATCCGTGGATTGAGCACCGAATAGAGCATATCAACCCCGAGATTGACGCTGATGACGATGACCGCCACCAGCAATGTGCCGCCTTGCAGCACCGGATAGTCGCGCCCCTGAATGCTTTCGATAATCCAATGGCCAATCCCGGGCCAGGCAAAAATCGTTTCGGTCAAGATCGCGCCACCCAGCAAGCCGCCGATGGAAAGCCCGATCACTGTTACCACCGGGATCAGCGCATTGCGCAGCGCATGCACGACATTGATCCGCAGGCTGCCCAGGCCCTTGGCACGCGCAGTGCGGATGTAATCCTCGCCCAGCACTTCCAACATTGCAGACCGCGTCATGCGGGCGAAATTGGCGAGCGGAATGGTACCCAGCACGATGGTCGGCAAGATCAGATGCGACCAGGTTGATCGGCAAGCACCGTCATCTTCGGCCCACCAGCAATCGATGGTCATGAAGCCTGACCAAGGCTCGATGAAAAACAAATCGCTGATCCGCCCGGACACCGGGGTCCACCCGAGCCCGACCGAAAAGATCAGGATCATCATCAGGCCCCACCAGAAAATCGGCATCGAGGCGCCGGTGACCGATACCCCGATGAGGCCGAAATCAAAGGCAGTGCCGCGCCGCAACCCGGCGATCATGCCAAGCGGCACGCCGATCAGCACCGCGAAGCTGATCGCACACAGCGCCAGTTCGATCGTTGCCGGAAACAGCATCAGAAACTCGGCCCAGACCCCGCGATGGGTCACCAGGGAAACCCCAAGATCGCCGTGCAGAACTTGCCAGAGATAATCCAGAAACTGTTGCCAGATCGGCTGGTCATAACCGAATTCGTGGCGCAAGGCCGCCAGCCGTTCGGGGGCAATCCCACGCTCCCCCACCCGTGCCTCGATGGGATCACCGGGCACGAGATGGATGAGCGTGAAGCTGAGCAGGGTCACGCCGAGGAAAGTCGGCACGACGAGCATGACCCGCCGCAGCACATAGCGCAGCATTTGGCTGGGACTATTTCAGGTCGATTTCGGAGAAATCATTCCCGCCGACAGCCGAGATCTTATAGCCGGTGACGTTGGCACGCAGCGGCTGGAAGACCACGGAATGGGCAATGAACAAATACGGCGCATCCTTGTGCATCACCACCTGGGCTTGTTCGTAAAGCTTGGTGCGCTCGGCAACATTGCTGATGGTGGCGGCCTTGGTGATCAGGTCGTCATATTCCTTGTTGCACCATTTGGTGATCGAGCCGGACTTGGCGGCGGCACAGCTTGCCAGCACCGCGAAGAAATTATCCGGATCGCCATTGTCACCCGACCAGCCAAGCTGGGCCATCATATGGTCACCGGCCTGGGCGCGCTTGCGATATTCGCCCCATTCGTAGCTGACGATCTTGGCTTTCACCCCAATCTTCGCCAGATCGGCCTGCATCAGTTCAGCGATCCGTTTGGCGTCCGGGTTATAGGGACGCTGCACCGGCATCGCCCACAAATCGGTTTCGAAACCATCTGGGAAGCCCGCTTCGGCGAGCAGCTTCTTGGCCGCGGCCGGGTCGTATTTGAAGTCCTCAACCTTGTCGTTGTAGCTCCACATGGTCGGCGGAATCAGGTTCTTCGCCACTTGTCCGGCGCCCTGGTAAACGGCGGCCAGGATAGCCTTCTTGTCGATCGCCATGTTGATCGCGATGCGGACGCGGGGATCGTCAAACGGCTTCTTCAAGGTGTTGAACGCGAGGTAGCCAACGTTCAGGCCGGGCTGGGACAGCAGTTGCAAATTCTTGTCGGCGCGGATCGACGGCAGATCGGCGGGCGACGGGAACGGCGAAATCTGGCATTCATTGGCGCGCAGCTTGGCGAGACGAACCGCAGCATCCTTGTTGATCGAATAAACCAGGTTCGGAATTTTGGCTTTCGGGCCGTAATAGCCATCAAAGCGCTTATAGCGGATGGTGGCGTCCTTGACATACTGCACGAACTCATAAGGGCCAGTGCCAATCGGGTCCTGATCGATCAGCTCGGGCTTGCCCATCTTGAGCAGTACGTCGGCATATTCTTTCGACTGGATCGAGGCGAACGGCATCGCGATATTCGCAATGAACGGCGCCTGCGGCACGTTGAGGGTAAACTTCACCGTGTAATCGTCCACCTTGGTGACCGATTTCAGCAGCTTCGGCATGTTCATGTCGTTCCAGTAGTCATAGCCGCCGCCAGTGACCTTGTGGTACGGGTTGGCGTCATTGGCCTGGCGATCGAAGCTGAACACCACGTCATCGGCATTGAAACCGTGGGTTGGCTTGAAATTCTTGTTGGAATGCCACTTGGCGTTACGACGCAGATGGAAGGTATAGGTCAGGCCATCGGCCGATACTTCCCATTTTTCGGCGAGCGCCGGGCCAACATTGGTCGTCCCGTTCACGAAAGTGGTCAGCCCCTGATAGATCGGCCGGCTCGCCTGCAGCGACGTTCCGGTGGTGTTGATCATCGGGTTGAAGTTTTCCGGCGACCCTTCGGAGCAATAAACCAGGGTTTTGTTCTGCGCCTGGGCGACGCCGAGCGAGGCGACGAGCGCCCCGGCCGCGAGCAGCGCCGTCTTTTTGAGGGTGGGTATGGACATGGCCGAAGTCACTCCCTGAAGGGTTGGTCGCCGTTGGTGGGCGATCGAACGGCAAGTCTAGGCGGGATTCGGGGGAAGCTCCATCCCCCTGCCCGATCCCTATTTTCTAGCCGAGCAGCAGATCGGCAAGCTTACGGCGATGGTGGGCGGCGTCACCGTGCCAGTATTGCAGCCACATGGCGCGGCGCAGATAAAGTTGCGCGTCGCACTCCCAGGTAAAGCCGAAGCCGCCATGGAATTGGACGGCGCGGTCGCCGGCATAGGCAAAAACCTCACACGCTTCGGTTTTGGCCATGCGCAGCGCAATCTCCGCAGTTTCATTGCCGGCGCACAAGGTGGCGGCATGATAAAGATGGGAACGGCTGCGTTCCAAGCCGACCAGGATATCGGCGCAGGCGTGTTTGAGCGACTGGTAGCTGCCGATCTTGCGACCGAAACTGGTGCGGGTGTTGAGGTAATCGACGGTGACATCAAGCACCCCGGCAATGCCGCCGGCGGCCTCGGCCGAGGCCAGCAGCAAGGCGGCGTCACGGATGGCGCCCAAGGCTTCGCGCGCGGCCTGCCCGGTGATCAGGCTGGCGGCTGGGATTTCGATCCCGGTCAGATCGAGCCGGGCGCTGCGCTTGGTTTCATCGATGATGGTTTCGGGCAGGATACGGGATTGCAGGTCCGCCCGATCCAGGATCGCCAGCGCCGGCGCGCCATCGACACGGATTGAAATCACGAAAATATCGGCAACGCCTGCATCCACCACCATGCTTTTCGCGCCTTCAAGCCGCAGCGCGGTGGCGGTCGTTTCGATCGCGGTGAGGTCCCAGTTACCATCGGCTTCGAACATCGCCGTGGTGGCAATCGCGCCCTGGGCGATGCGCGGCAAAATAGCCTTTTGCTGGGCCGCGCTGGCGTGCAGCAAGGCCTGGACGGCGATCTGGGTGCTGACAAACGGCGTCGCGAGCAAATGCCGCCCCATCGGTTCGGTGACGGTGGCAACCTCCGCCAAGGTCAGCCCGCTGCCGCCATGCTGTTCGGGAATGGCGATGCCCGACCAGCCAAGTGCGACCATGTCATCCCACACTGCCCGATCAAACCCAGTTTCGCTACCGAGAAGATTGCGCACCGCGCGGATCGGCGATTTTTCCCGGCAGAATGCGGTTGCGGTTTCGAGCAGCATTGCTTGCTCGTCGGAAAAGGCGATGCGGTGGGACAACTGGGCCATCGCGATCAATCCTTCGGCAGGCCGAGCACGCGCTCGGCAACGATGTTGGCCTGGATCTGGCTGGTGCCGCCGCCAATGGTGCTGGAGAAGCTGTTGAGATAGGCGCGCTGCCATTTGCCGCCTTCGAAGGCGTTGGCGTCCCCAACCCAGCGCGCCGCGTTGGCGCCTTGCAGGCCGATGGCGAACTGGGTCAGGCGATGGCGATGTTCGCTGGTGCGGAGTTTTTGCGATAGCGGAATGGCCTGCGGGCGTTCGCTGCACAAAGCCGGGATGGCGCCGCGCGCCGCGCATAGCCGGTCGCCCTGGTCTTCGATCAGGAAGCGCACCAACTGGTCGCGCATCAACGGGTCATCGATCGCCGGGCGGCCGTCGCGCCGTGCGGTGCGGGCGAGTTCGACAACATCGGTGACGCCGGGCGCGAGCCGCGCAGTGCCGCCAGCCTGACCGCCGCTGGCACCGCGTTCGAAGGTCAGCGTCATCATCGCGATCTTCCAACCCTCCCCTTCCCGGCCCATCAGGCAATCGACGGGGATGCGGGCGTCACGAAAGAAGGTCTGGGTGAAGCCATATTCGCCGGTCAGCTTGCGGATCGGCTGGGTTTCGATGCCTTGGGTGCGCATCGGGGCGAGGAAAAACGACAGCCCGCCATAGCGCGGCTCGGCCGGATTGGTCCGGGCGAGCAGGATCATATATTTGGCGTAACTGCCGAGGCTGGTCCAGATTTTCGATCCATTGAGGATGTAATGGTCGCCGTCACGGGTCGCCTTGGTCTGGCTGGCGGCAAGATCGCTGCCCTGATCGGGTTCGGAAAAGCCCTGGCACCAGATATCCTCGGCGTTCAAAATCCCCTTGATGTAGCGCTGCTTTTCGGCCTCGGTGCCGATCGCCAGGATCAGCGGGCCAGCCCAATTGAGACCGATCGTATTGGGCACGAACGGGGTTTTCTGGCGCACCATTTCGGCGTTGACGATGTCCTGGAAAATCTGCGGCCGCCCGCCGCCGCCGTAGGCGACCGGCCAAGCCATGCCGAGATAGCCGGCCTCATAAATCTTGCGTTGCCAGTTGCGCAAATAGTCGAACTGGGCGTCGGTGCCGACTTCCATGAAGGATTCCGGCAGCAGGAAATCGGGTTCGGGCGGCCGATTATCGCGGAACCAGGCGGCAATTTCGGCGCGGAAATCGTCGAGTTCGCTCATGCGGTGGTTTCCTTTGCCTCAGGCGGGTCAGCCACCAGGGCCGCGAAAATACCCGCCACCCGTGCGATATAGGCCTGCCGCTCGGCCCCCCCAAGCGCGTCGCCGCGCACCAGGCGTTCGACCAGGCAGCCAATATAGACGGCGGCAAATACCCGCGCCCGCGCGTCCGCCGCGGTGCCGCCCAGCCAGTGGCGGATCGGCGCCAAAAAACGCTCCTGCACCAACTGGCTGAGCAGCGGCGCGGTGGTGGGGGACGTTGCCGCCCGCAGCAAAAACTGGAAGCGCTGGGTGCGGTCCGGATTGCGGTGCGGGCTGCCGGCCAGCATGGTCGCGGTGTCGTGGCCAAAATTCGCGCGGTCCCACTCCTTGGTGCCGTCAGTCCCGAAAGATGCTTTCAGCGCTTCGAGGAACAGCGCTTCCTTGCCGCCGAAATAGCGTTTGACTAACGCAACATCGACCCCGGCATCGCCGGCGATATCGCGCAGCACCGCGCAATCATAGCCCAGCAGCGCGAACTGCGCCTTAGCGGCGTCCAGGATCGCGGCACGGGTTGCGTCGGCATCCCGCTTGCGCGGGGCCGTTTGCGGCCGGACGATCAGGTCAATGTCATTCATCGCGCTATCTCTACACGATGCGCCGCACCTCGCCAGCCCCGAGGTGCCAAAAAGTCAATGAGCGTTGACATAGCCGCGCGGCTTGGATAATCCTCGGACAATAATGCCGATTGGGGAGAGCCACGATGAATGTGACGGTCAAGATCAATCAAGCCGACGCTGCCGCCGAAATCGCGTCGACCCCGTTGGAGTTGCTCAACCCGGCCAAGGTCGAACGCTTTGCCGACGATACGATCTGGCCGGTGTTCGCCCGCCTGCGCCGCGAAGACCCGGTGCATTTCACCCCGGACAGTGAATTTGGTCCCTATTGGTCGATCACCAAATGGAACGACATCATGGCGGTTGACACCAACCATGAAGCGTTTTCGTCGGCCGAGGGCATCGCGCTGGTCAATCTGGTCTCGGCCGCCGAGCAGGAAAAAATTATGGGCCCGCAGCGCCGCGGCGCCGGCTTCATTACCATGGACGAACCCGAACACGGCCCGGCGCGCCTGGCGGTCAGCCCGACGGTGGCACCGGGCAATTTGCGCACCATGGCGCCGCAAGTGCGCGAGCGCGCGGGCCTGATCCTCGACAGCCTGCCGATCGGGACGGAATTCGACTGGGTCGATCTGGTGTCGAAAGAACTGACGGCGATGACCTTGGCCACGCTGTTCGATTTCCCCTTCGAACAGCGCCGCAAACTGCCATGGTGGTCGGACATGATCATGAACCGGCCGGGCCATGGGCCTGTGGAAAGCTGGCAGCAGAAGGGCGCGGCGGTCGCCGAATGCTTCGCCGCCTTCCAGGAATTATGGGACCAGAAGGTCGATGCACCGCCAAGCAACGATCTGATTTCGATGCTGGCGCACAACCCGGCGACGCGGAATATGCCGGTCGAAAACTATCGCGGCAATGTCGTGCTGCTGATCGTTGGCGGCAATGACACCACCCGCAACACGATTTCGGGCAGCGTTGTCGCGCTCAACAAATTCCCCGACCAATATGCCAAGCTGCGCGCCAATCCCGACCTCATCCTGCCGATGATTTCGGAAACCATCCGCTACCAGACCCCGCTTGCGCATATGAGCCGGGTTGCGACGCGCGACGTCGAAATCGGCGGCAAGACGATCAAGAAAGGCGACAAGGTGGCGATGTGGTACATCTCCGGCAATCGCGACGAAGACGTGATCGATCGCCCGAATGACTTCATCATCGACCGCGAACGCCCGCGCCAGCATATGTCATTCGGCTTCGGCATCCATCGCTGCGTCGGCAACCGGGTTGCCGAAATGCAGTTGACCATCATCTGGGAAGAAATCCTCAAGCGGTTCCCGGAAATCAAAGTGGTGGGGGAGCCGGTGCTGAATTTCTCGCCCTTCGTGCATGGCATTGAAACCCTGCCGGTGATCATTCCGACGCGGAACTAAAGCTAATGACTACCGATCCGGCGTTCGCAGAAGCGATCGAGGCAAGCCTGGACATCGCCGCCGAGCGTGGCGGCGATCTCACGCCGATTGTCTATGCAAGGCTGTTCGAACGGCAGCCGGCGATGAAGGCGCTGTTCTGGCGCGACACCTCCGGCAGCATCAAGGGCGAAATGCTGATGCGGGTGTTCGAAGCGGTGCTGGATTTCATCCGTCGGCGGCAGTTCGCCGACCATATGATCCGCACCGAGATTGTGACCCATGCCGGCTACGACGTGCCGCCGGCCGTATTCGCAACCTTTTTCGGGCTGGTCGCCGAAGTGGTCAGGGAAGCCTGCGGCCCGGCCTGGACCGACGCTATGGCCGCCGCATGGCGGGTGACGCTCGCCGACCTCGATGAGTATGTCGGGCAGCATTAGTCAGTCGGCGCGATGGCTCAGAGAAAACTTGCCTGACCCAGCGCAATGAAGCGGGTGGCGCCCCAGCCGGTACTGATCAGCGACCCACCGCCAACCGGACCGAAATTGGCGGCCACGGCACTATCCTATCGCATCAAGCGCCGCGCGCGCGACGTCGCCGATCACCGCTTCCCCCGCATTCGGGTCGGCAATTTCGACATAAATCGCCAGGATCAACGGCCCCTTTTCGGTCATGATGAAGCCGACATCATTGACCACGCCGGGCAGACTGCCGGTTTTGGTGCCCCAGGCCGGGCGGGCCGCACCGGACGGCAGATGGCGGGCGATGCGGCGATCGTTGGTTTGCTTCTCCAACTGCCCGATCATCGCGGCACACGACACCGCCGAGGCAGCTTTGTTGGCGAACAAGGCGGCAATCAGGTCGGCATACTCGGTGGGCACCGCCCAATTCTCACTCTCCCCCGCAACGGGCGGGCGGCCGCGCATCGGGCGGCCGAGCACGGATTGTTTCATGCCGAGGCTTTGCATGGTGGCGTTGACCGCCGCCATGCCGACCCGGTCGATCAGGATGTTGGTGGTCGAATTATCGCTGATCGCCATCATCAGATAGCAAAGGTCGCCGACGGTGAAGGCGATGCCGGGATGCAGTTCCTTGACCACCCCACCGCCGGTCGCCTGGTCTTCGGCGCGCAGGACGTGGATCTGGTCCAACCCGTCGCGCCCGGCGTCAATCCGGCGGAATAATTCAACCATGATGGCGATTTTCACCGTGCTGGCGGCGACGTAGCGGCGGTCCGCATCATGGGCGAAGCGGCTGCCATCAGGGGCAATCACGCTCACCCCAAGCTTGCAGCCCGCGCTTTCGGCGGCCGCAATCGTCGCGGCAAGTCCGGTCCAGTTCGTCATGGCAACCCCCGTTTCCTGAGCACCGCGACGCTAACCCGGCAGGGGCGATATTGACAGCCCCGGCAAACGCGGTTGCTCTGCCGCAAAACCTGCCCGTCTGGTCGGGCACAGAGGGAATGTCGGCGGATACATGGGCATCTACGACGAACTTGGAGTCGCAACGCTGATCAATGCCTGCGGCACGGTCACCCGCCTGTCGGGCGGAATGATGGCGCCGGAGGTGACCGCAGCGATGCGTGAAGCGTCCGAAGCATCGGTCGATATGGTCGCACTGCAAGCCGCCGCCTGCCGGGTAATCCGCACCGCTACTGGCGCGCAAGCCGGCATCGTGACATCGGGCGCGTCCGCCGCGGTGCTGCTCGGCGCGGCGGCCTGCATCGCCGGGCTTGACCCGGTGCGGATGAACGCCTTGCCGGAAGTCCAGGACGGGCGGCGGGACTTCATCGTCGTGCGCAGCCAGCGCAACATGTATGATCGTGCCTTGCTGGTCGCCGGTGGACGCATTGTCGAGGTCGGCATCCCCGATCGCGTCTCCGGCCCCGGCGTGCGCGACGCGGCGGCGTGGGAAATTGCCGCCGCCATCACTAAGAACACGGCAGGCATCTATTATCTTGCCGAGCCGCGCTCGAAGCCATCCTTGCGCGCGGTGGCCGAAATTGCCCGCGAACATTCCCTGCCCGTGCTGGTCGATGCCGCCGGGCAGTTGCCGCCATCGTGCAATTTGCGCCGCTTCCTCGATGACGGCGCCGATCTGGTCTGCTTCTCCGGCGGCAAGGCGATCGGCGGGCCACAATCGTCCGGCATTCTGGCAGGCCGGTCCGATCTGGTGGCGTCCGCGTTGCTGCAAATGCTCGATCTTGACGTGTTCGACAGTTTCTTTGCCCCGCCCGATGAATTTGCCGTCCTGCGCCAGATGCGTGGCCTGCCGCATCACGGCATCGGGCGGTCGTGCAAAGTCGGCAAGGAGGAAATCGCTGGCCTCTGCGTGGCGCTGACCCGCTTTGCCGCCGCCGATCCGGTCGCGCGCCGGGCCGCATGGCAGAACCGACTGCAATTGATCGCCACCGCGTCCGGGCGGTCGGATATGGAAATCACCTCAGGACCGATCCCGATCTTGTCGCTCAATGCCGGCTCGCCCGAAGCGGCCGAGGCTTTGGCGCGGCAATTGCTGGCCGGCAGCCCGGCAATCGCGTGCGGGCTGGGCCGGCTGGATGACGGGCTGGTGACCTTCAACCCGGTCGCGATGACTGATGCGCAAGCCGAAGCGGCCGGCGCTCGGCTGCGACGTGATTAGAAAGAAGGACTTCTTTGTTTGAAAACAAAGAAGCAAAAAAACTTTATCAATTCGTTGCCGTTGGCTCGGGTTCCACCGCAGTCGCACGGCAACCGTACCAAAGTGAGAAAAAGTTTTTTTGGTTCTTTTTGTTCACAAAAAGAACGCCTTACCTTGCTTCGCCTCCCTCAATGGAGACCACCATGCCCCGCATTATCGACCTGGAAATGAACCTCCCGCGCAGCGAGGAAGAACCCGGCTACTGGGACGCCATGCAGGGCCGCCCCGGCAACCCGGTGGCCGATCGCCAGCCGCGCCCGCCAGGCTACGGGTTCGACAATTACCAGCACATCTTCAAAGGCCGCCCGCTATCGCCGGAAGCCGCCCCGCCGCCGCCGATGGAAGACGATGGCGGCATCACCAAATTCATTGCTGATATGGACAAGGCCGGGATTGCCTTCGGCGTGCTCGGGTCCTCGAACGCCACCATGGCGCGGATTTGTACCGCCCATCCGGACCGCTTCATCGGGCTGTCGGCGACCAGCCCGCTCGACGGGATGACCGGGGTGCGCAACTTCGAGCGCCTGGTGCGCGACCATCATATCGGGGGGTTGCGGGTGGTGGCGCTGTATAACGGCATCCCGGCGTCGGACCGGCGCTATTATCCGCTGTATGCCAAATGTGTGGAGCTTGATGTGCCAGTGCGGGTTTATACCGCGATGCCCTATGCCAATGATCGGGAGTATGACATCGGCCATCCGCGCCATCTCGATCAGGTGGCAATGGATTTTCCAGAGTTGCGCATCGTTGCCGGCCTCGCTGGGTGGCCCTGGGTGACCGACATGATCGCGCTGCTGCGCCGCCACCCCAATCTTTATTGCGATACTGCCGCCCATCGCCCGCGCCATTTCGCGACGCCGGGATCGGGCTGGGAAGGCTTCCTGCAATTCGGCAATACCTTGTTGCAGGACAAGATCATGGTTGGCCTGTCGCGCAGCACATTCAACATTCCGTTTGAGACCTTGATCGCCGAATACCAGGCGCTGCCGCTGCGGCCGGCGGTGTTGGAAAAATGGTTCTACGGCAACGCAAAAACCTTCCTGCGGCGGGGCTGAGCGCGATGCTCAGGGATGTCACCCCGATCATGCGCCCGGCGACAATTGCCGTGCTGGGCGCGTCGGCGACGCGGATTACCCAGGGCAACCAGGTGATCGGCAATTTGCAGGGCGCGGGCTTCAAGGGCCGCATCATCCCAGTTCACACGACTGCGACCGAAATCAACGGCTTGCCAGTTGCTGCTTGTATCGCCGCCTTACCACCTGGTGTGGACACCGCCGTAGTCGCCATTCCGGCGAGCGGGGTTGCGGCCGCACTACGAGCGCTCGAAGCCGCTGGCGTTCGGTCTGCTGTCGTGTTCAGCAACGGATTTTCGCCCGAGCAGGAACGTGATTTCCGTTCGGTGTCGGATCGATCAATGATGGCGATCCATGGCCCCAACTGCATGGGGTTGATCGACCTTTACGAGAACATGCCGTTGTACCCAGCGACGCGCAGTGCCAAGCTTCGGCCGGGCAACGTCGCGGTGATTGCGCAATCGGGCTCGGCGGCGATTTCGCTGATCAATTCGGCATCGTTCGGCATGTCCACCATCGTCACTATGGGCAGCGAATTCCAGGTGACCGCGCCCGACTATATGCGGTTTTTTGCCAGCGATCCGCGCACCTCGGTGATTGGCGTGGTGCTCGAGTCGATCCAGCGCCCGGATGAATTCGCCGACGCGGTGCGGACCGTGTTCGCCGCCAGCAAGTCGCTCGCGGTGCTCAAAGTCGGCCGCTCCGATGTCGGCAACCGCGCGGTGCAGGCCCATACTGGCGCGATGATCAGCCGGGCGGAGGCCTATGACCGGTTTTTCGCCGGGCTTTCGGTGCCTGTGGCGCGGGATTATGACGAACTGATTGCGACCTTGGAATGTTTTTCCGCGACCGATCGCCTGCCGCGTGGCAGCCGGCTCGGGATTGTTGGGATTTCCGGCGGCGAAACCGCGCTGGCGTGCGATGTCGCAACCGATCTTGGCCTGACGCCGACCAACTTCAGCCGGCAAACCCGGGCCGCAATCATCGCAGCCTTGCCTGGGGCTGCGGGCAGCAACCCGCTCGATCTCGGGGCGACGGTCAACCACACGCCCGATCAGGACCGCGCCGCCATCGCTGCCATTCTGGACGATCCCGGCGTTGATACGCTGGTTTTCATCCAGGACATGCAGGCGAGCCTGACGGATGCGATGCGCACCAACTATACCCCGCACATGATCGAATATGGCCTGCACGCCGGACGGACGGAAAAGCCGGTGGTGATGCTGTCGCCAAGTGCGGAAAACACCCATCCCACCATTCACGCCATGATGGACGGGGTGCCGGTTTTGCGCGGGTTGCGCGCCGGGATGATCGCGCTGCGCAATCTTGGCACGCTTGGGGTCGCCCGTCGCGCCAGTGCCCCGCCGGCCACGCATAGGCCCCATCCCGATTGCACAACGCTACGCGCTGCGATCATGGGGCATCGCGGCGCACTGCCGGCGTCCCTCACCAGGCGCTTGCTGATGGCCTACGACATTCCGTTCGTTGCCAGTGCGGATGCGCCCGACGATGCCAGCGCGGTCACCGAGGCTGACCGCATTGGCTACCCGGTGGTGCTGAAAATCGCCTCCCCCGACATCGCGCATCGGTCCGATGTTGGCGGGGTCGCGCTCGGCATTGCCGGTCCCGATGCGCTGCGCGCCGCGATGGCAAGGATGACGGCGCAAGTTCGCAATGCCTTGCCCGCCGCGCGCCTGACCGCCTTTGAACTGCAAGCCCAGCTGATCGGGCAGATCGAGGCGATGGCGGGCTTTGTCGCAGCCCCCCCGTTCGGCACTCTGCTCACCATCGGCACCGGCGGCACCATGGTCGAGCTTCAGGCCGATCGCAGCCTGGAGCTTTGCCCGTTCACGCCCGCCCGTGCGGGCGAAATGATCGGGGAAACCCGGCTGGGGGCGCTGTTAGGTGGCTATCGCAATCTGGTGCCGGCAACCGATATCGGCCCGCTGGCGCGACTGGCGAGCAATTTGTCCCGGCTGGCGGCCGATCTGGGGGATCTGCTTGGCGAATGCGACATCAACCCGGTGCTGGTCGCGCCGGGAAGTGGCGAGGTCCATGTGGTCGATGCGCTGATCATTGCAGTCCCGTAGGATTTAAACCGCGCTACAGCAAATCGCCCGCGGCCAGCACGTCGCAGCGGAGCGAGGCGCCGAGGACGCTTGCGTGCTGGAGGACGACCTGCATCGCGCAGGCTAGCATCGAGATTTGACAGCGGTTCGTCCAGCGGCAGCAGTTTGGGCTGATGGACGATGGCGGCGCAAGGATACCTTTGTGGTTTTCGCCGCGTTGGCTGGGGCGGGAGGGACCTAAGATAAGCGTCCCTAAGTGCCAGAAGTGATTGACTATAAAGGGCTTGTCAATCAGATTGGTGGGAGCAATCGTGTGGGAGCATCGGTGGGAGCATGGTCGATACGCGATGGCTCGAGCGGCGCGGCCTGACATGGTTCGCGGTTAAGGCAGTCCCCCGGAAACTATGGGCGCGGGTCGGCAAGCGCCGGTTCGTGGCGTCTCTGGGAACACACGACCTGCACGTCGCCCGCGCGCGTCGCCACGCCAAGCTTGCGGAGTTTGAAGCCCTCATGGCGAAGGCGTTATCGACCGACCGACCCGACCCGCTGATTGAGGCCGGCATGGAATGGCTAGAGTTCTCCAAGCGTATTGACCGGGGCGACCCCTCAGCCATCGCAGCGGCTTGGGTCGGCACGCCAATCGACCCATGGAACGCCCCGCCGACCACAGACCGCGCTGTAATTGCCCGTGAGGCATTCGACCTGGCACTACACGAAGAGATTGACCGGATGCGTTTCCTAGAGGGACGCCCCGAGGACGCGGCGATACTGGCGTCAGTCGCACAGGGCTACTCTACGCCCCTGCTGTTCTACCAGGACGCATGGCTTGCCGAAGGGGGTCGGCGGGGGCAGGTCAATGCCCGCACCGTCTCACAGTATCGCCGCGACCTGGGGGACTTCGCCAAATGGATGCGGGCCGTGGGACTGCCAGAAACAATCGAAGCGGTAACCGCACAGGTCGCGGGGCGCTATTCGGGGCACTTCGTCGCGGCGGGGACGAACCGCACGACTGCAAACCGCAAGATGGTCGGCCCGTCCGGCTATTGGACTTGGTTGATCAAACGGGCGCATTGCGAGAAGAACCCGTGGCGCGGTCAGACGCTACCGAATGTCCGCAGACCGGGCGAGCCGAAGCCCAAACGCCCCTTCACGACGGACGAAATGATCCGCCTATTGAACGGACGGCCAGACGTAGAGTTAGCCGACGTGATCCGCATCGGGGCGCTAACGGCACTACGGATTGAAGAAATCTATAGGTTGACCGTGGCGGACTGTGAGGCCGGTTGGTTCAACGTCGGGGGCAGGAAGACCCATGCGGGCGAACGCCGCGTGCCGATCCACCCGGACCTAGTGGGCATCATACAACGCCGGACGGACGGTAAGGCCCCAACCGGCTACCTGATCCACGAGCCGGGCGGCCCCCCGAAGCCAGGACGGGACCGCGGGATGGCCGCAAGCAAGCGATTTGGCTACTACAGGAAGCGGCAGGGCGTGCATGAAGTGCTGCCCGGCAGTCAGCAAAGCCGGTGCGACTTCCATTCGTTCCGCCGGTGGTTCATCACGTCCGCACTTAACGCGGGGATAGACCGGCAGACCGTTGCGGCCATCGCGGGGCACGAAATGGGCAACATCACGGTTGACGTCTATGCGGGCAAACCCAATGACGAACGGCTACAAGCCTGCGTCCGGGCCGTCCGGTTGCCGTCTTGAACTCTATGCCAATCCTCGATTGTGATACGATGCTTAGCCGGCCTAAGCTAACGCCAGGGAATAGATGAGGGTTGTATGTGGCCATTCTCAGAGATATCAGTAGAAACAGCGTATCGCTGGAACGACAATGCGCAAACATGGCTAGTCGTTCTGACGCTATCGACAATAGCACTTGCATTAGAGTCCGTCCGAAAGGTTCATATAGGATTACAGAGTCTTCTCAGCAGCATTCGGATTGATGCCAAGCGCAGAAACGCCACCGCCATTCGGGTCAGATTCTCAAAATCCTTCGCCAGTCGGCGGCAGCGATTTAGCCAGGCCAGCGTTCGTTCAACCACCCACCGCTTCGGAATGACCTCAAATCCCTT
>JANXRN010000188.1 GCA_025352995.1 Acetobacteraceae bacterium
TTTAATTGCTAATACGTAACAAAAAGATCGCAATTCTCCCCAAGCCGCCTAAACATAAATCAGCCGGCCACGCGGCCCCAACACCAACCCCGCCGGCGCTGCCATCCGCGTTGCCGCCCTTGGCACCACCCACACCGCCCTTGGCTTGCGCGCCCGATGCACCCCAACCCCCAGCATCCTGCACAGCCCGCCAAGCAAACGCCTTGCCTGCGGCACCTCGATCAGAAACCGGGCGCACTCCTCCTCCGACATCATCGCTTCCAGCTGCGCGCCCAACGGCGCCGCCTCGCGCACTGCCGCCACCAGCCACGCCGGCACCGTCGGGAAAACCGAAATAATCTTCTCGCCCGACGGCAAGCCCCGCCGCCCGGCACGCGGCGCCCGGGCTTGCGGCAACAGCCCCGCCCGCCATAGCACCACCAACCGCTCCAGCCGCCGGCTAATCCGCCCGATCCGCCCCCACACCGCCACCAGCAGCGCCGTCAGCGCATGCTCGCGCGCCGACACCACCGCGATTGCGGCTTGCAGCCTGGTGAGGAGGAAGGTGAATGTGAACATGCGTGTTGCTAACATTTATCGGCATATTTGTCAAGTAAATATAACACACGATCACACCCGAAATCACCCCACCGCCCTGATAGCCCCCGCCAACCGCTTTGCTGCCTCACCCGCCCGCGCCACGGGCAAGGACGCAAACCCCACCACCAGCCCGGCCATCCGCGACGGCCCGACATAATATCCAGCCAACGGCGACACCGCCAAACCGCGTGCCCGCGCTGCCACGACCACCGCGGCCTCATTCCCACCCAGCAGCGCCAGCACCAGATGTAACCCGCCTGGGGCCTCCACCGCGCGCACCTCCGGGCAATGCCGCGCCAACGCCGTCAGTAACGCCGCACGCCGCTTGGCGTATTCCGTCCGCATCCGCCGAATATGCGGCGCCAACCGCCCCGCCGCCATGAAGTCCGCCAGCACCGCCTGCGCCAACGCCGCCGGCCCACGATCGGACAGCGCGCGGGCCCGCACGAACGGCGCCACCATCGCTTGCGGCATCACCGCAAAGCCAATCCGCAGCGCCGGCGCCAGGGTCTTGCTGAAGGTGCCGCAGTAAATCACCCGCCCCGCCCGATCTAACGTCGCCAGGGGGGGCAACGGCTTGCCCTCCCAACGAAATTCCGAGTCGCAATCATCTTCCAGCACCCAGGCATCCGCCTGCGCCGCCCAGTCCAGCAGCGCCAGCCGCCGCCCGATCGGCAGCGCGCCGCCCAGCGGCGTCGCATGCGATGGCGCCACCAGCACCAGCCTTGCATCCGGCGCCCGCGCCATCCCGGCGGCAACATCCATCCCATCGCCATCGCTCGGCACCGGCACCAGGCGCGCGCCGGCCGCAGCCAGCGCGCCGCGCCCGGCAATATAGCCCGGGTCTTCCACCCAGGCTGGATCGCCGGGGTCGAGCAGCATGTCGGCCGCCACCCGTAGCGCCTGCTGGGTGCCGGACGTGACCACAATTTGTTCCGGCGTGGTTAACAACCCGCGCGTCGCTGCCAGATGTCCGGCGATTTCCGCCCGCAGCGCCATCACCCCCTGCAAATCCGGATAGGCCGACAAATCCGGCGTCAGGCGGCGCAACACCCGCGCCGTGGCGCTCGCCCAGGCGGCGGCCGGAAACAACTCCAGCGCCGGTCCGCCAGCGGCCAGCAGCCCGTCGCCAGGCACGAAGGCTGCGGCGGAAACTGGCGTTGCCGCAATCGCCGCCCCGCGCGCCGACAGGCGAATGGTCACAGCTTTTGGCAAGCCGGCTTTCGGCGGTGCCGCATCTGGCAGATCAGTCGCAACGAACGTACCGCTGCCAGTCCGCGCCCGCACATAGCCTTCCGCCGCCAGCCGTTCATAGGCCAGCACAACGGTCTGCCGGCTCACCCCCAGCTCATCAGCCAGATGCCGGCTTGGCGGCAGCCGCGCCCCGCCACCAAACGTGCCGGCCATAATTCCCAGCCGCAGCCGATCGAATACGGCTTGCTGGCGAAATTGGTCCGGTCGATTTTCCAATATTTGGTCTGGCATGATAGACCAATTCTAGCCTATCGCAGCCCGTCCGCCAACTGGAGCCTGAGATGTATTTGCGCCCCGCCTTTACCGAAACCGATCTCGACCGGCTTGCCGCGATGATCGCCGAAAACAGCTTCGGCATGCTGGTCACCCGCACCGATGCCGGTATGGAGGCGTCGCACGTCCCGTTCCTGGTCGCGCGCGATGGCGACAGCCTCGTGCTGTCCGCCCATCTCGGCGGTCCCAACACCCAGTGCGCGGCGTTCGAGGGTGGCCAGGCGCTGGCGATTTTCGGTGGCCCGCACGCCTATATCGCGCCCGGCTGGTACGCCACCCAACCGGCCGTCCCGACCTGGGACTATATCGCGGTCCATGTTCATGGTGTGCTCGAACCCGTCGATGACGCCGCCGGGACGCTCGAAATCCTGCACGGCCTGTCCGCCCACGACCCTCTCGGCTTCACCCCCGACACCCCGCCGGCTTCCTATATGGAAGGCATGCTGCGCGGCATCCGTGCTTTCCGGCTGCGCTCCACCAAGATCGAGGGCCAATGGAAAATGAGCCAGAATCGCAGCGCCGCTGACCGTCAGGGCGTGGTCGCCGGGCTGCGCGCGCAAGGCGAAACCGCCGTTGCCGACATCATTGCGGCGACGCTGGTGGAAAAATCTGAATAACTGCGCGGGTTCTTTGTTAAGCAAGGCTCCCAGTCAAGGAAAATCAGAAGGTAAGCAGTTCTTTTTGTGAACAAAAAGAACCAAAAAAACTTCATCCATTCCT
>JANXRN010000205.1 GCA_025352995.1 Acetobacteraceae bacterium
CCCGAGGGCATCCGCGACAACGTCAACCCGTTCGACCATGACAGTATTCACTACAATAGTGTCATGAAAACCGAAGCCCTGAAACTCGCGCTGACCCAAGGCGGCTACGATGCCGCCATCGGTGGCGCCCGGCGCGACGAAGAACGCTCCCGCGCCAAGGAACGGATTTTCTCCATCCGTGGCCCCGGCCAAACCTGGGACCCCAAACGCCAGCGGCCGGAACTCTGGTCGGTCTATAACGGCCAACTCGGCGCCGGTGAATCGCTGCGCGCCTTCCCGCTGTCGAACTGGACCGAACTGGACATCTGGACCTACATCGAAGCCGAAAACATCCCTGTCGTCCCGCTCTATTTCGCCAAACTGCGCCCCACCGTTATCCGCAACGGCAGCCTGATCGTCGTCGATGACGAACGCTTCCGCTTCCGCCCCGGCGAAGTCCCCGAAGATCGCCTGGTCCGCTTCCGCTCCCTCGGCTGCTATCCGCTCAGCGCCGCTGTCGCGTCGCCTGCCGCCACCATCGCCGAAATCGTTGCCGAAATGCACACCACCCGCGAAAGTGAGCGCGCCGGCCGGCTGATCGACCAGGACCAGGAATCCTCGATGGAAAAGAAAAAGCGGGAGGGTTATTTCTAATGCCCGCTTCCCTCCTCCGCGTCCTGACCTGCGGCTCCGTCGATGACGGCAAATCCACCCTGATCGGCCGCCTGCTCTACGAATGCGGCCGCATCCCCGATGACGTGCAGGCCGCCCTCGCCCGTGACAGCGCCCGCTACGGCACCGTCCCCGGCGGGATCGATTACGCCCTTCTCGTCGATGGCCTGGCGGCCGAGCGCGAACAAGGCATCACCATCGATGTCGCCTATCGCTATTTCGAAACCCCGGCCCGCCGCTTCATCCTCGCCGATACGCCCGGCCACGAACAATATACCCGCAACATGGTCACCGGCGCGTCAATGTCGGACCTTGCGGTTTTGCTCGTCGATGCCCGCAAAGGCCTGCTGATCCAAACCCGCCGCCACGCCACCATCGCCGCCATGCTCGGCATCAAACAGATCGTGCTCGCGGTCAACAAGATGGACCTGGTCGGCTATGACCAATCCGTCTTCGACGCGATCGCCACCGGCTTCGCCGCCTTCGCCGAAAAGCTCGGCGGCCTGTCCGTCATCGCCATCCCGGTCGCCGCCGTCGTGGGGGATAACGTCACCGCGCCCAGCCGCAACATGCCGTGGTACACTGGCAAAATCCTCCTTTCCGTGCTCGAGGAAGCTGAAATCCCCGCCCCCCCATCCGCTTCGTTCCGCATGCCGGTACAATATGTGAACCGTCCCGACCTCAACTTCCGCGGCTTCTCCGGCACCGTCGCCGCAGGCCGCGTCCGCCCCGGCGACAAAATCACCAACGTCCAGTCCCGCGTTGCCGCCACCGTCACCAGCATCGTCACCATGGATGGTGACCTGCAAGAAGCCCAAGCCGGCACCGCCGTCACCATCGTGCTCGATACCGAAATCGATGTCTCCCGCGGCGACGTGCTGGCAATGACCCCACTGCCCGAAACCTCCGACAAACTCGTCGCCCGCCTCGCCTGGTTCGATGAAATCCCGCTCTTCCGCGGCCGATCGTACCAAATGATGCTCGGCACCCGCATCGTCACCGCCACCGTTTCCAGCGTCAGCCACGTCCTCGACGTCGATACGCTCGATGAAAACCCGGCCCGAGACCTCAAATTCAACGAAATCGGCCTCGTCAACCTCTCCCTCGCCCAAGCCGTCACCTTTGAACCCTACCGCCAGAACCGCGTCATGGGCGGCTTCATCCTTATCGACCGCGTCACCCGCAACACCGTCGCCGCGGGCATGATCGAAGGCACCGACCGCATCGCCTCTGACGTCCATTGGCACCAGGCCGAGGTCGACAAAGCCGCCCGCGCCGCCCTCAAAGGCCAACACCCCGCCGTGCTCTGGTTCACCGGCCTGTCCGGCGCCGGCAAATCCACCATCGCCAACCTGGTCGAAAAACGCCTCCACACAATCGGCCGCCACACCATCCTGCTCGATGGCGATAACGTCCGCCACGGCCTTAACCGAGACCTCGGCTTCTCCGAAGCCGACCGCGTCGAAAACATCCGCCGCGTCGCCGAAGTATCGCGCCTCTGCGTCGATGCCGGGCTGATCGTCCTCGTCTCCTTCATCTCGCCATATAGGGCCGAACGCCTCCTCGCCCGCGAAAGGGTGGCCGACGGGGAATTCATCGAAGTCTTCGTCGATACCCCGGTCGATGAATGCCGCAAACGCGACCCCAAAGGCCTCTACGCAAAGGCCGACGCCGGCCAGATCAAGAACTTCACCGGCGTCGATGCACCGTACGAAGCGCCGCTGGCCGCCGAAATCCACCTCCGCACCGTCGATGAAAGCGCTGAGAGTCTGGCGGATCAGGTGGTGATGGAGCTTCGGAACCGGAAGTTAATCGATTAAGGAAGGCAAGCAGTTCTTTTTGTGAACAAAAAGAACCAAAAAAACTTTCTCCCACTGGTACTCCCTGCCCGTTGGGTCGGCTACTCTTGCCATTGATTACGAAATTACAATAAAATTGTCACGCCATTCCCGCCTCCGCCTGTAGGGTGGAATGCCGCTTGGGATTCCACCAATTCATTGTAAATTACTCATTATTATAATTATTTATTCTGATATCGTAACAAATAGAACGCACGTTTCCCACCTCCCTCTCACGCCCACTCAAGCTTGCCGGTCCGCCCCACACTCATTCCCGCCTGCCGAACCGCCTCAACCCACGCCGCCGGGGGCCAAACCACCGCCCGCTTCATCTTCGGCGCCGGCTTGCCCGGCTCCGGAATCAACATCCGCGCCAGCACGCCCACAATCTTCCGAGCCTGCGGAACCTCATCCAGAAACCGAACGCATTCCTCCTGCGTCAGCAGCGCCTCCAGCATCGCACCAAACTTCGCCGCGTCACCCAGGCGCGGAATCAACCACCCGCGCGCAGTCGGGAAACTCAGCT
>JANXRN010000227.1 GCA_025352995.1 Acetobacteraceae bacterium
GGCATGTTGCCAAATGCCGTCGCCTGCCCCTGCGGGGAAATCAGGGTCAGCCGACTGCCGATGGTCAGCCGGTTATTGGCCGCCAGGCTTACCCCCACCGCCAGCGCGTCATCGCCCTTGAATTCATCGAGCGATCCCGCAACGATATGATCGGCAATCGGCGCGATCTTGCGCAATGATTCCGCGGTAATGCCGCGCACCAGGCCGCCTGAGCCGCCCTGCCGGCCCTCGGTGGTCAAAAACACCTGGCCATCCAACATCGGCAGCGCTGCGTTCACCCCCGGCAAAGCTGCAATGGCGGCGGCCAACGGTTCATAGTCGATGATTTTCTCGCCCTGATAAGCATCCAAGGTGATGTGCCCGTTGACCCCCAGGACGCGCCCGACAAGCTCCCGCTGAAACCCGGTCATCACCGATGTCACAACGATCAGGGTCGCTACCCCCAGCGCGATGCCGACCAAGGAGAAGATCGCAATGATCGACACGAAGCGTTCGCCTTTGCGGGCACGGAGATAGCGGCCGGCGACGAGGCGCTCGAAGGGAGTGAACATTTAAGAGTTGTTCTTTTTGTGAACAAAAAGAACCAAAAAAACTTTTTCACACGTCGGTACGGTTGCCGTGCCATTGCGGAGGGCCCGAGCCAACGGCAAGGAAGGGATGAAGTTTTTTTGCTTCTTTTTGTTCACAAAAAGAAGACCTTCCTGATCGCATCTTCCACCGAAACCTCCATCCGCTCCCCCGTCGCCCGCCGCTTCAACTCCACCATCCCCTTCGCCGCCCCCCGAGGCCCGACGATCACTTGCCAAGGGTGCCCCATCAGATCGGCATCGTTGAATTTCACCCCCGCACGCTCATCGCGATCATCATAGAGCGCGTTGCCGGCGAGTTTGGCGTAGATGTCTTCGCAGATCGCGTTGCAGGCGGCGTCACCCATTTTAAGGTTGAGGATCGCGGCTTTCCAGGGCGCGACGGCGTCATCCCAGATGATGCCGGCGTCATCGTGGTGGGCTTCGATTAGTGCGCCGACCAGGCGCGACACGCCGATCCCGTAACTGCCCATGTGCGGAATGACCTGGGCGCCATCAGGTCCGGCGACGCGCAGCCCCATCGGGTCGGAATATTTGGTACCAAAATAAAAGATCTGCCCGACCTCGATGCCGCGGCCTTCGCGTTTGTTGGTGACTTTGGCCCACGCGGCTTCGTCATGCTTTTCGTCGGTGGCGGCGTAGGGTGTGGTCATCAAGGTGGCGAAACGTTCGAGATCTGCTTCGCTGTCGAATGAAAACGCCGCCGGCGAGGTATCGATCGTTTCAAACGCGGCGTCGTAATAAACTTGGCTTTCGCCGGTCGGGGCCAGAATGATGAATTCATGGCTCAGATCGCCGCCGATCGGCCCGGTATCGGCCGCCATCGGGATTGCCTGGACGCCGAGGCGACGGAAGGTGCGCATATAGGCCAGCATCATCTTGCGGTAGGCGATGACCGCGCCGGCCTGGTCGAGGTCGAAGCTGTAGGCGTCCTTCATCAGGAATTCGCGGCCGCGCATCACGCCGAAGCGGGGGCGGACTTCATCACGGAATTTCCATTGGATGTGGTAAAGATTTTGCGGCAACTCGCGATAGGATTTGATCGACTGGCGCAGCAGATCGGTGATCATTTCTTCGTTGGTCGGCCCGTAGAGTAGATCGCGTTCATGGCGATCCTTCAGCCGTAGCATTTCCGCGCCATAGCCGTCATAGCGACCGGACTGGCGCCATAGATCGGCGGACTGCAAGGTTGGCATCAGTACTTCCTGCGCGCCGGATGCATCCTGTTCTTCGCGCACGATGCGGGCGATGTTTTGCAGCACCCGGTAGCCGGCGGGCAGCCACGCGTAAATCCCGGCCGATGTCTGGCGCACCAGCCCGGCCCGCAGCATCAGCCGGTGCGACGCGATCTGCGCTTCCGAGGGGATTTCCTTGATGGTCGGCACGAGGCTGCGGGTCAGGCGCATTGCGGTGATTTGTCCATTAGCTGCTGGGGTAGGAACTCTAAAGCAATCTGGCCCAGGACGAAATCCATTGCGGTGTTTGGAATATTGCTGCGTTGCACAACGGCCGCGCGAAATAAAACACTCAAATTTAGTTAAAAAACGCCGAATCCGCGTGACTCCGCGCGATGAACTCATGTAGACAAAAAGAAGGCCCGGGCGCAGGCGTGCGCCACGGGCCAAGTTTAGGGAGGAAACGCCAGTCACACGGCAGGAAGAGGCAGCGCCTCGTCCTCGCCGTGAGATTGCGTCCACCACGCACTTCCGTCCAGCATTTTTTCGTGTTTTTTGCTGAAAAATGCGCCGTTCAGACAAGATTTGCGCAGTAATTAGTCGTATCTGCGTGGTGATTGGGCAAAGTGCCCAGAAAATATGCATAGCCCCTCAAGGCGTCAGTGCGAAGGTCCCGCTGCGGAAACTGACCCAGCCGCTGGTGATCACCAGCACCGCCACGCCCCATACGATTGCTGCCACCAAAGTCGTTGCGAGCACGGTTCGCCAGAAGCGCGGCGCAATCGGCGCGCCACGCCAGCCCGTCGCGGCATCAGCGGCCGGCGCCGGGCGTGTGCCGAACGGCAGCACCGCGAACAGCACGATCCACCAGACCACAAAATAGCCGGCGATGATGGTGACGATCTGCATCGGTCAGGCGATCCTGCTGCCGGTTTGCAAGGTTTTATAGAAAAATATCCCGCGTACGGTGTTGCCGCGCACCCGCGCATAGGCAGGGTGAGTACCCCAGCGCTGATAGCCGAGCTGTTCATACAACGCGATCGCCGCCGTCTGAGTTTCCCGCACATCGAGGTTCAACACATGGTAGCCCAGCGCCCGCGCGCCGTCCTCGACCCGGATCGTCAGCAGCTTGGCCAGTCCGTGGCCGCGGGCATAGGGCGCGATGAAGCTGTGCATCAGCTGGGCGGCAAACGCCTGGGCTTCATTGTTGCGCGGCGGTCGGACCATCTGGGCGGAGCCGACAATGATGCCATCAAGCCGGGCGATGAATAATTCGCGTTCCGGCACCAGCAAGATGCCGCGATAATAGCGTTCCAGCGCCTGGCGGCCGGGCGGGTTGACCCAGCCGAAGCCGCCACCTTCGATGATCGCGGCATCGGTCGCCTCGCACAGCGCCGCCAGATCGTCGTTGGAGAACTCCGTGGGCCGCTCGACGGCGAGATTTTCCGAGCTTGCCGCGGTGCGGTCGTCAGTGTCGTCCATTATTTCGGATCCCAGCGCAGGAAATTGGCCAGGATGCGCAACCCGACCTCCTGGCTTTTTTCAACGTGGAATTGGGTGCCGGCGCGGTTGCCGCGCGCCACCATGGCAACTACCGGGCCGCCATAGTCGGTGGTGGCAATGCATTCGGCG
>JANXRN010000228.1 GCA_025352995.1 Acetobacteraceae bacterium
GACAATGAGGCGGGCCGCAGCGAAAGTCCAGTAAGTTATTGAAAATACGAAGTATTTAGAAATTCTGGGTAGTTGTGCGAAGGTTGGCTTCAGACACTCATAACCTGAAGGTCACAGGTTCAAATCCTGTCCCCGCAACCAAATCTATGATAAATCAATAACCGTCCCGGTCTAACCGGGGCGGTTTTTGCGTTTTGCGTTGGGAGAGCCCCTCGAGGACAGGTGGGTTCGGAACAGAGTGCGTGCTAAATCGAATCTTCAGAGCCGGTTCCACATACCGGAATTTTTGAGCGGGAGGGGATATGCCGCTAGCCAAGATCGCGCTAATCGGAAGTTTTCGACGGCCCAATTATGGGAGAGTTCAAAGTGCACTGCAGGTATTCGGTGCGGCGGGCCTTGAGGTTACCTCGCCTTCAGGTGCGGAGATCGCGTCCGGCGAGCAATTCGTGAGGTTCACAACGGATTTGGCGCACAAGACAGATGCGGAGATCCAGACCGCGACTCTTGAACGCATTTTTTCGGCGGATGCGGTTTATGTCGTCACCGGCGAGAATGGGTATGTGGGCAAGACCACGTGCTACGAGATTGGTCGTCTCCTACAGCGGAAGCAGCCTCTTTATTTCTCCGCGTATCCAGACGACATCCCTGTTCACATCGGGTCAAGCCATGTGGTGACGCCGGAGGAGTTCGTGCTACGCTTTGTGGGGAACCGCGAGCCACTGGCCTGGCTTTTCGAGACGGGTACTGGAGAACTGTTTGATGGAGAACGCCGCCTCGCTGGTTGTAAACAGCTGGTCAGAAACGAGGAAGAGTTTCGACCGTAGGCTAGTGATCTGTGGGAGCATGGCCTTCGCCAACGAGATGGATCGCGTTGCCCGCCTGCTTGCGGAAGACGGGGTTCGGGCGGTAACGCCCGAAGAAGTCGATGTCGCGGCGGAGTTTGGCAGGCAATCCAGCTACAATCAATTCAAGCGTGCGGTTTCGCGCGCGCATATTACGAAGGTGAGAGACCCTAGGACCATCGGGATACTGGTCATAAACTTCGACAAGCACGGAGTGACAAGCTATATCGGACCTAATACATTCGCGGAAATAGCTGTGGCTTTCGCCGACAGAAAGCGAATTTATGTTCTAAACGGCATTCCCAGTATGTATGCGGACGAACTGTCCGCCTGGGGGGTGACCGATCTAGCGGGCGACTTGGGATCACTTGCAGAGCAGTATCGCAATCTATGTCAACAGGATCGAAGCCAGCTCAAGCTTCCTTGGTCCTAAGGCCGGGCTCTACGCATCGACGAGCTATCTTTCTCCATTTCTTCGATCTGCACTTCCTTGAAGAGCGAGGCGCATTCGTTCGAGGGCAGCGAGCTATTGCCGAAATGGACCTCGCCGTGCGCTTTGCGGTCATGCTCGGATCCCGCATACTGGTTCCGGCTGCATCCTTCTATGAGACTGAAGTCGCGCCCAAGGTTCTGAAGCAGTTCCTAGAGTCTGATGTGGCTGATCTTTTCAAGTTCGTCGGAAGCGGCAGTTCGCTTGCGGAATTCAGTTTTGAAAAGATCGAGCAGTACCGACCGGGTTCGCCCCAGCACGCGATCTATTCCGCGTCCCCGGAGCAGTTGGTCGGCTGGCAACAACGCACGAGGAGCGCAACCAAAGACATAGCCGCCGGTTGGCGGGAGCGCATCGCCTCGGAAGCGACTCTGCTGGATTTTCGCCGGGCGCGACCGCAAGCCATGACCGACAGTGAATTCGAGCGCGCGTGGCTCGAGGTCCCGGAGCGCCTTGGACAGGAAGCCTTCATCGTTCCGCACGTACTTGAGAGGCTTCCCGTTGATCCGCGCAATATCTCGACGCAGAACCGTTTGCACCGCATCGTCAATCGCGAATATTTCGCAAGCTACGCCAATGATTTCGGGGCGGCCGTATTCCAGAACATGAGCGTTTTAGGGGGCGACGTAGTCCCGTCCGGGCGCAAGCATGATGACATAGACTTCGGGAGCCTGGTAAAGGTATGCCGGGCGTCGGGGATTCTAAAAAGGATTCGGGACTGTCACGTCCAGGAACTGGAGAGTCTCTGTTTCGAGCAAACATTCCAGGAGGCATTCGCGGTGTCGCAGACGGGCGGATACGCTCAAGGCTCGAACGATCGTTCGCCAAGCCCTATGCGGGTCGACTTGGCGATATTGACGGCTCTGCCGAAGGAACGCGAGGCCGTTGAAGCTATCTTTGGAACAGGGAACCCATTTCGCGTTGATGGCGATCCTCACATCTACAAGATGATCGACTTTGAAATCCAGGGCATGGTAAAGAAGGTCGTCGTCGCCGTCCTGTCGGAGGTGGGAAACGTACGCGCAGGGGTGACGGGCACTGACCTCCTAAGGTCCTTTTCGCCCTCAATGGTGTTTATGGTCGGTATCGCCGGCGGATGCCCCGAACCCTCACATATTTCCAAGCATGTTCGCCTTGGTGACGTTGTCGTGGCTCACTCAGTCCAGGAGTACGATCACGTGAAGCGCCTGTCGGACGGGACGGTAGAATTCCGAGATTCCCCGCAGCGCCTGTCATACACTATCGCCCAAATCGTAGCCGCGTTACAATCGGAGCGAACGGGGTTTGACACTGGTTGGATTTCTTCAAGGGATCGGGCCTTGCGCCATTTCAATATCGATCCCGAGAATTTGCCGCCCGATATCCTTTATGGGGCCGACGGTGTTGAACTCCAACATCCGTCGGATACTAGGCGCATACTGTCGCCGTCCATCGTGCATTGGGGCCGGATTGGCGCCGGCGACACCCTCCTCAAGGATCCGGTGTTTAGGGACCAGCTCCGGGACAAACACTCTATAATGGCTGTCGAGATGGAAAGTGCTGGCATACGCGACGCGGCCTGGTCTCGCTCCTGCGAAGTTAGCGTTATTCGCGGCATCGTGGACTATTGCGATGACCACAAGGATGACAACTGGCACATCATCGCCGCAGTCTCGGCTGCGGCGGTAGCGCGATTGCTCTTCGAGACTTTGGTTAAGGCAGGCAGCCGGGCTGGAGCTCATTCTGCCTAATCATCTCCGGCCGAATTGCACGCTCTCGCCGCCAAGCGGTCTTCGTCAGAACTCGAGGGGAGGTCGGCCCAGCCCTGCCTCCAGCGCGTCCCCGCAACCAAATGAGACAAAGCCCGCCCGCATCCTTATCGATGCGGGCGGGTTTTGCGCTTGATGCGACCGCTTTGACTTGGCGACGTCCCTTCGTTAGGCCCGGACTTTGGACGGGGGGACAAAAATGCAATTCTACCTTAATGGCTACGCGCCCGGTGACCCTGCTATCCAACCGGCGGCGCCCAGCGCGGAGCAGCGCCCGGTAGCAATCCCCGTAACAATGGACGTTCTCATCGTCGGTAGCGGCCCGGCCGGGATGCTGCTGGCGGCCCAACTTTCAGCCTTCCCCGCCATCACCACCCGCATCATCGACCGTCGCGCCGGACCGCTCCTGGTCGGCCAGGCCGACGGGGTTGCCTGCCGCACCGTCGAAATGTTCGACGCGTTCGGCCTGAGTGGAACCCTCATCCGCGAAGGCTACTGGGTGAATGAAACGGTGTTCTGGCGGCCATCCCCGGCCGACCGATCGAAAATCGTCCGCACCGGACGAGTGCAAGACACCGCCGACGGCTTGTCCGAGTTTCCGCATCTGATCGTCAATCAGGCACGCCTGCTGAGCACACTCGAAGACTATATGCACAAATCGCCATCGCGCCTTGTCCCCGATTATGGCTGGGAGTTCGTTACGCTTACAGTCGAATCCGCCGGCGACCATCCGGTGCTGGTCACCTTGCGCAATATGGCGACCGGGGAGCCGAAGACCGTTCGCGCGAAATATGTCGTCGGTTGCGATGGCGCACGCAGCCGGGTGCGCGATGCGATCGGCGCGGTGCCGCAAGGCGACTTCGCCAATCATGCCTGGGGCGTCGTTGACATGCTCGCCGTCACCGACTTCCCCGACGTCCGGTTGAAAGCGGCAATCCAATCGGCTGATGAGGGCAACATCCTGCTGATCCCGCGCGAAGGTGGCTTTCTGGTGCGGCTTTACGTCGATCTCGGCGAAATCGATCCGGCCAACCGTGAGGCGATCCGGCAGATCACCCAGGACGATGTCATCCAAACCGCGCAACGCGTCTTGCGGCCGTACACGCTCGATGTGCGCAGTGTCGCCTGGTTCGCGGTCTATCAGGTTGGCCAACGCGTCACCGATCGGTTCGACGATGTTCCGGCGGTCGAGGCTTCGGTTCGTCTGCCGCACGTGTTCATCGCCGGAGATGCCTGCCACACCCATAGCGCCAAAGCTGGCCAAGGCATGAATGTCTCCATGCAGGACGGCTACAACCTAGGTTGGAAACTCGCTGCTGTCCTGGAAGGGCGCGCCAATCCGGACCTGCTGCGGACCTATTCCGCCGAGCGCCATGCGGTCGCCCAAGGTCTGATCGATTTTGACCGCGAATGGTCCAAAATCATGGCCTCACCGCCGCGTGACCCGAACCATCCGGACCTTGGCGGCGTCGATCCGGCGGAACTTCAGGCCTATTTCGTGAAGTCAGGCCGCTACACCGCCGGGGTTGGCACGCAGTACCCACCGGAGACCTACTTGACTGTGGCGGCAACGCACCAGGCCCTCGCGGCAGGCTTCACAATCGGCATGCGCTTCCATTCCGCGCCGGTTATCCGATTGGCGGACGCCAAGCCGATGCAGCTGGGCCACGCGGCGCGCGCAGACGGCGCCTGGCGCATTTATGCTTTTGCCGATGCGGCGGCCGACAGGCTGCGGGCGCTCATGGACTACCTGGCGCGATCAGATCAGTCGCCGGTCAGGCGATTTACCCCGCCGGGAGCCGACATCGACCGCGTGATCGACGTCCGCGGTATTTTTCAGCAGGGGCATCGGGATATCGCGGTCGCCGATCTGCCCGCCATGCTGCTGCCGCGCAAGGGCCAGTTCCGGTTGATCGATTACGAGAAGGCCTACACGCCCGATCTTAAAAGCGGCTCCGATATTTTTGACCTGCGCGGAATCGACCGCGCGCAGGGCGCAATGGTCGTGGTCCGGCCGGATCAGTACGTCGCCAACATACTGCCGCTCGATGCCCACGACGCGCTCGGCGATTTTTTCGCGCAGTTCATGCTTGCGCCCTAGAATCCGGCGATCACCCGCGCGCAATCAGGGCGAACCCGGCGTCGGCCGCGCCTAACGCAGCATCGATATCCGCCGCCGTGTGGGCGCAGGACAGGAACATGTTGTGGCGCGGGTGGAAATATGCGCCGTGACGCAGTGCCTCGGCGCAGAACGCGGTGCCGATGCGGAAGTCGGCGTCACCTTCGAACTGGATCAGCGGCATTTGCGGCGGGCCGCTTTGGATCACCGGCATCGCATATTGGGCCGACAAGCGCGCGATCCCGGACCGCAGCCTTTCCCCCATTATCCGCATATGGGCCGGACCATCGACGCGCCGCAACTCCGTCAACGTGGCAACCGCCGCGGCCATCGGCACGGCAGTGCACCAAAAGGACCCGGTGGTGAAGATTTTGGTCGCCGCGACGCGGAAGCGATCATTGCCGACGATGGCGGCCAGGGCATGGCCGTTGCCAATGGCCTTGCTGAAGGCTGACAGATCGGGGCGCACGCCCAACGGTTCCCACGAGCCGCCAAGATCGAGCCGAAAGCCGGCACGAACGTCGTCGATGATAAGGGCGGCCTGCTGGGCGTCGCAAATCTCCCGCGCGCGGCGGGCAAAAGCCTCGGTCGGCATTTCCAGCATGCGGCTCATGTCATGGCGAAACGCGGTCACGATGATCGCGGCGAGATCGTCGCCGGCTGCATCAACCGCGTTTTCCAGGCTCGCGATGTCGTTGTATTCAAACGCAATCACATGGGCGCGATCTTCGGCGGTGACGCCGACCAGGGATGGCGAGCACCACGGCACCGCGCCGTGATAGCTGCCATTGGCGACCAGCACTTTGCGCTTGCCAGTGCCGGCGCGGGCGATCGTCACGCAGGCCGTGGTCGCGTCCCCTCCGTTCTTCGACAGGAAGCACCAATCGGCGTGGGGGATCATGTCCACCAATAATTCGGCGAGTTCGATCAGAACCGGCGATGGCCCGTTGAGGCAGTCACCCAGCGCGGCCTGGCGCTGGGCGGCTTCTTCCACCGCCGGGTGATGATGGCCGAGCACGACCGGACCCCAGGAGCACATGAAATCGACATACTCGCGGCCATCCACGTCCCATAAATGGCAGCCTTGGGCGCGGGCAAAATATTGCGGGTAACCGGGCGGCAGATTGGCGGCGTTCATATGCCCCCACAGCCCGCCGGGGATGACCCGCATGGCCCGGTTGCGCAACGCAATGTCGACGGGGCCGGAGCTTTGATTGGACGGCGCCATGGTGGCGGTGCTGGACATGGTCGGCTCCTTGCAGGGCAGCGAAACGGGGGCGAGCATTGCATCATAGCCCAACCATTTTCAAAGCCCAGAACATGAGTGCCCTGGGCTTTCGACGTCTGGGACTGTAGCATTCCCGGTGATACCAATCGGGTTGGCGCGCTGCCGGCAGCTTAAGCCAGGGAAATTCCACGCATGAAAATCACCCGCATCGAGCCATTTCAGATCGCCTGGGCGCAAGGCGCGCCAATGGAACAGCGCAGCGCGTTCTTGCGCGTACATACCGATGTCGGGCTGGTGGGAATTGGTGAGGCATCGCCGATGCAAGGTGGCCTCGCCTCGCTCACCATCCTCAAGCACCATATGGCAGATGCGCTGATCGGCGCCGATCCGCTCGACCATGCGGTGATCCATGACCGGATGCTGCACAAACTGGTCGCGCTCGGGCCGGAAGGCGCGCTCGGCGGGGCCTTGGCGGCGCTCGATATTGCGTTGTGGGATTTGAAGGGCAAACTGCTGGGCCAGCCGATCTATAAGCTGCTCGGCGGCGCTTGGCGCACCGAATTGCCATTTTACGCCTCGGTCGGGCGCAACGGCGAACGCACAGTCGATGAGATGTGTCGGGTGCTGGAAGCGCGGCTGGAAGATAAGCCATCGGCGATCAAAATACGCTTTGACAGCGACCGGGTGCGGGTCGATGCCGACATCCCGGGCGATATCGCCAAAGCGCGGGCGGCACGCAAGCTGGTCGGCGACGATTTCCCGCTGGCGTTTGACGCCAATAACGGCCTGTCGCTCGGCGGCGCGATCCGGCTTGGCCGGGTGCTTGAGGAACTCGGCTTCTGGTGGTTCGAAGAACCCGTGCAGCACTATCATATCCGCGAAATGGGCGAGGTGGCGCGCCGGCTCGACATCACAGTTTCCGCCGGCGAACAGACTTATACCCTGGCCGGGGTGCGCGACCTGATCGAAGCCGGGGTGACCATGGTGCAGCCGGACATTGTGAAAATGGGCGGCATCACCGGCCTGCAGCGCTGCGTGGCGCTGTGCCAGGCGCACGGGGTCGAAATGGTCGGCCATCAGACCCAGCCGACCATCGGCCATATGGCGAACATGCATGTGGTGGCCGCACAAATGCATGCGACCAAGCCGATCGAACTGGACGATCCGTCCGCCCGGCGTCACGGCGTGTTCACCCATCCGATCCGCCCGATCAATGGCCTGTTCCATCTGCCAACCACGCCGGGGCTGGGGCTTGAGTTGATCGAAGCCGAAATTGCCAGTCGCCGGGTGGATATCGGGTAGGCTGGGGCTTTGGGGGAGGACATAAAATGAAAATCCGGCGCCGCGCGCTGCTGCAAACCGCCCTGGCGACCGCTGCCACCCCGGCTTTTGCCGGCGCATCGGACAATATCATTCGCTTTGGCCTGTCGGTGGAAAAGCCGGCCTCGCTCGATCCCGCGATTGGGGTGCAGGGCGCCGATAACGACGTAACCCGGCAGATTTTCGACGCGTTCGTCGATCCACCCTATGGCACCTTCGACCTCGACCCCAAGGGGCTGGTCGGCGAGGCGGCGGAAAGCTGGGAGATGAGCGCCGATAGCAAGACCGTCACCGTCAAGCTGCGCGACGGCATGGTCTTTCACAAAGGCTATGGCGAGGCGACAGCCGAGGACGCGAAATTCACCTTCGAACGCCTGCGCGATCCGGTCGGAGGATCGCAATATCGGGTTTTCTATCAGAATGTTGAGAACATCGCGGTGCTCGACAAGCTCCGTTTCCGCATCACCCTGAAGCAGCCCGATCCGACCTTCTATGCCACTGGAATGATCGCCCGCGGAGCGTTGCTGGTGTCGCAAAAGGCAGTGGAAAAGCTCGGGCAAGGGTTCCGCCGCACCCCGATTGGCAGCGGGCCGTTCGAGTTCGAAAGCTATGACGCCGAGCGCGGGGTCATCCTCAAGCCGTTCGCGCAGTATCACGGCCAGAAGCCGGGTGTGGCGGGGGTGGAGTTCCGCTATGTGCCGGATTCGACCGCGCGCACGCTCGCCTTCCTCAAAGGCCAGTTGGATATTATCGAAGGCATCCGCCTGCCGGGTTGGCTGGATGAGGTGCGCGGCCAGGCGCCCAAGGCAGCCTTCGATTTCACCCGGCCCGGCAGCCAGAACATGATCATGTTCAATATGACGCGCAAACCGTTTGACGATATCCGCGTGCGCCGCGCCATCCGCTTTGCCATCGATCGCCGGGTATTCCAGCAAGCTTATGGCGAGTTATACGGCGATAACTGGGCGATTAATCCACCCGAATATCCCGGCGCGTTCCAGAAGGGACAACTGCCGGACGATCTGCAATACGACTACAACCCTGCCAAGGCGAAACAATTGCTGGCCGAGGCCGGCTTCGCCAAGGGCCTGACGTTTGAAACTTATATCTCCGCGCGGGAGGATTATCAGGCGGTGATGATCATGACCCAGGAAATGCTGCGTGCGGTCGGCATCGACATGCAGCTGCGCACGGTGGATCACACCGCGTATCACACCGATAATTTGCGCGATCAGAATATTTTTGGGATGAATTCGGAAACCACTGCGCCGGTTGGCACATCGCTGCTGCAAACCTATTTCTCGACCGCCAATGACGTGCGCAAAGACGGCAAAGGCGGGCGCAACTACAGCCATTATGGCACCGCGATGCCGGGAATTGACGATCTGCTGGCGAAAATCATCAACGAGCCGGATATTGACCGGCGGCAGGCCCTGACCCGGGAGGCCGAGGTGAAAATCCTGCGCGACATGCCGGCCTTCAACGCGCTGTCGCTGCATTGGGTGTTCGCGCGCAACCCGCGGCTCGATCTCGGCTTCAAGATCAACGCCAGCTACGCCTATTTCACCCTCGCCCGCGCGCGCTTTACCGCCTGATGCGCGCCTATCTGGCCGGGCGCGCAATCGATGCAATGCTGACCATCTGGCTGGTGCTGACCCTGGTGTTCTTCGCCATGCGGGTGCTGCCGGGCGATCCGGCGCTGGCAGCCCTCGGCGATCAGGCGACCAGCGACCAGTTGGCCGAGTTTCGCGCGGCGATGGGGCTGAATGCGCCGCTGGCGGTGCAGTATCTCCATTTCATGTGGGACATCGCGCGGCTGGAGTTCGGCGCGTCGTTTCGCACCGCCGAACCAATTGGCGGGCTGTTGGCCGCCGCTTTGCCCTACACGCTGGAACTGGCGTTTGCGGCGATGCTGGTGGGGGCCGCCATCGGCGTGCCGGCCGGGGTGATCGCGGCAATCCAACGCGGCAGGACGGCGGATTATGTCGCCAGGCTGCTGTCGCTGATCGGGCTATGCATGCCGGAATTTTACCTCGGCGCGCTGCTGCTGATCTTGTTTGCATTGCGGCTCGATCTGTTCCCGATCATGGGCGGCGGCACCGCGCCGCTCGACCGGTTGCATCACCTGGTGCTGCCGGCGGTGACCTTGGGGCTGGTGATGGCGGCTTTCACCGCGCGGCTCACACGGTCATCGCTGCTCGAAGTGCTTAAGCGCGACTATATCCGTACCGCGCGCGCGGTTGGCATGGCGGAACGGCTAGTGGTCTGGCACAGCGCGTTGCGCAATGCGTTGATCCCGGTGGTAACAGGGTTCGGGCTTTATATCCTGACCATGCTGTCAGGCTCGATTTCGATCGAACTGGTGTTTGCCCGGCCGGGGCTCGGCACCATGCTGGTCAGCGGCATTCTGGCGCGCGACTATCCGGTGGTGCAGGCCGGGCTGGTGGTGTTCGCGCTCTGCGTAGTGGTGGTCAATCTGGTGATGGATTTGCTGTATGCCGCCATCGATCCGCGCATTGGCGCGGGTAACGCCTGATGCGCCATCCGATGACCCTGATCTGCCTGGGGATTTGCGTGATCTTCATCGGCATTGCCGCGCTGGGGCCATTGATTTTGCCGCAAGACCCGCTGGCGCAGAATTTCATCGCGCGGCTGAAACCGCCGTCGGCGGCGCACTGGTTCGGCACGGATCGCTATGGGCGGGACGTGTTTGCCCGGGTGCTGCTGGGCACGCGCTGGTCGCTGCTGCTCGGGCTGGCCGCACCAATCCTGGCCGGGGTGACCGGGACAGTGATCGGCGCGCTCGCCGGGTTCTACGGCGGCTGGTTCGACCGCATCGTGGGCCGGATCGCGGATCTGCTGATGGCCTTCCCGTCGCTGCTGCTGGGTATTTTGCTGGCCGCCGCCCTCGGGCCGGGCTTTGGCAACCTGATCGCTGCGGTGTCGTTCGCCTTCCTGCCGCGCTTCATCCGGGTCGCGCGGGCATCGACCTTGTCCGTCCGGGAGGCTTTGTATGTCGAGGCCAGCTTCGCGGTGGGCGAACGGCCGCTGCGGATCGTGCTGCGCCACGTGCTGCCCAACATCGCCGGGCCGATGATCGTGGTGGGCACGCTGTGGATTGCGACCGCGATCCGGATAGAGGCGACCCTGTCGTTCATCGGCCTCGGCGTGCAGCCGCCGCAGCCTTCGTGGGGCAATATTATTCGCGATGGATTGACCAATATTCTTGGCTCGCCCTGGCCAGTGGTGACGACGGGGTTGACGCTGACTTTGTGCGTGCTGGCG
>JANXRN010000309.1 GCA_025352995.1 Acetobacteraceae bacterium
GTCACCGGCTACCTCGCCAACGGCTTCCTCGAACCGCGCAGCGACCGCCGCACCCCGGTGGGCCAGTTGCGCTGCCCGGATGGCTGGGTCGGGTTTTACTTGCACGCGCATTTATTCGCCCCGATGTGCCCGGCGCTTGGCCTGGCGGAACTGGCCGAAGACCCGCGCTTCAAGCCGCCGCGCGCACGGCTCGACAATTGGAAAATCTTCGTCGCGCTGATCCAGGCCCATGTTGCCGACTGGCCGGCGGAAACCCTGTTGGCCAAACTGCAATCGGTGCGGGTGGTGGCGGCGCGTTCTTATCGCCTCACCGAACTACACGATGCCTGCCCACATCTGACCGAGCGCAGCTTCTGGGAACAAATACCGACCGAATCCGGCCCGCGCACCATCCTCGGCCCGGCCTATCGGTTTTCCGCCACCCCGCGCGCGATCCAGCCGAGTGTGGCAAAATCCAGCTTCACCGCCCCGCGCCGTATAACCAAGCCATCCGTGCCGCCTGCGCCCGGCACGCCGCCACTCGCTGGGCTACGGATCGTGGAGTTGACCACCGCCTGGGCCGGGCCGATGGCCGGGCGCATCCTGGCTTGGCTAGGGGCGGAGGTAATCCATGTCGAAAGCGCGTCCCGCCTCGATTCCTGGCGCCAACACAACCAGGTGTTCAGCCGCTACCGCTTCCCGCCAGATGGCGCTGGCGAAAAGCCTTGGAACCGTACGTCGCTGTTCAACTCAGCCAACTCCAGCAAATTGTCCTTGACGTTGGAACTGAAGGACAAAGCCGGGCACGCGGCGATGCTGCAACTGATGGCCAAAGCCGATGCAGTGCTCTGCAACTTCACCGCCGGCACCCTAGCCCGCATGGGCTTCGGCTACGACACATTACGCGCGCTCAACCCCGGCATCATCGTGGCCGAAATGCCCGCTTTCGGCAGCCATGGGTCAATGGCCAATGGCACCGCAATCGGCCCGAGCATGGAAATGGCCGCCGGCATGGCCAGCATGATCGGCTATCAAGGCGGCCCGCCGACCACCACCGGCCCGACCTATCTCGACCCGATGGGCGCGATGAACGGGGCGGCCGCCATCCTTACCGCGCTCCTGCACCGACAGAACACCGGCGAGGGCCAGCATATCGACATCAGCCAGGTCGAAGCGGCGATGCAATTCATCGGGCCGCAAATCCTGCACGCAATCGCAACCGGCGAAAACCCCGAGCCCAACGGCAACCGTGTCGCTTGGGCCGCGCCGCATGATGCGTTCCCGGCCGCGGGCGACGATCAATGGATCGCCATTGCCGCCACCAGTGACGCCGCCTGGCAAAAACTCTGCGATGTGATCGGGCTGTCGCCAGACCCGCGCTACGCAAACCTCGCCGGCCGCAAAGCCTATGAAGATGCCATCGGCGTCGCCATCGCCGCCTGGACGAAATCCCAGGACAAGCATGTCGCCGCCGCCCTGCTGCAAAAATCCGGGGTGGCTGCTGCTGCCGTGCATGACCCGCGCGATGGCGCCACCAGCGCCTATCTGCGCGCCCGCAATTATTTCACCCCGCTGGTCCATAGCGACATTGGCCCGATCATCCAGGAAGGACTGCCCTTTCATCTCAGCCGCACCCCAGGCGGCGATCGATCCGCCGCGCCGATCCTGGGGGAGCACACCCATCACGTGCTCGCCAACATCATCGGGCTGTCGGCGGCCGATATCGCCGACCTCAACGCGCGCGGCGTTACATCATCGGTGCCGAAATGATCCGCGCAATCCTGGCAGCGCTGCTGTTCTGCGCGCCAGCTTCGGCGCAGACGCTCACCATCGGCTTCGCGGCTGAAGCCACCACCCTCGACCCGGTCAAGTATTCCGCCGGCGCCGACAGCTACGGCATGAGCCAGATGTTCGAGCAATTGCTGCGCCCGCTGCCGCCGGACTGGAAAATTGGCGCATGGCTGGCCGAAAGCTGGTCAATCGGCGGCAGCGCGGAACGCCCGATCATCGAGGTCAAAATCCGCCCCGGGGTGACCTTCCATAACGGCGATCCGCTGACCGCCGAAGATTTCGCTTACGCCTACAGTCTGCAACGTGACCCCAAGGAAAGCCATTTCCCCCATTTATGGTCAGCAGTGGAGCGCTTCGAAATTGTCGGGCCGTTCCAGTTCCGCCTTCACCTCAGCAAGCCCGAGGGCACCTTCGCCATCGACAATCTTCGCCTGTGGGCGCTGCCACGGCATTATTATGAAACTGTCGGGCGCGAAGAATTTGGCCGCCACCCGATCGGCACCGGACCGTGGAAGTTCGTATCGCGTAACATCAAGGAAGACCTGACGCTCGAAGCCTATGACGGCTACTGGAACAAATCCCAGCGCCCGGGCGTGCAGCGCCTGGTGATCAAGACCATTCCCGAAGACCTCACCAGGGTTGCCGCATTCCGTACCGGTGCGGTTGACCTGATCGATGCGGTGCCGGTCGCCATGCTGGATGATGTGCGGAAGATGCAGGGCGTGAAGACCGCCACGCTCAATACCGGCAACAACGTCTATTTCAACTTCGCCACCCACCTACCGAATTCCCCGTTCCGCGATGTGCGGGTTCGCCAGGCCGCCGCCATGGCGGTTGATGTTGATACGATCATCAAGAAAGTCCTGTTCGGTCAGGGCGAACGTTTCACCCAGCTGGGCGTTGGTACCTTGGGTTACGACCCCGACCTCAAGCCCCTGCCCTACGATCCCAGACGCGCACGCGCGCTCCTCGCCGAAGCGGGCTTTCCGCAAGGGTTTGAAGTCCCCTGCTACAACATGACCACCCCGCGCGAGCCCAACATCAAGGAACTTGGTGAGGCTGTGTTTGCCTATCTCGGCACCATCGGCATTCGCTGCAAGCTGCGCGGCCTGGAATACAACGCCTGGCTCACCATGATCCGCCGCGTCCCCAACGGCCCCGGCATGGATGGCATCATCAACGGCATGTATGGCCACGGCATCCCCGGCGATCCCTCCACCGCCTGGGCGCAGACCTTGCACAGTTGGGAACCCGGCCGCGGCTGGGGCGCATCGTCCTACAGCACCGATACCGAAGTTGATGGATTGATTGAGGCGCAGCAATCCGAAATGGATATCGGCAAGCGCGAAATCATCATCCGCCGCATCGCCCGGCTGAAGCAGGAACGGGTGCTTGGCGGGTTGACGATCTATCGGCCGCTGCAGACTTTTGCATGGCGGGATAAGGTTCGCTTTACCCCTTGGGCGATGCCTGGGATTTGGCATCAGATGCAGGAGATAAGCTTAGTCAAGTAGAAGGAAGGTCTTCTTTTTGTGAACAAAAAGAAGCAAAAAAACTTTCTCTGACGCTACTCCCTGGCCGTTGGCTCGGGTCCCTCCGCAATCGCACGGCAACCGTACCAAAGTGAAAAAAAGTTTTTTTGGTTCTTTTTGTTCACAAAAAGAACTGCTTACTTACTGTGAGGAAATCCAGATGCCCGACTACCAGTTCATATTATATTCCGTCACCGACCACATCGCCCACATCACCCTCAACCGCCCCGAGTATCGCAACGGCCAGGCGACCGAGCTTTTGCACGAACTCGATCACGCCATCCTCGCCGCCGGCGCGGACACTGA
>JANXRN010000298.1 GCA_025352995.1 Acetobacteraceae bacterium
CTCAGTCGAAAACGCTCGCGTGCTCTACAAGGTTGCGACATCGGCACTCGGCATCGTCGATGACGCCGCAACCGCTTTGCTGAGGCGCGCCACTGTGACCTGATCGCCCGCCAAGTCCGAAAAATAGCAGGAGGAAATAAAAATGCCGACACTCAACCGCAACGGCGTCAATCTCTACTACGAAACCCATGGCAGCGGCCCGACTTTGATGCTGAGCCATGGGTTTTCGGCCACATCGGGCATGTGGGCGGGCCAGATCGACGTACTTTCTGCCGAGCATCGCCTGGTGCTGTGGGACATGCGCGGCCATGGCCAGTCGGACTATCCGGATGACCCGGCGGCTTATTCCGAAGCCGAAACCGTGGCCGACATGGCGGCAATCCTCGATGCGGTCGGCGCGCCCACCGCCATTGTCGGCGGCTTGTCGTTGGGCGGCTACATGTCGCTCGCCTTTTATGCACGGCATCCGGAACGCGCCACCGCGCTGCTGATCATCGATACCGGCCCTGGCTTTAAGCAGGACGCCGCCCGCGCTGCCTGGAATGAACGGTCGCTCGGCACCGCCGCGCGGTTGGAAGCCGAGGGGCTGGAACAATTATCCGGCGGCAGCGCCGAACGGCGGCAAAGCAAGCACCGCAACGCGCAAGGCCTGGCCCACGCCGCGCGCGGCATGCTGACCCAGCGCGATGCAACGGTGATCAACGTACTGCCCAATATCAAAGTGCCATCGATGGTGCTGGTCGGCAGCCGTGACACGCCGTTCCTGGCGGCAACCGACTACATGGCGGCGAAAATCCCTGGGGCGACCAAAATCATCATCGATGATGCCGGCCATGCTGCCAATATCGATCAGCCGGCCGCGTTCAACGCTGCCACCGTCAAATTTCTTGCATCCCTGCGCTAAGGATTTTCCCATGACCAGCTACGCCGACATTGCCACATCCATCACCGATCGCGTCGGGTTGGTGGAAATTCGCAAGCCGCCGAATAATTTCTTTGACGTATCGTTAATCAACCAGATCGCCGACGCCTTCGCAGCCTTCGATGCCGATCCGGAATGCCGCGCCATCGTTCTGGCAGCCCAGGGCAAGGCGTTTTGCGCCGGCGCCGATTTCGCCAATCGGCCCGATACCGGAACGGTCAGCGAAACCGGCGGCGTGGTCACCAAGCATCTCTACAAGGAAGCCGCCCGACTGTTCCGCGCCAAGAAGCCGGTGGTTGCCGCAGTGCACGGCCCGGCGATCGGCGGTGGCTTGGGCCTGGCGCTGGTTGCCGATTTCCGCGTCACCTGCGTCGAGGCGCGGTTTTCCGCCAATTTCAACCGGCTCGGCTTTCATCCCGGCTTTGGCCTGACTGCCACCTTGCCCCGCCTGGTTGGCCCGCAACAGGCGGCGCTGCTGTTTTACACCGGCCGGCGGGTTGATGGCGCCGAAGCGGTGCGGCTGGGTCTGGCGGATATGTTGGTGCCCGCCGACGAAGTTCGCAGCGCCGCCCAGGCGTTGGCGGTCGAAATCGCCCAATCCGCCCCGCTGTCCACCCAATCCACCCGCGAAACCTTACGGCGTGGCCTGGCTGACATGGTCGAAGCGGCAACCGAGCGCGAACTGGTCGAGCAGGACTGGCAGCGCAAAACCGCTGACTTCAAGGAAGGCGTCAAAGCCATGGGCGAACGCCGCCTGCCAGATTTCAAGGGTTATTGACATGCGCAACGCCAACCGCGTTTTCACCCTCGCCGCCCGCCCCACGGGTTTCGCCGGCCCGGAGCATTTCGCCGAGGCTACCCGCGCCGTGCGGGCACCGGACGAGGGCGAGGTGATGGTCGAAACCCTCTATGTTTCGATCGATCCGGCGATGCGGGTCTGGGTGAATGAGGACCCCGGCTACGTGCCGCGCATCGAAATCGGCGACATCATGCGGGCGGGCGGTATCGGCCGAGTGGTAGAAAGCCGGGACCCCAGATTGCAAGTTGGCGATCTGGTGTCGGCGCGGCTCGGGTGGCAGACCTGTCCAACGCTCAAGGCGCGCGATGTGGCCAAGCTCGATCTAGCGATCGGCAGCGCGGAAGACTGGCTCGGGCTGATCGGCAGCCCGGGCCTGACCGCCTATTTCGGCCTACGCGAAATCGGCGCGCCGCGGCCGGGGCAGACCGTTCTGGTTTCGGGGGCGGCTGGCGCGGTTGGGCAGCTCGTCGCCCAGATCGGCAAGATCGAAGGCTGCCTTGTGGTTGGTATCGCCGG
>JANXRN010000325.1 GCA_025352995.1 Acetobacteraceae bacterium
GGCGAAGGCGGGCGCTTCGTTTCGGGTGGCGGCATCGCGCCGGGCGGCAAGTTGGCGGTCAACACCAGCGGCGGCGGTCTGTCATATTGCCATCCCGGCATGTACGGTCTGCTGGTGCTGATCGAGGCGGTGCGCCAGGTCCAGGGTCGCGCCGGCGCGCGCCAAATTCCGGGCTGCAACGTCGCCGTCGCCCACGGCAATGGCGGGGTGCTGTCGAGCCAGGTAACCGCTTTATTGGGATCTGCCGCCACAGTTTGACCGCAGGGCGTTCCTGTGCGCGATTGCGCGCCAAGACCAGGAGGAAACAACAATGCTGCGAATTTCCGCATTTGCCCTTGCGATGGCCTTGGCATTACCCGCCTGGGCACAACCGATCCGCCTCGGCGCAGTACTCCCGCTGACCGGCCCGGCCGCCGTCGTCGGCACCCAAGAACAGCGCGGCATTCAATTCGCCGTCGATGAGGTCAACGCCAAGGGCGGCATTGGCGGGCACCTGATCGAAGTGCAGTTCGAGGACAACCAGGCCAAGCCCGATCAATCCGTTCTGCTGTTCAACAAGCTGGTCGATCTGGTGAAAGTGCCCGTGGTGTTCACCGGCTATTCCGGCCCGACGCTTGCGATGGCGCCGTTGGCCACCCGCAAGAAAACCCTACTGGTCAATGGTGGCGCGCAGGCCGATGCGCTCGACAAGGCATCGCCCTATTTGATCAACACCATTCCGGTGCTGGCGGGCGAGTTGGAAGTGTTGGCCGATTATTTGTTCGGTGATGCCAGCAAGAAAACCGCTGCCGTGCTCTACGAAAACAACGCCGCCGGGATTGCCGGGCGTGATGATTTCGTGGCCAGCTACACCAAGGCCGGCGGCAAAGTGCTGGCCCAGGAACCGGTACAGTTCGGCGACACGAATTACCGCCCGGCGCTGCTGAAACTCGGGGCCACCAATCCGGACGTGCTGTTCGTGATTATCACGTCCGGCACGCCGCAGCTCGCCGATCAGGTGCGCCAGGTCGATGCAAAATACATGGTCGCCGGCAACACCTTCTTTTCCGATCCGGAACTGATCGCCAACCCCAACGCCGAAGGTTTCACCCACACCCAGGTGCTAATCAATGCACCAGACGGCATGGCGGCGGCCTTCAAGGCGAAGTTCGGCACCGAGTTCGATTTCTTCCCAAAACAATATTATAACGCAACGACAATCGTGCTGTCCTGCATCGAACATCTGGTCAAGGCGGGCAAGCCGATCACTGGGGAAGCGCTGCGCACCGCGCTGCTCGAAATCAAAACCTTCAAGGGCATCACTACCACCGTGTTCAACACCAACACCGCGGCAACGCAAATCAACATGAACCGGCTGACCAATAAAACCGATACCATCATCAAGGTGATCCCACCGAAATAATCCCCGATGTTGTGGCTTCATCTTCTCGTCAATGGTCTGGTCTGGGGCTGCGCGCTCGGCATGGTCGCGGTGAGCTTTTCGCTGGTGTTCGCCACCACGAAAATCTTCCACGTCGCACACGCGGCGGTTTATGGCCTGGGCGGCTACCTGGCATGGTCAGCACTCAAGCACGGAATGCCGGAATGGGCGGCGCTACTGGTCGGCATCGTTGCCTGCGCGATCACCGGGACTTTGATCCAGAAACTATTGTACGAACGGCTTGACCGACGCGGCGCGACGCATTTGGTAATCCTGATTGCGTCGCTCGGCCTGTCGGCAGTGATGCAGAACGCGGTCGCCGCCGTTTATACCTCCAACGTGCTGCAATTCGGCCTACCGTGGGCGGCGCGCACCACCGCGATCGGTGGCGTGCTGCTAACCACCGCGCAGATGCTGACCGTGGTGGCCGGCATTTTGAGCTATCTCGGCGCGATGTGGTTCGCCCATCGTACCGTGTTGGGCAAGCGCATGCGGGCGGTGGCGTCCAACCCATTCCTGGCTGAAATCACCCGTCTGCAACCGCGTCAGGTGCATATTGCGGTGATGGCGATCGCGTCCGCCATGGTCGCCATCCCCGGCGTGCTGGTGCCGCTCGATCTCGGCCTGCAACCTTTCGGGGGCGTGCCGATTTTGCTCACCGCCACCATCGCCATGATTGCCGGCGGGGTCGGCAGCATATCCGGCGCCTTCCTGGTCGCGGTCGGCATCGCAGTGCTGCAAAACCTGTCGCTGCTGGTGATCCCAGGCGAATGGAGCATCGGCATCACCTTCGGGATTTTCGTGATTTTCATGCTGTTCCGCCCACGCGGTTTGTTTGCAGGATAGGACAGCATGGATTTCTTCTATACCTACATCGTACTCGCCGAGATTTACGTGCTGCTTGGCCTGTCGACCAATTTGCTGGTCGGCATCGTCGGCATATTTTCGGTAAGCCAGGCGGCGGTATTCGGCGTCGGCGCGTACCTCACCGCCTTCCTGGTGATGCAAACCAGCACGCCGTTTCTGGTTGCGGTGCTGCTGTCCTCAATTCTGTGCATCGGGCTGAACATTCTGGTCACATTGCCCAGCCTGCGCGTGTCCGGCGATTATTTCGTCGTCACATCTTTCGGCATTCAGCTGTTGGCAACAGCGGTGTTCACCAACTGGACCGGCGGCACCGGCGGCGCCAACGGCCTGCCTGGGGTACCGGCGCCGTGGATTGCAGGCCATGAATTTGTCGAGCCATCGGAATTTGCCGTGCTCGCCACCGGCGGCATGGCGCTGGGCTGCATTGCCTTCTGGCTGATCATGCGCGCCCCGTTCGGCGCGCTTTTGCGAGCCATCCGCGAAGACGAATTGGCTGTTGCCGCCTTGGGAAAATCGGTCTTGCGCGCCAAGGTCAGTGCGGCGGCGCTCGCCGGCGCCTTTGCCGGCAGCGCCGGCGGACTTTATGCGAGCTTCCTCAGCTTCATCGATCCATCATCCTTTGATCTCGACGCCTCGATTTTCCTGCTCACCATGGTGGTTGTCGGCGGCGCGCGCACCTTGGCGGGATCGGTCATCGGACCATTCGTTTTGCTCGCCCTCCCGCAAATCCTGGCGCTGATTGACATCCCGAGCTCGGTCGCTGCCGCCGCGCGGCAGTTGATCTACGGCCTGCTGCTCATCGCCTTCATGCTGTTCCGCCCGCAAGGCCTGCTGGGGGAAAAATTATGAGTGCCTATTTGCAAGTTGAAGGGCTGAACAAGAGCTTCGGCGGATTGCAGGCGCTGCGTGATTGCAGCTTCACCGTCGCGCAAGGCCGCATTACCTGTCTGGTCGGCCCGAACGGCGCCGGAAAAACCACCATCTTCAATGCCATCACCGGGTTCCTGGTCCCCGATACTGGCCATGTAACCTTCCAAGGCATATCGCTTGACGGCCGGACCTCGCAACAAATCGTCCGCCACGGCATCGCCCGCACCTTTCAGAATTTGCGCCTGTTCGTTGATCTCACCGCGCGCGCCAACGTGCTCGCCGGAATGCAAGACCATGTCGGCGAAGAACCGTTCACCGCGATCTTCCGCCCGTTCCACACCGCCCGCGCGCTCGCCGCCAAGCAGGACGCAGCGATGGCGGTGCTCGCCCATGTCGGGCTCGCCGCCCAGGCCGACATGCTGGTGCGCAACCTGTCTTATGGCGAACAGAAGCTGCTGTGCATCGCCCGCATCCTGGCCACCGGCGCCGAGTTATTGCTGCTCGACGAACCGACTTCCGGCCTATCGGGGGCGGCTTTATCGGACGTGATGGCCCTGCTGCGGCGACTGCAAGCCGAAGGCAAAACCCTGCTGGTGGTTGAACATAATACGCGCGTCGTGCAACAAATCGCCGATGACGTGCTGTTCCTCCATCAGGGCCATCTGATCGCCCAGGGCGCACCGGCCGATATCATCGCCGACCCCAAACTCGCCGAGATTTATTTCGGGGGGGCGATCTGATGCTGCTGCAACTGCATGATCTTGCCGCGGGGTACGGCGCCAAAACCGTCATCTCCGGCGTGTCGCTCGCGCTCGAACCTGGCCAAATCCTGGCGCTGCTCGGCCATAACGGCGCCGGTAAAACCACCACCCTCAAAGCCGTCATGGGCCTGCTGCCCGCCCGTGGCCGGATTGAATTCGATGGCACGTCCATCGACCGGATGTCCGTCGCCGACCGGGTCGGTGCCGGCATCCGCCTGCTGCCGGAAGG
>JANXRN010000351.1 GCA_025352995.1 Acetobacteraceae bacterium
CAGGCCGCCTTGATGCGCCAAACTCGGGCGCATCAACGGGAGGAAGCCGCAATGTCGGACTATGAATTCATCACCTATCAGGTTGAACGCGGCCGCGCCCGCATCATTTTGAACCGCCCGGAACGCCGCAACGCGCTGTCCGGCGCGTTGCTCACCGAATTGGCCGCCGCCTTGTGGGATGCCGATGATGACAAGCGCGTCCACAGCGTCATCCTGCGCGGCGCCGGCACCGCCTTTTGCGCCGGCTATGACATCACCCCCGGCATCAACGCGCCCGAAACCGACATCCCGCGCCGCGGCGGCAGCATCTACGAAGACACCACCATCGATGACGATATCTGGCGCCTGGAACGCGGCCAACGCCTGCGCATGGTGCTGTTCGACATGCATAAGCCGGTGGTTGCCCAGGTCCACGGCTTCTGCATCGCCGGCGGCACCGACATCGCCCTGCTATCGGACATGGTAATCGCCGCCGATGACGCCATCTTCGGCTTCCCGCCGGCGCGCGACCTCGGTGCGCTACCGAACCAGATGTGGCTCTATCATTGCGGCCCGCAATGGTCCAAGCGCCTGCTGCTAACCGGTGACACCATCACCGGCCGCGAAGCCGCAACGATCGGGCTGGTGCTGAAATCGGTGCCAGCCGATCTGCTGGAAGCCGAAGTCGAAGGCCTCGCCGATCGTTTCGCCCTGATCGATCCCGACCTGTTGGCCGCCAATAAGCGCATCGTCAATCTCGGCCTGGAACTGATGGGCGCCCGTACCCTCCAGCGCCTGGCCGCCGAAAATGACGGCCGTGCGCATCTTGCGCCTGGCACCAAGAAGTTCCGCAAGGTCGCGAAAGAACAAGGGCTGCGGGCGGCTTTGCGTGAGCGTGACCGGCAGTTTGGCGATGGTCGGGCGCGGGTGGTTGGGCCGGAGATTAGGGATGAGCAGGGTAGGTTAGTTTAGGGAAGGTCTTCTTTTTGTGAACAAAAAGAAGCAAAAAAACTTTGTCCCTTTCTTGCCGTTGGCTCGGGTCCTTGCGCAATGGCACGGTAACCGTACCAAGTGAGAGAAAGTTTTTTTGGTTTTTTTTGTTTACAAAAAGAACGTTCTTCCTTCGTCCCGATGCGCCGGATTAGCCTCCGGCACCGCCGCCAACAGCTTCTGCGTATAAGGCATTTGCGGCCGTGCGCAGATATCATCGGCGGGGCCGATCTCGACAATCTCGCCACGATGCATCACCGCAATCCGATCGCAAAAATATCTGATCACCCCGAGATCATGGCTGATAAAGATGAAACTCAGGCCAAGCTCGGGCTGCAATTCCAGCAGCAGATCTAGGATTTGCCGGCGTAACGTCACATCCAGCGCGCTGGTCGCCTCGTCGGCGATAATCAGCCGTGGATTGGGGGCGAGCGCGCGAGCAATCACGATGCGCTGGCGTTGCCCACCGGAAAACGCGTGCGGATAGCGCCCGGCGACATCGGGCGGCAGACCAACCATTCCGAGTAGATCGCTGATCCTGACTGCAAGTTCCTCACCCTGCAACAATCGGTTGACCAGCAGCGGCTCGCCAATGCATTGCCCCACTGTCATCCGCGGGTTCAGCGCCGCGAACGGATCCTGGAAGATCATCCGCATTTCCCGGTGCACCGGCTTTAGTCCAGGACGATCCAGGCTGGCCATGTCGCGCGTGCTGCCGTCGCGCATGGTATAAGTCACCTGCCCATTGCTCGGCTTCAGCACCCGGATCAGGCACGACCCGAGGGTGGTTTTGCCCGACCCGCTTTCACCGACGATGCCGAGATTTTCGCCCTCATGCAGATCGAAGCTGACGCCGCGCACCGCATGGGTCGGCGGCTGGGCTTTGCCGAACAGGCGGGACTGCGCGGGATAGGTCAAGGTCAGGTCGCGAATTTTCAGAATAGCCGTTCCTTGCGGCGCCGCTTTGCGGGCCGGCGGCGCCGCCATGCCGAGCGCCGTTGCGGCTTCAAGCAGGCGGATCGTGTAGGGATGCTTCGGCGCCCGGAACAATTCCTGAACTCGCGCGCGTTCCACCACTTCGCCGTTGCGCATCACCAGCACATTGTCGGCGATCTGCGCCACAACCCCCATATCATGGGTGATGAACAGCACCGCCAGGCCATGCGCCTGTTGCAAGCGACGGATCAACCGCAGGATTTCGGCCTGGGTGGTGACATCCAACGCGGTCGTCGGCTCATCCGCAATCAGCACTTTCGGATTGCACGCCAGCGCCATGGCAATCATTGCGCGCTGGCGCATGCCGCCGGAAAACTCGAACGGGTAACGATCAACCGCCTGTTCGGGATTGGGGATTTCGACCTGTCGCAGCAAATCTATGGCACGCGCGCGCGCCGCCTTGCGGTCCATCAGTTTGTGCGCCAGCAAGCCTTCCATGATCTGCCAGCCGACGCGATGGATCGGCGACAGGCTGGTCATCGGCTCCTGAAAAATCATCGCTATATCGCGGCCACGAATGGCGCGCATGTCGGCGGTACGTGGATTGAGCTTGGCGATATCGACAGTATGGCCATCGGGCGGGGTAAACAGGATTTCGCCCGCGACGATACGGCCGGGCGGGCCAACAATTTGCAGGATGGATCGCGCGGTAATCGATTTGCCACTGCCGCTTTCGCCGACGATGCACAGTGTTTCGCCCGCATGCAGGCTGAAGCTAACGTCATCCACCGCCTTCAGCACCCGGTTCCCGATCGGAAAATGCGTGCTGAGGCCGCGAAGTTCGAGGACCGGTTTAGTGGGCATAAGGATCGGCCGCATCACGCAGGCCATCGCCGAGGAAGTTCAGCGCCAGCACGGTGATCGCAACCGCCGCACCCGGCAGCAACAGCCACGGGGCAGCGGCAATCGACTGGATGTTCTGCGCTTCCCGTAACAAAGCCCCCCAGGAAATCGCCGGCGGTTTCAGCCCAAGGCCGAGAAAACTCAAGGCGGTTTCTGCCAGAATCATGTTGGGAATGGCCAAGGTGACCGCCGCGATGATGTGGCTGGTGAGCGAGGGCAGCATGTGGCGAAAAATGATCCGCGGTTGCGAACAGCCATCGAGCCAGGCGGCAGTCACGAAACTATCGCCGCGCAGCGCCAGAAAACGGCCACGCACAACCCGTGCGAGCTCGGTCCAACCTACCAACGAAATGATCAGGGTGATGGTGAAATAGGTTGCCATCGGCGGCCAGTCTTTTGGCAACACCGCCGCCAGCGACAGCCAGATTGGGATGGTCGGTAGCGAAATGATGAACTCGATCACCCGCTGCACGCCCCAGTCGACCCGTCCGGCAAAAAAGCCAGATATGCCGCCGATGGTGATGCCAAGCAGCAGGCTGATCGATACGCCGACCAATCCGATCGACAAAGATGCCCGCGCGCCATGGATGATCCGGCTCAGCACATCGCGGCCCTGGCGATCGGCGCCAAGCAGGAACATGTTGTCGCCGAGATTTTCTGGGCCGAACACATGGATGTCGCTCTCGAAAATGCCCCATAATTTATAAGGCGTGCCGGTGGCGAAGAAGCGCAGCGCAACCTTGCGGCTGCCGTCGGTGACATAGGCCGGCTGCAAGGTCACCGGATCGCGCACCAGCTTGTAGGGCAGCACGTACGGGCTGAATGCCCAGTCATCGAAAAAATGCACCGTCTGCGGCGGATGAAATACCAGGCGCGCGTTGGATTTATCCGGATTGAACGGCGCAATCGGCTCGGCGAAGGCGGCGATAAAATAAAGTAACGCCACCACGCACAGCCCGAACATCGCCATTTTGTGCCGCCGAAAACGCAGCCAGACGAGGCGGGATTGCGAGGCGGTGTCGAGGTCGCGATTGGATAGCGTGGCGCTCATGAAACGCGGATCCGCGGGTCAAGCAGCGCCAGCAGAATGTCCGATACCAAGGTGCCAACCACAGTCAGAGAACACAGCAGCAGCAGGAATGCGCCGGCAAGATATTGGTCCTGGCCCAGCAGCGCCTGCAACAGCAATGGCCCGGCAGTGGGCAAATTCAGCACCACCGAAATGATCACCGCACCGGACACCAGATTGGGCAATATCCAACCAAGGGTCGAAACGAACGGGTTCAACGCAATGCGGATCGGGTAGCGCACTAGCAAGGTGAATTCGGACAATCCCTTGGCGCGCGCGGTATCAACATAGGGCTGGTTCAACTGGTCGAGCAAATTGGCGCGCATGATACGGATCAGGCTGGCAGCGCCCGACGTGCCCAGAATAATCACCGGGATCCACAAATGCGACGCCAGGTCGGCCACCCTGCCCCATGACCAGGGTGCATCGGCATACTGGCTGGAAAACAATCCACCGACGTCGGAATGAAACACCGAAACCCCGACATACATCAGCACCAGCGCCAGCAGAAATCCCGGCACGGCCAGCCCGACGAAGCCCACGAAGGTGAAGAAATAATCGCCGATCGAATAGCGCCGCACCGCCGAATAAACCCCGATTGGCAGCGCCACCGACCAGGTGAACAGCAAGGTGGATACTGACAAGATCAAAGTCAGCGCCATGCGTTCGCCGATCAGCGACGAAACCGGCTGCTGCCATTGGAACGAATAGCCGAAATCGCCGACCATGACGCCGGAAATCCAGTCCCAATATTGCACCAACCAGCTTTGGTCCAAACCGTAACGGGCGCGCATGCTGTCCAGCATCGCGTCATCCACGGTTTCCCCAGCCGCCGCTAGGGCAGCGGCGTAGTTGGACACAAAATCCCCAGGCGTCAGCTTGATCAGCATGAACACGGTGATCGAGACGAGGATGATGAACGGCACCATCCCCGCCAAACGCCGGACGATAAAACGACCCATGGAGGCTGACTAGTTCGCGAAGTAATATTGTTGCAGCATCGTTGGCCCTGGCGTCGGATAATCCCAGGCAAACGGCATCTTGGTCGGCACATTCATCAACTTCACGCTATGGGTGCCGAAGGTGGTGACCGCCTGCACGGTGCCCATCACTTCGAACCCATCGGCCGCAAGGTCGAGGATCCGACGGAACAATTTGTCGGCCTCGGCGGGATCGGCGGCCTGCTTGAACTGGTCCCACAGCGCCATGCGTTCCTTCATCCCGGCGCTGGGTTCTTCGCCTTGCTTGCCGCCCGAGGCATACCATTTGGTCCAGGGAATGCTTTGCCGGCTGTCGATGGTGTGGATGGCGATCAACGCGCGCGGATCGAGCGTCGGGTTCATCCCGCCCGGCACTGCGTAAGTTCCGATATCATAGTCGGAATTCTGCGCGCGTTCGTAATACAGCGACCGTTCCATGGTGTTGATGCCAGTATCGATCCCGACCACTGCCCAATGTTTCTTCACCAGTTCGATCGTGTCGATCCCGGCGGTATCGACCACCATCGCATCGATGGAAATGAACAGCTTCTCCCCTTCCGGCGTCATCCGCATGCCGCGGCTGTCGCGTTTGGTGAGGCCGAGTTTGTCGAGGATACGGTTGGCTTCGGCGACATCATGCTTGATATATTGGGTGCCGAGCCGTTCATTGTAGAATTTATCGGCCGGCAGCGGCCCGATCTGCCATGCGTTGCCTTGCCCCAGAAAGACGATTTCGTTGATTTCATCACGATCCATTGCCAGTGACAGCGCCTGGCGGAAATCACGATTGGACAGCCACGGCTTGGTCTTGGCGTTCTTGCTCGATTGGTTGAACCACAGCGCCATGCCGGAACTGTCAGTCGGCGTCATTTCCTGCAGGACGTAGCCGGCTTCTTTCGCGTGCTGGGCCAACACCGGCTTGTTATTGATCGTGTTGGTGTGGCGCACTTGCAAATCAACTTGCCCGCCGATCTGCGCCAGCACGATCGCCTGCACGTCGCTGATGATTTTCAAATTCAGTGCGTCGATATAGGGAAGCTGATTGCCTGCCGCATCAACCTGCCAGAAATATGGATTGCGCCGCAGCAGCACCTGGGTCACGCTGCCGCCATAGGGCGTCTGCAAAACCCAAGGGTCCATCACGGGTTTTTCCGGATTGGACCAGCGCGCCGGGATTTCGATATCGCCGCATTTCTGCCGGAACAAGGTTGCCCAGTCCGGCTGCTTGGCGTCGGCCAGCAGCTTGGGCAGGTTCGGGTTATATTGCGGCATGAACTGCGAACAATAATGCTTGGCATACAAAGTCGGGTGCTGGCCAAGTGGCGTCGCCAACACATCGGGCAAGCGCAAATAGGACGCCCCAGTGATCAGTTTGACCGTGTAATCATCGATCTTTTCCGCCCGCATCACCTTGCCGCCCACCACATACTGGCTCGGCGGGGACGCGAAGAAGGCCTTGTCGTTGAACAAATCATTGACCGTAAAAGTGATGTCGTCAGCGGTGAACGGCTTGCCGTCCGACCATTTGGCGCCCTTGCGGAGTTTGAAAGTGTACTCGGTCGCGTCCGCATTCACCGTCCAGCTTTCGGCCAGATTGGGCACCGCCTTGGTATAGTCCGGGTTCCAGCGCGTCAGCCCTTGATTGCCGACCAGGCGCAGGATGGCGTTATGGTCGCCGTCGCCGCGAATGGCCGAGCGCAACACGCCGCCATAGCGGCCGACGCTGCCATTCTTCACCACTTCCGGCGCATCGGGCAGGCGGGCGGCAACCGCCGGCAATTTCCCGCCGGCAACCAGTTCAGCCAGCGCCGGCGCTTCCTTGTAGTCGGCAGCAAGCGACGTCCCGGCCAGTAACATTGCCGCACCGAACGCCAATTTGGGTACCCAGTTCCGCATCACAATCTCCCGTGCCTCGCCTGTCTCGGCGATGGTAGCGCAATCATAAGCCCATCCTGCCGCATGCGCCGGCAGAAAGCTAGCCCCGCCCGAGCTGATCCATCACCCCGCGAATATAGCCGTAGCAAAAGGCGAAGGCAGTGCCGGATGGATCGCGCCCATCAATTTCCGGCACATGGTCGGGCATAATCATATATTGGTAGCCAACCTCCCGATAGACAGCGAGCGATCGCGCCATGTCCATCGCGCCGTCATCGGGGAAGGTTTCGCGAAACCCGAGCTTGCCGCCGGCGATGTTACGGAAATGCACGTTGAATAACTTACCGCGCGTGCCGAACCAGCGGATGATGTCGTCGATTTCGTTGGCCGGATCATCGAGCATTTCACCGACCGATCCCTGGCAGAAATTCAAGCCATGATAGGGGCTTTCGTGCAGCGAAACAAATTTCTGCAACCCCGTCACCGTGCCCAGCACCCGCGTTACCCCGCGATAGCCCGGCGGCGTGTACGGGTCATGCGGATGGCACGCCAGCCGCACTTTGTTCGCCGTCGCCACCGGCACCACGCGGGCGAGGAAATACGCGATCCGCTCCCAGTTTTCATCTTCCGATACAATCCCGGCCTTCGTTGGCGCGGCGTTGTGGTCTGCACGGTCCCAGCGAAACGCCTCCGCCCGCGCGCCACCGCGGCCGAGTTCCTTTTCGGTGCGCGGAATGCCGATGATATTCATGTTGTATTTGGTCGCGGGAATCCCGGCCTGCGCCATGCATTCGATCAGCCGGCAGATGCTGTCAATTTCCCGGTCGCGCTCCGGCGATTTGCCCATCAGGATATGCGGCGAGTCCTGCTTTTCGATCACCCGCGAATTCATCGGCAACTGCACCATGTCGAGCGCCAGCCCGAAGCTCGCGATATGATCGCGGTGCCGCAGCAGCGTATCCAACGTCCAATCATGCGGGTTACCCGGCGGATCGACGCAAACATGGGTCACCCCCAACTGCGCCCACATGCGGTAATCATCATCATCGCGCGGCGAAATCTGCGTGCCGAGATACATGGTCTTGCCCTTCCTGCCCGCCCGCATGATGGTAGCGCCATCATGCGGAGGCAACGATGAAAATCACTGATATTTCGGTGCGCGTCTTCACCCATAGTTCGCGGGAGGTGAAAGACAGCGACGGACATACCCATCCCGGTGACCCGCACCCGGTGCGCCAGGCGCTGCTGACCATCACCACCGATGATGCGAGCCAAGGTCATTGCCTGGCGCCCACCGAAGTGGTGCGGCCGTTCCTGATCGATCGCTTCGTCAAAGTCGTGCTGATGGGCCAGGACCCGTTCGATCGGGAAAAACTCTGGCAGGGGCTGGCCCATTGGCAGCGCGGCAGCGGCGCGATGCTCACCGATCGGACGCTCGCCATCGTTGATCTGGCCTTGTGGGACCTCGCAGGCCGCAAGCTCGGCGTGCCGGTCTATAAGCTCATCGGCGCCTATCGCGACAAGGTGCCAGCCTATGGCAGCACCATGTGCGGCGATGAACTGCCGGGCGGGCTGGCCACGCCGGAAGACTATCATAATTACGCAAAATGGCTGATTGAACGCGGCTACAAAGCGATCAAGCTGCATACCTGGATGAAGCCGGTATCCTGGGCGCCTGACCCTAAAATGGATGTCAAAGCGTGTGCAGCCGTCCGCGCGGCGGTCGGGCCTGACATCCCGATCATGCTCGATGCCTATCACGGCTATTCACGGTCGGAAGCTTTGTGGCTCGGGCAGCAACTCCAGAAGCTCGAATTCGCTTGGTACGAAGAACCGATGAACGAGGCATCGATCAGTTCCTACGCCTGGCTTGCCGCCAACCTCGATATCCCCGTCATCGGGCCGGAAACCGCCGACGGCAAACACCATACGCGGGCGGAATGGATCAAGGCCGGCGCCTGCGATATCACCCGCACCGGGGTGCATGATGTCGGCGGCATCACGCCGTCACTCAAAATCATCCACCTCGCCGAAAGCTTCGGCATGGACTGCGAAATCCACGGCAACGGGGTCGGCAACCTCACCCTCTGCGCGGTTCAGAAGAACGGGCGCTGGTACGAACGCGGCTTGCTGCATCCGTTTATCAACTACGATGATGTTCCGGAGTATCTCAACGCGCGCGGGGATGCGATGGACGCGGATGGGTTCGTGCATCTGTCGCAGGCGCCGGGGCTGGGGGATGATATCAACTTCGATTACGTCAATTCGCATTTAGTTTAAGAAAGCGCGTTCTTTTTGTGAACAAAAAGAATACTCCGACTCCCTGACGATCCGCAATTTGTCCCTTGCCTCGGCTCGGCTCGGCTAGCGGTGTCGATTCTACTTTCGTCCATGATCCGCAAGCACTTTCTTACCGAGCCTGATCGGTAACGCCTGTTCAAGGTCGCGCGCAGCCCGTCGGTTGTGCACTGGATCGCGCGGCGGGCGAATGCGTTGGTTTTGCTCGACAAAGGCATGGGGTGCGAGGCGGTTGCGGACGTTCTGCTGCTTGACGACGATACAGTCCGGCGCTGGTACAAACTGTTTGAGACCGGCGGCATCGCAGCTCTGGAAACCCTTGGGCACGAGGATAGCGACGGGCTTTTGTCGGAGGCGCAGGAGGCCGAATTGAAGGCTTGGGTTACCCGTACCTTGCCGTGCAGTTCGCGACGGGTTGGGGCGTTCATTCTGGCACGGTTTGGTATTGAATATCAGTCGCGCTCTGGGTTGATCAAGCTGCTGCACCGGATCGGCATGGTGCATCGGCGGCCGTGCAAGATCCCGCGCAAGCTCGATCCGGAGCGTCAGGGGGTGTTTATTTTCAGCTATATCAATCTGTTGAACGGACTTGCCGCCGATGAGGTGGTGGTGTTCGGCGATGCGCGCGCGGTGGCATGCTGGGCGCCTAATACCAAGCGCCCTTGATGTTGACCCATGAAGAATGGGTCAACGGCGCTTGGTATAAAGAGGCGAAGATCGCGATCGAACAGACCTCTGGCCGGCAGAACCTCAACATCCACGGCACCATCGAACTCGAAACCGGGCGCACGGTGATGCTGGAAGCAACGATTATTGATGCCAACAGCACAATTCGCCTGTTCGAGGCGCTACAGCGTGCCTATCCGGACAAGCGACGCATCCATGTGTTTCTCGACAATGCGCGCTATCATGTGGCCGGTGCGGTGCAGGATTGGCTGAAAACGGCGGGCAGGCGGATCAAGATGCACACGCTCCCGGTCTACTGCCCGCATCTGAACCCCAGCGAGCGATTATGGGGCGTGATGCACAAGCACATCACCCATAATCGCGATCATCCGACAATCAG
>JANXRN010000368.1 GCA_025352995.1 Acetobacteraceae bacterium
TGTTCATCGACGACAATCCGGTCGAACGCGCTAACATCGCTGCCGCGTTCCCCGACATTCGGACGCTGGGCAGCACAGCTTACCAGATGCGTCGGGTATTGCTGTGGTCAGCGGAAACCCAGGTAGCGCATGTCTCGGCGGAATCGGTTCGGCGGACTGAAATGGTGCAAGCCCAAATAGGGCGCGAAGACGCCCGCAGTAATCTTACCCGTACCGAGTTTCTGCGGACGCTCGGCGTAACAGTCACGCTTTTTGGAATCAGCGCTGCAACGGGTACACAGGCCGCCCGCGCGCTGGAGCTTCTGAACAAATCCAACCAGTTCAACACCACTGGCCGACGTTGGACGCAGCCCGCGTTTCAAGCCGCGTTGGGCGGCGGCCATGTCTGGGCGTTCGAGGTCGAAGACAGGTTCACCAAATACGGGCTGGTCGGCGTGGTCGTGCTTGACCGCGGTAGCATTGCCCAATTTGTGATGTCTTGCCGGGTCCTCGGCCTCGACGTGGAAATTGCGGTGGTCGCGGCATTGGCACCCTTGGTGACATCGGCCGCGCTCGAAGCGACGGAGGCAAATTTCATCAGCCGCGATCTTTTTCAACGCTGCGGCTACCGGGAAGAAGTGGGTGAATGGCAAAAGCCAACCGGGCCGGCTGCTGTCTGGCCGTCCCATATTCCGGCTTTTGTGCCAATCCCCGCGCGGCCATCCTAGCGGCGCAGCGCCCCTTCAACTGCCGCCGCCACGCGAAACAAATGCGCATCCCCCAAGGTTTCGCCCATCAGCATCAGGCCGACCGGCGCGTCCCCAAGCCGGTGGCATGGCAATGAGATCGCGCAACGATCGAGGAAGTTGCCCACCGCATTGTTGCGCAGTTGCAGCATGTTGACCCGGGCATATTCGCCTTCGTCATCCAGGGACGCGATTGCCGGCGGCACCAGCGGGCAGGTTGGCATCATCAGCACGTCATAGTCGGCGGTGGCTTCATTCATGCGGGCAACGATATCGGTGCGTGCGTTCAGGCAATCGATATAGTCGGCGGCTGACATGTGTTCCCCGCCGCGGATGCGGAACAGCACGCGGGGATCGTAGCCGGCGGCTTTTCCGGCGATCAGGGCGCGGTGCCAGGCCCAGGCTTCGGGCGCGGAAAGGCCCCCTGCGGCATTGGCGCGGGGGATTTCATCGAAGATCGGAAAGGCGCGGCGGATGATGATGGCGCCGGCGGCTGCCAGGGCGGCCACGCTGCGTTCGAACGCTGCGGCAACGACGTCGTCAACATTGTCGAACATGAAATTGGTTGGCACCGCCAGGCGCAAGCCGGCGACCGGCATGGCGCGCAGATCGGGCAACGCGATGCCTGCGAACACCGCATCGACGGCCGCGCAACAGGCCACTGAATTGGCCAGTGGGCCGACTGAATCGAGGCTTGTCGACAGCGGCAGAATGCCGGTGATCGGCACCCGCCGCGCGGTTGGTTTGTAGCCCACCACCCCGTTCATCGCCGCCGGGATGCGGCACGACCCGCCAGTGTCCGTGCCCAGCCCGGCGAACACCATGCCGTCTGCCACCGCGACCCCGGTGCCGGATGACGATCCACCTGGAATGCGCCCGGTGGCGCGGTCCCAGGGGGATTTCGGGGTGCCATAATGCGGGTTGATGCCGAGGCCGGAAAAGGCGAACTCGGTCATATTGGTGCGGCCCATGATCACCAGGCCGGCGTCGATGGCGCGCTGGATCACCGGCGCGTTGGCCGTCGCTGGCTTGGCGTTGGCCAGGACTGTCGATCCCGCCGGCGTCGGTTCCCCAGCAATGTTGGCAAGGTCCTTGACCCCGAAAGGGATGCCGGCAAGCGGCCCGAGCGTTCGGCCGGCCTTGCGCAGCAGATCAATTGCGTCGGCGGACGCGCGGGCGCCGGCGGCATGCACCTTGATGAAGGCGCGCGCGCCCTCTCCCGCTGGGTCTTCAATGCGGGACAGGCAATCCTCAACCAGTTGGCGGGATGTGGTTTTGCCGGTGGCAAGCGCGGTAGACAGGGATGCGATGGTGTTCATGCGGGCGAGCGTGCCGAACTGGAGCGTCGGATGCAAGGGTGGTGGCGATTGCGTTGCAAAGTCACACGGATAGGACTAAATCCTATCCACAGCTATTCGGGAGGGCGCCATGCGGACGACACAGCAATTCAGCATTACCTTGCCGCTCGACATGGCGGAGGCAGTCGTAGAAAAAGTCCAGTCCGGTGGCTATGCCTCGGTGAGTGAGGTTTTGCGGGACGGCGTGCGGGCATTGATCGAGCGTGATGCCGCGGTGGAAAATTGGCTGCGAGAAGAAGTTGTCGCCGGACACCGCGACTATTTGGTGGATCCATCCAAGGCAATTCCTGCTGACGCCGTGCTCGGGCGCATCAAAGCCCGGCGCGCTGCACGGGCGGCGTGATCCCACATGCACGGGTGGCGTTCACTCCGTTGGCAGAGCGCCACATCGATGATCTGCACAGCTATATTG
>JANXRN010000324.1 GCA_025352995.1 Acetobacteraceae bacterium
AGCTTCATTCCCGATAGCTGGTCCGAAACCTATGCGACGGCGGATATTGTTGAGTACGGCGACACGCCGATGGTCAAGGTTGGGCGAGAATTCCTGTTGCGGCGGAATGGCGATCGAAAGAAACCGACCGGATAATACCAAACGCCCGAATGGCTGACCCTTCCAGCCATCCGGGCGTTTGGTATTGCGCACCGGGTTGGCCGGCGGCGGTGCGCCAAGCAAAGACTTATACCAAGCGCCGTGGACCCATTCTTCATAGGTCAACAGCGCTTAGTATAAGGCAAGCAGTTCTTTTTGTGAACAAAAAGAACCAAAAAAACTTTCTATCCATTCCTTGCCGTTGGCGTGCGTCCCCCCGCAGCAGCCAAGCGCTCTGAACCAAAGTGTTAAAGTTTTTTTGCTCCTTTTTTTTCAAAAAAAGGAGTTCTTTCTTGGCCTCAATCTTCCAGCGCTAGGGTTCCGGGAGACTCAGGGCAGTTACTTTTTTTGTTGAAAATCAGCTAGGCTTCGTCTATTAATGGTGTTGTCGCGTGGCTATGCGAATGCGCAGGCTAACGGTTAGTTTGTTGCGCCGTCACCGTAATGCGAGTAACCCGGCAAGCAGCCGAGCCGCTCCGTCATCGGTGTTTTGCAATTGCGGGTTCTGATCGGTCGCCAACGGCGGCAGCCGCAAGATCGTGGCGCGAAATCCGGGCATGGTCCGCGTCATGTCCTGGCACATCAGCTCCCCCGCCAGCTTGGCCATGGCGTACTCAACCAACCCAGCCGGGCGTTCATCGATGTAGGTCGAAGACGGGTATAGCGCGGCCAAGGGGGCGGCCCCCGCTTGCATCAACAAGCGGGCGAGTTCGTGAAAGCTGCTGGCATAAAACCGCAGGTAACGCTGTAGCCGCGCGACATCGAGCGCGGGGCCGCGTTGCGGCAAAATCGCTGGGGTGGCGAAATGCAGCAGCAGGTCAGGCAGGGCTGGCAAGCTAGCAAGTTGCGGCGCCAGGGGCTGTTCGACATCCAACTGCATGAGGTCGGCACGCCCGCCCCAGGCAGCGATCTCGGCGACGACTGCGCGGGCCTCGGTGGCTCCGGCGGCATAGGTTACGATCGGCACGCCGCCGCCAGCCGCCACCAATTTGGCCGCCACTTCGCCTAGACCGCGGGAGCCGCCGACTACCAGCGCCACCAACCCGGCGAAAGCGTCCGGTGCCACCAGCCCCGCCAGTGCTGCGATCGGCACTTGCACCACCGGCCGATGCCGCATCATCGCAGTGACGGTGCCGGCCCAGCCGCCACCCCACACCGACAGACCGACCCGGCGTAGCCCGCCATCGGCGGACGCGGTGCGAAACCCGAGTGCCGCGTTCTCATCATCGCCGACGGTGTCAAGCGCGATGCGGTTGAAAATCGAATAAAGCCCGGGGCAAACCATGCCGACCAAAGTCGAGGCCGCGCCAAGGGCTGCCACCCGTTGCCAGCCCAGCATCTCGCAGGCCTGTGGAAACGCGGCTGCCCAATCCGCCTGGGTTGCGACGAACGGTATCTGGCCTGCCATCGGGGCCATATCGTCAATCGACGGATCGGTCGCGGTGGTGGGCGCGTAAATCTTGGTGGGTATGGGGTTAATCTCCCGCGTTGCGGGCGCGCCGATGGCCAGCACGGCGGTCATCACCAGCCTGTCATCAGCCCTTGCGTCAAGTTGCAGGCGGCCGGGCGCGCGCGACACCAGGCGCGCCTCGATCGGCACATCCTGTGGCAGAAAACTGTCGAAATTCACCCGCAACGATGCGATCGGCCCGACCGGCCCCAACCGATCCAGGCACCAGATCAGCGTCTGCGCCCCGTGCACAATCGCGCCCGGCGATCCGAGCCGCCGCGCGGCGGCTGCATCCATGTGGATGGGATTGGCGTCGCCGCTCAGCGCCGCGAAACGATCCAGATCGTCCCGACTGAAGCGGCGGGCGCCAAGTGAGATGGGGTAAGGTTCCGTCATGACGGGAAGCTTCGCACGCGGGCGACGCAGGTTAAACCCTGCGCCTGTCGTTGCCGCCTAGCCAGGCAAACGCTACTCTCCCGCTATGAACGCCCACCTGGCCCTAACCCGATGATGCTGTCCTGGTTGCCGGTGGTGACTGACTGGCGCGCGCGGCTGCGCGCCCTGGCCGCCGCGCCGGATTGGGCCGCGGCGGTGGCGCTGGCCAATCATCGGCTTGATTTCATCCAGACCAACGCGCTGGACCACGTGCTGCGAAAAGCCTTTGCGGTGCCGCCCGCATCGCTGGCTACAAGGCCGGTCCGGCTCGCCATCCTCGGGTCGTCAACCACCCTCCATCTGCACGCCGGCATCCGTGTCGCGGGCCTGCGCCGTGGTATCCACATCACGGTTTTTGAACCTGACTATGGCCAATATTGGCAGGAGCTTTCGGACCCTGGCTCCGCGCTGCACGACTTCCGTCCGGATGCAATTCTGTTTGCCCTCGATGCCTATCATCTGACCGCTGGCGCCAGCGCGCGTCTTACCCAGCCCGAGGCCGACGGGTTGGTGGACGCAAAGCTCGCCCATCTCGCCAATTGCTGGTCGCTTGCCCGCGATGCGTTTGGCGGGGCGATTTTACAACAAACGCCGTTGCCAATTCTGCCGAATTTGCTCGGCGACAATGAACATCGCCTGCCCGGAGCGCCGGCTTCCATCCTCGCCCGCATTACTGCTTCGCTCCGCGCTGATACGGCCGGCGTTGATCTGGTCGCCATCGATGGGGCGGCCGCGCGTGACGGGATTGCTGCCTGGCATGATCCGGCGATGTGGCATCGTGCCAAGCAGGAAATCGCGGTGCAGGCAGCGCCCGCCTATGGCGAACATGTCGCCCGCAGCCTTGCCGCCCGCCAGGGTCGGGCGGCGAAGTGCCTGGTGCTCGACCTCGACAACACCATCTGGGGCGGGGTGATCGGCGATGACGGGATGGACGGGATTGTCCTCGGCCAGGGCAACGCGCTGGGGGAGGCATTCGTTGCTGTGCAGAATTACGCGCGCGAATTGTCGCGGCGTGGCATCATCCTGGCGGTTTGTTCGAAGAACGATGATGATCGCGCGCGGGAGCCGTTCCTGCGCCACCCCGACATGGTGCTGCGCCTGTCCGATATTGCCTGCTTTGTTGCCAACTGGGAGGACAAAGCGACTAACATGCGCGCCATCGCCCAGGCGCTGAATATCGGCCTCGATAGTCTGGTATTCCTTGACGACAATCCGTTCGAGCGCAATTTGGTGCGGCGGGAATTGCCGATGGTGCTGGTGCCGGAAGCGCCGGATGATCCGGCGCTGGTGCCGCAATGCCTGGCCGATGCGGGATATTTCGAGACGCTGGCTGTAACTGATGATGATCGCGCCCGCGCCGCGCAGTATCAGGATAATTTGACCCGCAGCGCGCTCCGCGCCAACGCGACTGACCTTGACGCCTATTTGCGTGGCCTGGATATGCGGCTCACCTGGCGACGGGTCGATACGCTGTCGCTTGCGCGCACCACGCAGCTGATCAACAAGACCAACCAGTTCAACCTGACCACGCGGCGCTATGGGGAGGCGGAGGTTGCAGCCCTTGCCGCCGATCCGGCGGGCTTTGCGCTGGCGCTGCGGCTGATCGATTGTTTCGGGGATAATGGGGTGATCGCGGTGATCATCGGCCGACCCTCGGGGCCGGATATTGAAATCGATAGCTGGCTGATGAGCTGCCGGGTGCTTGGCCGTGGCGTTGAAGCCACCTGCCTCAATCTGGTTGCCGCCGCGGCCGCCGCGCGCGGTGCGCAGCGGCTGATCGGCATCTATCGCCCGACTGCCAAGAACGCCATGGTCGCCGAACATTATCCGGGCCTGGGCTTCAGCGTGATCGAACGCGGCGCCGATGGGAGCCGGTTCGCGCTATCACTTGCGAATTTCGTGCCTGCCGCAACTTTCATTGCCACCGAGGAAGAAATCACGTGACCGACGCTGAAGCCTATCCGTTCCTGACCGAGATTTTCCACGACGTGTTCATGCGCGATGACATCGTGCTGACGCCGGCCACCAGTGCGCCCGATATTGAAACCTGGGATAGTTTCAAGCAGATTGAAATTATCGTCGCGATCCAGGAAGCGCTCGGGATCAAATTCGCCACCAGTGAACTGGACCGGATGGGCTGCGTTGGCGACCTGGTCGGCTTTATTGTGGCGCGGACGGCGGGGTAGTATCCGTCCACAGCGCATGCGCGGCGCGGCAGACCATGCCCCAGGATTCGGTTGAAGATCCCAGATAAATATCGTCGGGCGAATGGGTGAAATGATCGATATGGCCGACCAGCAAGCCTGGCGCGGCCCAGCGCACTGATCCGTTGCGGTGATCTGCATCCTGGGTTCGCACATAGAGCAGCGTCGCATCCCCGTAACGGCGAACCGCGTGGTGCAGGCTAGTCAATTCTGCATCCGTCAGGCTGCGCTGCATGTTCTGATACACGAATATCTTGCGGCCCTCACGCAGATCATCCACCAATTTTTTGCGCAGGAACCGCAATCTTGCGCAAATCTGCGCGGTCGCGACGTCGATTGTGGTGTCCGCTGCCTTGATCGAAGACCCCTGCGCCATCCAGAATCTTGTATCGCGGCTCCAATACAGCGTGCTGCCGTCCGGCACGAACACGATCGTGTTGGCGGTGTCTCCGACGCCCGCGAATTCCGTGGCAAGCCCCGCCACCAAATTGTCGAACGCTAAATCCGCCCAGCGCAACAACCCCATCGGCTCGGCACCCAATGCCCGCTGCACCAGGCCAAATTCGCAACCATGGCCAGTGCCGTCCAGGCTTTCGAATTGCATCATGATGCCGGCCATCGCGGCCCGGTCGCGCGCCGCACGTACCAACGCGTCGGCATTGCGAACAATGGTGACCCAGCACGGTGACGGGGCGGCAGCATGCGGGCCTTTGGGGCTGCGCATGAAGCGATCAATATAACCGAGCAACAACCCGTCGCCGATTTCCTCCACATACCCGGCTGGATGGTCAGCATCGGCAAGTTGGACGCAGAGCAGATAATTGCTGCCATAGGCCCGAACCGCCGCGCCAAGCTCGGCTATTTGTGTCCGGGTGACCGTCTGGGCGTCGAAATGATAGACGAAAATCTTTTCGGCTGCGGTCAGATCATCGATCAGTTTGCCCCGCAGAAAGCGCAAGCGTTTCAGAACAGACGTATACATACGGTCATGCGACGACTGGTCTTCATAAACGAATGTGTGCATCCGCATCATGCCACGTCGGTCGAGTGTATTGTATTCGCGTCGTCCGGATTGCTGCATATCCAACCAAAGTTCAGTATTTTCTTCGGCGCCAATCCCTTCACCGCGGGTGGTCAGCACAAACATCAGCATGGCAAGGTCGATTTCCGACCAACGCAGCAGTCCCAGTGGTTCAACGCCGCAATGGCGCTGGAAAATGCCGAATTCGCACCCTACGCCGACACCACCAAGGCTTTCAAAGCGCAGTGCGAGATCGGGACCTTCGCGGGCAGGCTCACCTGGAACCGCCGGGGCGCTGTCCGGCGCGTGCAGCCGTGCTTCGAACGCACGGTGTGCGAACTCGGCCTGATCGGGAAATCGCTCATGTGCGTCCGTCCAGCGCCGCGCCGCCTCGCCCCAACGTTCCTGGCGTGCGGCGAGATCGGCAAAAGCGTCTGCCACATCGGGTACCATGGGATACGCTGCCATCGCGGCGACCAGGAGCGCCTCGGCCTCGTCAAAGCGCCCCCCCTGCGTCAATCCGCGCGCCAGACCGATATCGCATGCCGTCACATGCGGAAAAAGCTGTTTGGTGCTGCGATATCGCGTGAGTGCCTCGGCGTTGTCACCGCGCAAACTGGCGGCCTCAGCATGGAGCAGGGCGATCTTTGGGCTGTCTGGGAGCCGTGTCACAGCCGAGCGGACAACCTCCTCGGCGCGGGCCTTGAACCCGCCATCGCGCAGCAGCTTGACCGCTTCGATGATCCCGGGTTCGTAGCCGGGATGGGCTGCCAACATGCGTTCGATCCGGTGGAGCGCTTCTGGCCAATCCTGATGGCGCCGCATGCTTGGCGCCAGCTTGATTGTGGCGTGATCGAGCATGAAGCGCGGCTCGCCCGGAAAGCGATCGATCGCATCAAGTAACAATGCCTCGGCCTGGTCCAACGCTGATTGCGCGCGCAGCGCCCCGCTGCCATGGAGCCAGCCGGCGGGATTATCGGGAAACCGGTTGCGGACCGCCTGAAAACGTGCCGCCGAATCATCATAGCGGTTTTGGACATGCGCCACCCAGGCATATTCCACGGCTATTTCTGGATCATCTGGAAAGTGCCGCAGTGCCGTTTCTAGCAACGCCTCGGCTTCGGCAGGGCGCAGCGCGCTGCGGAGCGCGGCCGCCCCGTGCACATAGCCGATCGGTTCGTCCGGCAAGGCGCGCCGCACTGCGTCCCAACGCGCAATCGCTGCCGGCCAGTCGTTGGTGCTGCGGGCCAGCACCGCGCCTTCGATTAGCACATGCGGATCATCGGGGAACCGCGCCTCTGCCTCCGCAGCCAGCTTCACGGCTGTTGCCATTTGGCCAAGCTCGCGCAGCGCCTGAATTTGTCCGCAATAAATGATGGCCAGATCGGGGAACCGCGCCCGCGCGCTTTCGTAGCGGCCAAGTGCGGTTGCCCAATCACGGCGCTGCAAGGCGGTGACGGCATATTCGATCGCGGGTCCCGCTTCGTCGGGAAAGCCCTTTCCCAGTTCGGCAAGCTTCACATCGGCCGCATCGATTTGCCCAGCCTGCCGCAGGGTCAACGCTTCACCGAGATAGCCGATCACGTGGCCTGGCAGCAGCGCACGTACATCGGCCCATAATTCGTGCGCGGTGGCGAACTCCTGCCGCTGCAACGCGTCCCGCGCCCGATCTATGGTCGCAAACGCGACGGTTTCCGACATCCACTGAAGCTCCGAATTTCACCCAGTCCAGCCCATTCGCGTTGATAGCACGCGCACCCATTGTCGCCTATGCAAGCGGAAATCTACGGACTCATCGCGCCCGGAATGAACAGCCCATCCAACCTTCTGTTGCGGCTGGCAGGCGTGATGCAGCGCGTTGCGAGTTTCAGTGCGGCCCATGCCTTCTGGACGTCGGTGCGGGATCTGACCGCTTCCGCCCTTGCCGTTGATCGGCGACCACGGGTTGGGCGGATGATGCCAGGTACGCTTGACGCAATCTGGCGGGCCTCGGGCACCCGGTCGATCGTCGGGGCAAGCTCCTGATCGGTGATGTAGTTGCCGTCGATGCGGCGCCGCAGCAGGTCGATCGCACCTTGCAGCCCAGCGCTTCGATGGCCGCGGCATGGCCGACGAGGACGAAATCCCCGAGCCGCCCGGCAGGGAGCTTGCCTTTCCACACCAGATGGAACGGCGCCTTCGCGAGTCCCGGCAAGCCCGCCTGGCCCATGCACAGGCGATCTTGCGCAAAACGGCGATCCTGCTGCTGGATGGGGTAACCAGCGCGCTCGACAATAATTTGCAGGCGGTGGTACGCAGAACCTTCGGATCACTCGCCTGCACCCGCATCGCGTCGCTGGCTCGGGTGCGGATTCAGGTGGCTTTAATCGCTGAACCCGACATAGCGTACGAACTGGTCATTCGTCTCGCGATCCGCCTTCACCGTGTTGGCGGCAAAATCTTCGTTCGGGTAGCCCAGCGCGATGCAGGTCATGATCACCTCATCATCCGGGATTGCGGCTTCTTCCCGCACGATTTCGGATCGCATGATGCCTTGCCCGTTCACCACCGTGCCCAGCCCGCGGTCCCAGGCGGCGAGGCAGATGCCGTACGACAGCGCGCCGAGATCGAAATGCACCACCGCGCCGGGATCGAGGTTGCGGTCATAGGTCAGTACGATGGACACGGGGGCATCGGACTGGCGGAAGCCGCGCATCACCCAGTCCTGGCGCATCACCTTGTCGTTACGTTCGATGCCCATGGCAGCAAACAGCTTGATGGCGATGGCAACCTGGCGGCCGCGATGCACGCCTTCATATTCGCCATGCGTCATGATTTCGCGATTGGCCTTGGCGCCGCCCAGCATCGTATCGGTGTTGCGCTGGCGCACCCGTTCCAGCGGCGCACCCGTCAGCACATGGACATGCCAAGGCTGGGTGTTCATCGATGACGGCGCGGCCTTGGCGGTGGCGATGATTTCCTCAATCACCGCACGCGGCACCGGATCGGGCTTGTAGCCACGAATGCTGCGCCGCGTTTGCACCAATGTTTCGAAATCCATCTCGTTCCCCTGATCGTAGCGGTTCCTGTTTCCGGGGGAGTGTGGCATTGCTGCCTGAATTGACCAAGGGCGGGGGCGGCATGGTTTATCGGTTGGGTCTGGTGGGCTTAGGCCAGATTGCACAAAAGCAGCATTTACCGGCGATTGCCGCCAACCCGGATTTCGCCCTGGTGGCGGCGGCGAGCCTGGATGGCAGCGCGCCCGGTATTCCAGTTTATCGCGATCATCTGGCGATGCTGGCAGCCCATCCGGAGATTGAGGCGGTGGTGATCTGCACCCCGCCACGGGCGCGACGCCAGGTTGCGGTCGATGCGCTGATGGAAGGCAAGCACGTCATGCTGGAAAAGCCACCGGCGGCGACGCTCGGTGAATTTGCCCATATTGCCGCCGTTGCCGCCGCGCAAAACCGGGTGCTGCACGCCACCTGGCACTCGCAATATAATCCAGCGGTGGACCGCATGCGGGATTTGCTCGCCGGCCAGTCGATTGCCGCGATGCGGATGGAATGGTCGGAGAATTTTCACCAGTTCCACCCCGGCCAGCGTTGGATTTGGGATGCGGGCGGCTTCGGCGTTTTCGATATGGCGATCAACGGATTATCAATCCTGGCGCGCATTTTCGATTCGGTGCCGTTCGTGCTGTCCGCTGATTTGCGGGTGCCGTCGGACGCAGATCTGCCGATTGCGGCCGAGGTCCGGTTTGGGCTGGGCGATGGGTCCGCACCGCTCACTGCGTCATTCGACTGGGACTGGATCGGCGAACCGAAGCGGGAAGTGACCGTCACCACCGGCGCCGGCCGGGTGCTGGCGCTGACTGAAAGTGGGCGTCGTTTGACGGTGGACGGAATAGTGCTGATAGACGGCGACCGCGGCGAATATCGCGATATTTACTGCCACTTCGCCGAGTTATTGCGCAATGGCGTGTCGGTGCTCGATGCAACGCCGCTGCAACTGGTCGCCGACATCATGTTGCAAGGCAAGCCGGTGGCAGTCCGACCGGTGGGTGCCTAGCGGGAGGCTGGCCACATCCGGGCGATCAACCGATCGCGCAAACCGAAATGATGCCCCAGTACCAGGAACAAATGCGCCCCAAGCGGCAGCAACAGCAGCTTGGACGTAACGATATGTACCCATAGGGCGAAGCCGCCGACCGTGGCGTTCCGACCGATCGGATAGGGTAAATCGACGACACCAAACAGCCGCACCCCGTAACCGCCGGCAAACACATGGATCAGCCCGCTGACCGGCATGACGAACATCAGCATGTAGAGCAGCTGTTCGCCGCGATGGATGATGATTTTCTCGACATCGCTGATCGTTGCGGCCCACGGCGGCAAGCTGCCGACCTGCCGGTTGATCAGCCGGGCGATCATAACCAGCAGCACGATCAGCCCGAGCGATTTGTGCCAGTCATAGCCAGTGCTTTGCCGTAACCCGAGAATGGTGCCGTCGTCGGGCGTATGCAGCATGATCGTCGCCAAACTGTATTGGCAGGCGAACAGCACCACGACCAGCCAATGGCAGAATTTGGTCAGCGCACCATAGCCACTTTCCGAGTTGCGCAGCGCCATCTTGATTTTCCTTCCGGGCAGTGATCAAGCTATAGGCCGCCTATTTCGCCCGCGTCACATCTTGCGCCAGGCTGCGCTCGTCAATCCGTGGCGTGTGGACAAGCCCGGCGCGCATCGCCCAGACGTTTTTCTGCAAATGCGTCGGCAGGAACGCCACGTCATCTATCGCCAGGCGGGTCACATCCTGCAGCATCGCCTCACGCTTGGCATCGTTGCCCTCTGCCATCGCCGCCAACAACCCCGAGTCAAACGTGGGGTTTGAGTAGCGGAAGCGGTTCACGCTGCCAAAGCCGGTCTTGGCGTCAAACGTGCCGAGCACCGATCGCAATCCCGCCGTCGGCTCCCCGGTGGAACTGCCCCAACTGACCAGAAACGCGGAAAATTCCTGGCGCGACGCCTTGGTGACAAAATTGGCATAGGGC
>JANXRN010000407.1 GCA_025352995.1 Acetobacteraceae bacterium
AGTTCATAGGCCAGGCTGGTAAAGACTTTTTGCGGGTTGCAGCGATCCGGCAAGCTCCAACGGCATAAATTCAGCGTCACTACATTGGCGCTGTGGCTATGCGCGAGCCAGGCCGCAAAGGCGGATTTCCCCGTGCCGGGCTGCGCGGTGAGCCAGAACATGCCATGCCCTTTGGGGTCCTGACGCCAGGTTTCGAGCTTTTCCAGCAACCATTTCCGCCCGACGAACCCATCCACCAGTTGATCAATATCCGCGCCCTGCCGCACCGGGGACAAATGCGTGGCCAGCAGCGCCATTTCACGGTCAAACAATGCGGCCGATGCCGGGTCGAGCCGTTTAGCAATCTCCTCCAGTTTGCCGTTGTACCAGTCAACGTCGTCCTGGCGATCCTTCCAGTCCGACATATCCACCCATTGATGGCGCCCCAGCCCCGGCGGCACCGACCAGTCATCGGCAAGTTTTTCGACCAGCACGGTGGCAAGCCGCCCGGCATTGCGATCAAGCGCGAAAGCCATTTCCTGGCGCGTGATCCCCGGGCTGCCATCAACCTTGCGCATCGCGTGGCGCGACAGGAAGCCCAAGGTCCAGACCGGCCCCGCAGCCAGCGCGTCCGTCAGCGCCCGCCGCCAATCAGGATGCGCATCGTTGATGTGCTTGCTGTCGATCCAGATCGCATAGCCGCGCTTCTCAAGATCATCGGCAACCCGATGCACAAACGCCGCAAGCGCCGCCGGCTGATGCCCATAAGAAATAAAAAGCTTCATCGCCTACCCACCCGCCAACATCCCAACCCAACGGGCAGGGAGTACCGTCGGAGAAAGTTTTTTTGGTTCTTTTTGTTCACAAAAAGAACAATCTCCCTTTACACTTCCGCCGGCCACCGCGCCAAACTATTCGCCAATATAGCCCCTAACTGCCCATCAATCCCAAACGCCGCCACATTATAATCCAGTCGCACCCCGTCCGCCGGATTACGTTGCGCCGCCGCCATCCAGTCGCACAGCATTTCCACCACATCGAACAAATCCATCCCCGCGATACCTTTCGCGCCATAAAACTCCGGATGGTGCGAATTGCGGCTGTAATGCACCGCCAAAGCCGGCCGCACGCGCGCGACCACGGCGAGATATTCCGGGGACCCATAGGTCAGCCCCTGTATCGCCGGGATTGCTTCGTCGAAGGCCGGCTTTTCTTCGGGGGAGAATTTACTCGCATCATGCACCCGCCCGCGCCGCAGCATTTCGACCACGAACACCTCCAGCCGGCTGCGCACTTCGGCCATATGGCGCAGCGTATCGGCGGTGCTGTCGTAGCTGTTTTGCATCTGGGGGGGCCTTGTCATGAAGTTCCGGTTGCCCGGTTGCGGGTTGATCGTCCACAAAGTCGCCATGCTGTCCAGTGAAGCCGAACAGATCATGTTGCCGGGCGGGCCGGTGCCGGTGCAGTGGCGACGCAACGCGCGCGCCCGGCGGATCAGCTTGCGCATTCACCCCAAGGGTGCGGCGGTGGTCGTCACCTTGCCGCCCAGGGGCTCCCGCGCCGCCGGCTTGCGGCTGCTGTTGGAAAATGCCGGTTGGGTGGCCGATCGCCTTGCCGCTTTGCCCACCCGAACCAGTTTTGAAGCCGGCGCGTCGGTGCCGCTGCATGGCCTCGATCACCAGATCGCCCACCAACCCGGCATGCACGGCGCGCGGATCGTCGACCAGACCATCCAGATTGGTGGAGACCCCGAATTCCTCGCCCGCCGCGTGGCTGATTTCCTGCGTGCGGAGGCGCGGCGCAGCATCGGCGCCATTGCCATCGCCAAGGCCGATCGGCTCGGCATCCGCCCGCGCCGCATCAGCATCAAGGACACGTCGAGCCGTTGGGGCAGTTGCACCGCCCGGCGCGATCTGGCGTTCAGTTGGCGTCTGGTGATGGCCCCGATCTTCGTGCAGGACTATGTTGCAGCGCATGAGGTCGCGCATTTCGCCCACATGAACCACTCTGATGCATTCTGGCGGCAGGTCGCGGCGTTGACCGATCACACCGATGCGGCCGTCGCCTGGCTGCAACGCGAAGGTCCGCGGCTGATGCGGATCGGGTAAGGAGGAAACGATGCTCAACAGCAACGCGCCAGTCATGGCGACCGAAATGGTGCGGGTGCGCGACGGCGTCCACCTAGCCACCGACATTTATTTCCCCGCCGGCCATGGCCGTTTCCCTGTGGTGCTCGAACGCACCCCCTATGGCCGCGATCAGCAAAGCCGCAGCGAACGTACCGCCGCCAACCCCACGCCGTTAACCCGTGCGGAGCTCGCCAAAATCTTCACCGATGCCGGCTATGCCGTCGTCTATCAGGATAATCGCGGCCGCCATGGCAGCGAGGGTCGGTTCGTCAAATATCTTTCGGATGCGGAAGACGGGTTTGACCTCTGCACCTGGCTCGTCGCCCAGCCTTGGTGCGATGGCCGGATTTGCACCATGGGCCTGTCCTATGCCGCCCACACCCAGGCCGCCCTCGGCAGCCTCAACGCGCCGGGCGTGGTGGCGCAGATCATGGATTGCGGCGGTTTCGCCAACGCCTGGACCGGCGGCATCCGCCAATATGGCGCGTTTGAACTGAAGCAGGCGACCTGGGCGCTCAAGCAGGCCGTGCTGTCACCGGAAGCCGAGGCCGATCCGGTGTTGAAAGCAGCGCTCGAAGCCGAGGACATCATGGACTGGTTCCAGCGCATGCCCTGGTTCCCCGGCCATTCGCCGCTGCGCCACCATCCGGATTACGAAGCCTATTTGTTCGAGCAGTGGCGCCACGGCGTGTTCGGCCCGTTCTGGCAGCAGCTCGGCATCTGGGCGGAAGGTTTCTACCAGAACTACGTCGCCGCCGACTGCGTGCATCTGTCGTCCTGGTACGATCCCTACGCGCAAACTGCGGCAACCAACTATGTCGGCCTCAAAGCTGCCGGTCGCGGTCCGCAGCGGCTCATCCTCGGCCCGTGGAACCACGGCAATCGCAGCCAGACCTTGTTCGGCGATGTCGAATTCGGCCCTGATGCGGCGCTCGACAGTTGGGGCGGCGATTGGCCGAGCTACCG
>JANXRN010000421.1 GCA_025352995.1 Acetobacteraceae bacterium
CCCTTGCGGAACAGCGCACGCACGGTTGCCAGCACGTCAACCTCCATCGCCGCGCAGGCTTTGGGGAAATTCTCCTCATAGAAGGCCATGTATTCCCACTGGCCCCAGGGATAACGGTCTTCCGGGTAGGTTGCCCGATCAACCAGCGGAATGAAGTTCTGCGGGGTGAAGCCGGCCGAAAAATACGGCACGCATAAATTGGCGACGCCGTGGCAAAGTTCGGGGTGATGGCTGGCGATCGACCACACCACCGGCGCGCCCCAGTCATGGCCGACCCAAATCGCCTTGTCATGCCCGAGGGCTGCCAGCAATTCGCGCATGTCGGCGACGATTTCGGCGAGGCAATAATCCTCGTGCCGACCGTAAACGCCCGACCTGCCGTAGCCACGCATGTCGGGGGCAATGGCGCGGAAGCCGAGGGCGGCAAACACCGGCAATTGATGACGCCAGCTGATCGACAATTCCGGCCAGCCATGCACGAAAATGATCGGCGGCGCGTCTTCAGCACCGCAAGATAGATAAAAGCTGGTGTGGCGGGCTGATTTGCTGACGTGCTCGGTGATCGGGAAGGACATTGTTCTTGCTTTCATCCAATGCGGGCCAGGCTAATTTCGGGGATTAGGTCGGGCAGATCAAGGGGCGTCACCGCGAACATCGACCGCCATCGACTTGACCAACGCCAGCACCTTGCCCCCCGGCCGCAAGCCAAGCCGCGCCACCGCATCGGGCGTAACCCGCGCCAGCAGCGCCGCGCCGGCGTCAATTTCCACCAGGGCGGCGTGGCGCACCGGGTCCTCATGGATCGCCCGCACCACCCCCGGAATGATGTTGTGCAGGCTGATGGCGCTTGGTGCCTCGGTCGCCAGAATGATCTCACGCGCCGGAATACGCACCCGCATTATTTGCCCGATCGGGGCTGCGACCAACGGCACCCATAATTCCAGCGCGCCGGCCCGCAGCTTGGACAAACGCCGCGCCGGGTGGTGTTCGGCAATTTCCGCATCAAACACCGAAGCCGCGTCATCGCGCGCGGCCAGCGGCAGATCGGCGCGGCTGGAAAGTTCCGCGACCGGGCCGGCGGCGACGACCCGACCCGACTCCAGCAATACCAAGGTATCGGCCAGGGCAAACACCTCATCCAGGGCATGGGTCACGTAGATGATCGGCAGTTTCAGCGCGGTTTTCAGCCGCAGCAAATAGGGCAGGATTTCCGCTTTGCGCGCGGCATCGAGGCTCGCCAGCGGCTCATCCAGCAGCAACAGCCGCGGTTGCGACAGCAGCGCCCGACCAATCGCGACCCGCTGACGCTCGCCGCCCGACAGGCTGTGCGGCCGGCGATCGAGCAGACGATCCAGGCCGAGCAAGCCCGCGACCGCATCAAAGCCGATTTCCCCGGCCGGGGCGCGGCGCAATCCATAGCGCAAATTGGTTGCCACATTCATGTGGGGGAACAATCGCGCATCCTGGAACACCAGTCCAAGGCGCCGCCGTTCCACCGGAACCGCGTCCGATAATACCGCGCCATCAACCTCAACCCGGCCAGCATCGGGCCGCAACAGCCCAGCTATCCCGGCCACGATGCTGGACTTGCCGGCGCCCGACGGCCCGAACAGCGCCACCACGCCGGGGGTCGGTGCGGCGAACGCGACATCCAGGCGGAAGCCGGGAAAATCCTTGCGCAGCGCGACCGAAATCATCGCCCGATCCTGGCCCGTAACCGCCGCCCAATCACGTCCGCCGCCAGCAGGCCAATCAACGCCAGCCCGATCGAGACCAGCGACAGCCGTGCCGCCACATCCTCGCCGCCCGGTGACTGCAACGCCGCGTAAATCGCCAGCGGCAAGGTCTGGGTCTGGCCGGGAATGTTGGCGGCAAAGGTGATGACGGCGCCAAATTCGCCCAAACACGCCGCAAACCCGATGATCGCGCCAACCACCACGCCGGGGGCGGCCAACGGCAAAGTGATCGTGGCAAACCTGTCCCATGCCCCCGCCCCCAACGTGCGGGCAGCTTCCTCCAACCCCGGATCAACCGCCTCCAACGACAAACGCACCGCCCGCACCATCAGCGGAAACGCCATCACCGCGCACGCCAACGCCGCGCCCTGCGCGGTAAACACCAGCCGCACGCTGAACCAGTTTTGCAGCCAGGCGCCGATCGGCCCGCGCACCCCGAACACCAACAGCAGCAGCCAGCCCACGACCACCGGCGGCAGCACCATCGGCAAATGCACCAACGCATCCAGCAGCGTCCGGCCTGGGAAGCGGCCGCGTGCCAGGATCCAGGCCATGGCTATGGCCAGGGGGAGGCCGAACGCGACAGCCCTGGCGGCGACCGTTAAGGTTAGGAGTAAGGCTTCAAGCTCAGAAGAGGTAAGCAAGAATCTACTTTGTTTGAAAACAAAGTAGCAAAAAAACTTTGTCAATTTCTGGCCGTTGGCTTGGGTCCCTCCGCAGTCCCTTGGTAATTGCGGCAGTGTTCGTTTTGTTCACAAAAAGAACTGCTTTCTTAAACCCGCCTAGCATGCCCGCTCACCTCCATCGCCGCATGCCGCGGCATCAGCAACGACACCGGCGTGGACAGCAACGTGCTGAGCGCCACCACCCCGAAGGCGATGGAAAAATCCGCCAGCATCGGCGTCGCATGGTTCGACATCGCCATGCTGATGGTGAGCGACGCCGCACCTGCCGACACGCCAAGCGTCATCGAAACCTGCTGGATGGTGGCGTAGAAGCTGGTCGCCGCACTCATCTGCGGGCGGGGAATGTCGGAATAGGCCAGCGCGTTATAGGCGGTGAACTGCAACGATCGGAAAAACCCGCCGGAAATCAGAATTCCGTAGATCATGAATTCCGACCAGCCTGGGCGAAACAACCCGATCAGCGCCAGCAGCACCGCGCTGAGCATGGCGTTGGCAATCAGCGTGTCGCGAAACCCGAGCCAGCGCAGCGCCCTTGTGGATGCCGGCTTCATCAGCAGCGCGCCGAGCGAACTGGCAAACGTGATCAACCCGCTTTCGGCGGCGGATTTGCCAAAGGTCAGTTGCAGCATCATCGGCAGCAGGAACGGTATGGCGCCGATGCCGACGCGAAACAGCGTGCCGCCGGCGACCGCGACCAGGAAAGTCGGGTAACGCAAAAGGGTGAAATCGATCAGCGGCGCCGGATGATTGCGGGCATGCCAGATATACAGCAGCACCGACACCCCGCCGACCACGATTGCCGTCTGAGTCAGCCAAGCCGGCACGATGCCGCGGCCCAGGGTTTCCATGGCGAACATCAGGCTGGCCATCGCAACGCCGAACACCAGCAGGCCACGAAAATCGAAGCGCTTATCGGTTGGCTCGCGCACATCGTCGACGAACAAGGTCACCAAAATCACCCCGATAATGCCGATCGGGATGTTGATATCGAAAATCACCCGCCAGGAGAAATAGGTGACGATGAAGCCGCCGATCGGCGGCCCGAGCACCGGCCCCAGCAACGCCGGCGTGGATAGCCAGGCCATCGCCGCCACCATTTCCGATTTCGGCACCGTGCGCAGCAGCAGCAGCCGCCCGACCGGCACCATCATCGCCCCGCCAAGACCCTGGAAAATCCTGGTGCACACCAGATAGCCCAAGCTGTCGGCCTGGCCGGACAACACCGACCCGATGGTGAACACCACGATCGCCATGCGGAACACTTGCTTGGCACCAAACCGATCGGCAATCCAGCCGCTGGCTGGGATGAACACCGCGAGGCTGAGCAAATAGCTGGTCAGCGCGACGTTCATATGCACCGGCTCTGCCCCGAACGCGCGGGCCATGGTGGGCAAGGCGGTTGAAATCACCGTGCTGTCGAGGTTCTGCATAAACAGCGCGCAAGCAACGATCAGCGCGGTGACCCGGCTGCGGCGGCGGGTGGCGTCATCGATCGGTTGCGGCGCGGTGGACTCCATGACCCAGCATCGCCCCGCCCCAGCCGAAAGGAAAGCCCCGGACGTTGCACGCCACCTCTGACGCGGCCAAACTCCGCGCAAGCTCAATCGGAGGACGATATCTATGGACGGCAGCGTGGCGACGGCACTCGGCAATGTGCGCAATCAGGTCTCGGCGGCAGAATGGCAGGCGCGCACCGATCTGGCAGCGTGCTACCGGCTGGTCAATCATTACGGCATGGATGAAATGGTCGCCAACCATATCTCCTGCGGGGTGCCGGGCGAACACGGGACCTTCTTGCTCAACCCCTACGGCTATTTGTATGACCAGATGACAGCGTCATGCTTCGTCAAGGTTGATGAAAGCGGCGCGGTGCTGTTCGACCCGACCGGGCTGGGCGCCAACAAGGCGGGGTTTGTGATCCACAGCGCGGTCCACATGGCGCGGCCCGACGTGGATTGCGTCATCCACACCCATTCGCTGGCCGGCATGGCGGTTTCGGCAATGGAATGCGGGGTGCTGCCGATCGCGCAATCATCGATGCGCTTCGTCGATATCGGCGTGCATGAATTCGAGGGCCCGGCGGTCAATCTCGACGAACGGGCGCGCCTGGTGGCCGATCTCGGCCAGCGCGAGGTGATGATCTTGCGCAATCACGGCCTGCTCGTCACCGGCACCAGCATTGCCGAGGCGTTCAATAATTTGTTCCGCCTGGAACGCGCCTGCCAACTGCAGGTGATGGCGCTGTCGTGCAACACCAAGCTTTCGATGCCGTCAGCGGAATCGGTTGCCGAAACCAACCGGCTGTTCATGCCAACCGGGGATCGCCGGCGCGGGCTGCTGGAATGGCCGGCGCTGCTGAAGCGGTTGGACAAGATTGACCCGAGCTTTCGGGACTGAGCGAGGATGCGCGGATAATTTTCCTTGTAGCAATGATGGTCGTTAGTTAAAAAAGACGACAATTTTTCAATCATCTTTTTTGCAAGGAACACCCGTTTTCCGACGACCTCCACGTAGATTTTGTGTTTGTGCCCAACGGTGCGCCATGGCCGGCCGACAATGCCAAGCCAGATAATCCGGATGGACTGGCCCCAACTAGCCTGGCACTCATTGGAGCCAGGTTCAAGGTGGGGCTATCCGGGATATACAATAAATGAGTATCAGGCGCACATCTAGATGAAAAATATTAAATCGCAATTTCATTTTATATTATGCGCAATTATCATGTTATTTTGTTTATATCCGGTTTATATTTTACTGGATCGCCTTGGAATGGCACCATTTTCTAACCCCTGCATCCGGGAAACCCGTCGAATATATCAAAATCTCGGCGGTTACTATTTTGAGATAATCGATACAGATTGCGATATCATTGCCAAGACGACCTCGATTGACGTTTATGGCAAATCGATCGGCGTGCGAAAACTCACGCGCTTGTTCCAG
>JANXRN010000431.1 GCA_025352995.1 Acetobacteraceae bacterium
TGGTGTCGAGCAGGATCATTCGAAACGCAGCGGCTCGGCTTGCCTGGTGTTGCGGACCTGATCCAAGGCTTCGACGTCGGCGTTGGTGAGGCCGATTTTGCGGCTCATCTCCGCCAGCGCAGTCCCGAGACGCAACCGTCCCTCTGGCCGCACGGCGGCTTCCAGGATGGCGCGCATCTCCGCCTCTGTGCTGCGATTGTGTTGCGCCGCGCGGATCTTCAAGGCGCGATGGGTCTCACCGGAGAGGTTACGAATGGTGACGGCAGGCATGATGGCATAAATCCATGGACGAAAGCGATGATAGCAATATCGAAGATTGCCATCACGGGTCAAGCGAGACAGATGCTGCCCGTGCCTCGCGCTGTTCTGTGAAATTTTTCTTGACAAATGATATAAGTTAATATATTTGTCTTAAGATGTTTATCTTTCACCATCTCCTCACAGCGCTACAAGCGGCGATTGCCGTTGCTTCTGCGCGGGACCGGGGCATGCCGATGTTTTTCATCGAGCTCTGGAACCGCGTGGGGCGGATGCGTGCGCGGTTGGAGAAGTTGATTGGGCAGTGGCAGGCGGGGACTCTGCCGAAAGCGCGGATGCGGGAGTCTCAGGCTGGGGCGACGCCTGAACGGGTTCGCACGCCACATCTTTGCTTCCCGTCGGCGCGGGGGTGGTTGGTGCCGCGGGTTGGCGATGCGGCGAAGTTTGGTGCGATGCTGGAGCCGATGCTGACGCAGGAGGAATGCGTTCGGTTTCTCGACGAGGTTCCGGCGGCTCGGCGGATTGTTGGGGTGTTGGCGCGGATGTTGATTCCGGATCCAGGCAAGCCGGCGCCGAAGATGAAGCGCGCGGTGGTTTGGCCTCCGGCGGCATGGCAGCAGGCGGTCAGTCAGGCTGGGATGCAGGTTGGCCCGACCGGCCGGCTGGAGTGGATTTAGAGGTGTAGGGAAAAATGCGTCTTATTTGTTACGATATAGCAATTAATTGCGAGAGTTCCCGAGCCAACGGCCAGAATTGACAAAGTTTTTTTGCTTCTTTTTGTTCACAAAAAGAAGAATCCTTGCTTCACCTCCGTCACAGCCGCCCAAAAAACCGCGACAACCGGTCCATCGCCTCGGCAATCCGCTCGTCCGATTGCGATCCGAAGCAGATGCGCAGATGGCCTTCGCCGGTGGCGCCGTAGAAGCTACCGGCTTCGACCACCACGGCTTCTTGTTCCAGGATCATATCGGCCAGGGTTTGCGACGGCAGGCCGGTGCCGCGAATATCGGGGAAGGCGTAGATGGTGCCTTCGGGGTAAGGGCAGCGGACGCCGGGCATCTGGTTGAGGCGTTGAACCATGAAGTCGCGCTTGCGGAGGTCGTCGCGCACCAGGCCTTCGAGCACGGATGCTGGCCCGGTGATGGCGGCGAGCGCGCCGGCCTGGATGAAGCTATTGACGTGGGTGACATCATTGGCGGTGATTTTGAGCAGTCCGGGCATCAGGGCGGCATCGGCGGCGAGGTAGCCGAGGCGCCAGCCATCCATGGCGTAGGATTTGGTGAAGGCGAACATGGTGATGGTGCGCGCCTTCATGCCCGGCAGGGAGGCGATGCTGATGTGGCGGTTCCGGTCGAAGGTGATTTCCTCGTACACCTCATCCGATACCACCACGAGGTCATGCTTGATGGCGAGGGCGGCGAGGCCGGACAGTTCGGCTTCGGTGTAGACTCGGCCGGTTGGGTTGACCGGGTTGATCAGCACGATCATCCGGGTGCGCTTGGTGATGTGGGGGGCGATGCGGGCGGGGTCGAGGGCGAAGTTGGCGGCGGCGTCGAGCGGGGCGAGCACCACTTTGGCGCCGGCGAGTTCGATCTTGCCGGCATGCTGGGGGTAGAAGGGTTCGAGGAGAATGACCTCATCACCCGGATCAAGCAGCGCCATGAAGGCGGCGTAGGATGCGTGGGTGAGGCCGTTGGTGACCAGCACGTCGTCCGGGGTGACGGCGATATTGTTGCGGGTGGTGAGCTTTTCGGCCAAGGCGGCGCGGAGGGCGGGCTGGCCTTGCATGTCGCTGTAGTGGACGTCGCCACGCAGCAGGGCCGCGATGGTGGCCTGCTTGATGTGGTCCGGGGTGTCGGCGGACGGCATCCCGACTTCGAGATGGATCAGGTCGGCGCCGGTTGCGGCCATGCGGGAGGCTTTTTCGAACATGCCGAACGATTTCGGCGAGGTTTGGGTAATGCGCTTGGCGAGACGGATCATGTGGAGGATTTCCCTGACGTAAATGTGCGGGCGCGCCAATCTTGCACGCGCGCTTGGATGAGCGCACCGGCCACCGCGAGGGCGGCGAACTGGCGCATCGGCAATTGCTTGGCCGGGGCAAGCGGGATCGGCAAGTCGGCAAGTTTCGTGCCGGTGGCAGCGTCGGCCAGCACGCCGCCGAGCATGGCGGTCATCGCAATGCCTCGCCCATTGCAGCCGAGGCCGCCGATGAAGCCTGGGCCGAATTCGTAAAGATGGGGCAAGAAATCTGTCGTCATCGCGGCGGTTCCGCGCCAGACGAAATCCAATTGCGGGATTTCGGGCAGGCGGAGTTCGCTCGCCAGTCGGGCGACGATGGCACGGCCCATGCGGGCGTGGGCGGCGAACGGCAGGATGGCCATGCCGCCGCTGATCAGGCGGTTTTCGGCATCGAGGCGATAGGTGAACAAATAGCCGCGGGTGTCGGACATTGGTTGGCGGTCGGGCGAAATCCGATCCACCACATCTTGCGGCAAGGGCGCGGTGGCGATCTGGTAAACTGGCAGTGGCACTGCGGCGCCGCCGAGCCGGCGGGCGACGCCCCCGGTTTCGGCATTGGTGCAGAGCAGAACACGGTCGGCGCGCACACGACCGCCAGGGGTACTGACCATCCAGCCGGTGCCGTCGCGCTCCACCGATGCGACCGGGGTGCCCTCATGGATCGCGACGCCGTGGGCCAGCGCGGCGCGGGCCAGGCCGAGCGCGTAGTTGACCGGGTGGATGGTGCCGCCGGACCGATCGAGCAGGGCGCCATGATAACCGGCCATGCCACCGGTGCGATGCGCGGTTTCGGCGGCGGAAATGAAGCTCACCGGGCGGCCGAGCGATTGCCACATAGCCGCGCGGGCGGCGAGCGCGGCGGCGAGATCGGCGGAGTGGGCGGGCTGCAACCAGCCGGTTTGCTGGGCGTCACAGTCGATGGCGTTCATGCGGGCGAGTTCGAACACACGGTCCCCTCCCGCACCGACCAGCGCCAGCAAGCGCCGGCCGCGTTCGTCGCCGAGGGCCGCGATGGTTGTTGCGGGGTCGGCTTTGGCGAAGTTCGGCACGACAAAGCCGGCATTGGCGCCGCTTGCTCCGCCGCCGATCCGGCCGGCTTCCAGCACCCGCACAATCAGGCCGCGCTGGGCGAGATTGAGGGCGGCGGTGAGGCCGGTGAAGCCACCGCCGATCACCAGGACATCGGCCTTGGCATCGCCCGCGAGTTCTTCGGTCTGTGGTCGCGCATTGGCGGTGAAGTCCCACAGGCGGCGATCTTCGGATGCGCCTTGCGGCGATCCGGGGTGCATTCTATTCACAGCCATCGCAATTGCCCTTCGCGTGGACCGTGCCAGGCCCGACAGAGTGGAGACGATGATTATGACCCGTTTTGCCATTTCGACCGGATCAAAATTCGAAATCCAGGCAGGCTATTCCCGCGCGGTGGTGGATGGCGAGTGGGTGTTCATTTCGGGCACGGCCGGCTACGTGCCCGGCACCACCGATATCGCCGACGACGTGGCCGATCAGGCGCGGCAATCGCTGACCACCATCGCCGAGACATTGGCCAAAGCCGGTGCCGGCATCAAGGATATTGTCAGCGTCCGGGTTTATGTCTCGGACCGCGCCCATGTCCTGCCGGTCTCGCTGGTGCTCGGCGAAAATTTCAGCGATCCGCGGCCGACCAACACCACGATCGTCTGCGGCTTCGTCAATGACGAGATCAAGGTCGAGATTGAAGCGGTGGCGCGCCGGCAATGATCCCGAGCTCGTCCCCCGACCGCATCGTGCTGCGTGCGAGTTGCACCCGCTTTCTGTCTGGCCATGGACGCAGCTCCGCGCGCGCCTGGGCCGAACGGCTTCTCGCCTCGCCGCATATTGACCTGGCGCTTGACGAATATAGTGACGGGCCGGCCATCGCGCAGTTGGAGGAGACCGTTGCCGGCCTGCTCGGCAAACCGGCGGCGCTGTGGTTTCCCAAGGGCATCGTCGCCCAGCAAGCCGCCTTGCTGGTGCATGCCGCCCAAACCGGTTCGCGGGTCGTGGTCATGCATCCCAAGAGCCATTTGGCGCTGGACGAACAGGATGCGCTCGATCGGCTTGCCGGTCTGCTGCCCCGTCGCATCGGCCAGGACCATCGCCCGTTCACGTGCGCCGAATTGGCGACGGTCCATGAGCCGCTTGCCGCAGTTACGGTAGAGCTGCCGTTGCGCCGGGCTGCTTTCCAGGCGCCGAGCTGGGAGGAATTGGTCGGCATGGCGGCATGGGCGCGCGATCGTGGCACGAAGTTTCACATCGATGGCGCGCGGATATGGGAAGTGGCGCCTTGGTACGGCAAGTCGCTGGCGGAGATCGCTTCCCTTGCCGACACGATCTATGTCTCGTTCTACAAGGGGCTGGGCGGGCTTGGGGGCTGCGTGCTCGCTGGCCCGGCCGATTTCATCCAGGCGGCAAAGCCGTGGCGTAACCGCTATGGCGGCGACCTTGCGGTGGCGTTTCCGTTCATCATCAGCGCGCTGGATGGGCTCGCCGCGTATTTGCCGCGCATGGAGATCTACCACCGGCACGCCTGCGCGATCGCGGCCGCGCTGGCCGGCACTGGCTTGATCGTTCATCCCGCGATACCGCATGGGAACTCATTTCAGGTGCACTTCCCGGTTAGCGCCGACGCGCTGACCCGCGCCACCTACGCCGTTGCTGCCAATACCGGCACCTGGCTTTTCGGCCGCGTCATGGAAGCGGCGCTGCCGGGACATTGCATCGCCGAAATTGCCGTGGGCGAGGCCACCCTGGGGTGGACGCCGGAGGAAGTCGCCGCCACGTTGCGCGCGCTATGCGACGCAGCCGGCAAGTAATCAAGGCCGGTCGTCCAGCGGCGACCACCCGACCGGCGCGAGTTCGAACCCGGCGAACTCAAACGCCGGCGCGACCACGCAGCTGACCAGGCTCCATCCGCCGAGGCTTGTCGCTCCCTGCCAGACTTGGGCCGGAACTACCGCCTGAAGCGCCTCCCCGCCAGTCAGATCAGGCCCCAACCGCACCTGTCGTTGGTTTCCGTCGGCCGCCGCGATCCCGAGCAGCAGCGGCGCGCCGGCCTGCCAGAGCCAGATTTCCGCTGCGTCCACCCGATGCCAGTGGGATCGTTCGCCCTGCGCAAGCAGGAACAGAATGCTGGTCGCCGCCCCGCGCCCACCCTTCACGGGCGTATCGCGCCACAGCTCGCGGAAATGCCCGCCCTCCGGATGCGCTGACAGCCCGAGCGCAGTTCGCACCGCCGAAGCAGACAACGATGGGTCGCGCAGATCGATCGTCATGGTGCCGTCTTTCCTGTTGCGAAGAACGCGATCGCAACCGTTACCGTCGCCGCCAAAATCAGCGCGGTTGCCACGGTTTGCGTCACTAGCAGGGAGGTTAAAGTCAGGCTGGTGCTGGTCAGAATAATCCCCACCGCATTGGCGGTGCGGGCGAGCGCGAATAGTTCCGCTTTCCGATGCGGCGGCGCCAGCGCGTCAAGCATCAGCGAATAATAGGTGCTCAATGGGGCGAGAAAACACCCGACGATCACCGCGCCAACAATCGTTGCCGCAACTGACAACTGGGCGGCAATCAAGGATGCCCCGGCGCCCATCAGCGCCAGATAAAGTAGAACTGCGGACCGGCCGGGGGTGCGGTTGCGAACGCTGACCCACACGCCGCCCGCCACTGACGCCACGCACAGCGCCACGGTAAAAATGAACCCCATTGCCGGCGGGAAGCCATAATTCATCGCCAGCGACACTGCCCCGATTTCGATCGACGACACCACCGCGCTATTGGCAACCGTGCAGGCCAGCCACAGCAGGATCGCCGGCCGCACCAGGCTTCCGCCGCCATCCGCCGGTGCGGCCGCGCGGGCATGCGAAATCCCCGGCACCAGCACCACCGGCAGGGTCCCGAGCGCACCGAGTGCCAGCAGCGCAAAAACCGGATTGATGGTGCCCAGCAGCGATGCCGCTACGGGTGCGGCAACGAAGGTGAACTCCCCAATCGTCGCAGCCAGGCCCAACGCCCGTGGCAGGTTGGACGCGGCCACGACGTAATTCAGCACTGATCGCAAATAGCCAAAGGCCGCACCATTGACGCTTCCGGCGAGCGCGGCGGCGACCAGGATCAAGGTGAAAGGCGCCCCGGCCGCCGCCAGCAGCGCCACTGCCGCGAGGGCCAGCATGCGCAGAGCCACCAGCAATTTTAGGAATGCCACCGCGTTCCGTTGCCGCCCCAGCCGCGCAATCGGCACTGCGCCCACCACTTGTGCCACCGTGATCGCCAGCACAATTGCCGCCCCACTGCCGGGATCGCCGGTCAGCGGGATGGCCAGCAGCGCATAGGCAATCGGCCCGGCGGCCTGCGGCACTGCAAAAGTGCCATAGGCCAGTAGCCAGCGAATAAGCGCGCTACGCGGCGCATCAGATACGGGATTAGTCGCCATCGGTCTCGATCCCCCATGCAAGATGGGGCCGTCCCCGATGGATCAGACGCACCGGTCGTCCGGTACGCGCCATGATAGAATACCATTGCCTCGGCCGGTGCGCCAGACAACGCGCCGTGCTAGCCGTGCAGAATGGATGCGCTCACCCTGTTTGGCCTGTTCGCGGTCTCCGCCATGCTGGTGTGCTACGCCTGCGAGGCACGCAGCCCCTGGTTCGTGCTGGCATTTGCCGCCGCCTGTGCCCTCGGCTCGGTCTACGGCTTTCTGCAGGGTGCTTGGCCGTTTGGCCTGGTCGAGGCGATCTGGTCCCTGGTCGCGCTGCGCCGATGGGCCCGGGTGCGACGGGTTTGATTCCGCCGCCCGCCGCTCAACCTGCCGATCGCCCTTTCGCTTCGCGCTGATACGCCGCGCGGAACCTCATCCGAGGTGCAGCCCTGGTTCATCAGCGCCAAAGTTTGCCCGACTAGGCGTTCCAGCAGCGTCGCCCCATCATCCAGCATCCGTGCTGCACGCGCTGCGCCGACAGCCAGACGAACGTCGCGGCTTCAGTTTCCCCGCGCCCATGGAGTAGCTGCCTTGCTTGCGCGCGCCACCCGCGCGTAACCTTCCCGGTAGAAAACCAGGAGATCGATGATGCGAAACGGATGGAAGTTTCTCGCCGCCGGCGCCGTGCTTGCAATCACGCTGTCGACACTGCCCGCCAGGTCCGAAACGGTGCGCATGACAGTCTCCTTCTATAGCGCCGCCACCGGCCCCTATTTCGAGAAAATGGCCGCCGAATTTCATGCCGCCAACCCGACGATTGACGTGAAGATTGACGTCGTGAACTGGCCGGCTTTGTTGCAGAAGTTGCAAACCGATATTTCCGGCGGCACCAACGCCGATGTTTCGATTATCGGCACGCGCTGGCTGCTGGATTTTGTGAAAGACGGCATTGCCGAGCCGATGGACGCCCATATGGGCGCCGGCTTCAAGGAGCGCTTCATCGGCCCGTTCCTCAAGCCCGGCCAGATCGGCGGCAAAACCTACGGGCTGCCTATCGCGGCGTCCGCGCGGGCGATGTACTACAACAAAACGATGCTGACCAAAGCCGGCTTCCCCGATGGCCCGAAAACCTGGGATGACGTCGCTGCCGCGGCCGAAAAAATCAAAGCCAATGGCGGCAATGGCTTCGGGCTGATGGCCAAGGGCACCGAGGTTGATGTTTATTTCTACTACGCCTTGTGGACCCAAGGCGGCGACGTGCTCGATGCCAACCAGAAAGCAGCCTTCGCCAGCCCGGCCGGGATCAAGGCGCTCGCCATGTATAAAACCATGCTCGATCGCGGCCTGACCGAGCCTGGCCCGACCAACTATACCCGCGAGGATTTGCAAAATCAGTTCAAGCAGGGCCGGTTGGGTATGGTCATTACTGCGCCGTTCCTGATCAATCAGATCGCCAAGGAAGCCCCCACCCTGGAATACGGCATCGTGCCAGTGCCGGTCGCCACCACCCCGGCGACTTATGCGGTGACCGACAGCGTGGTGATGTTCGCCAATTCCAAGGTCAAACCCGCCGCGTGGAAATGGCTCGACTTCCTGTTCAGCAAAGAACCCCGCATCGCCTTCACCAAGGGCGAAGGTTTCTTGCCGACTACGGTCGAAGAAGCCAAAGACCCGGCCTTCACCGAGAATGAACGGCTGAAAGTGTTCGTGAATTTGCTGCCCAATGCGCGCTTTGCGCCGACCGTTACCGGCTGGGAAGATACCGCCAAGGCGGTGACGGACGCGGTGCAATCGGTTTATCTCGGCACCGCCACGCCGGAAGCGGCGCTGACCACCGCAGCGGCCAAAGCGAACCAATCGCTCGGCAAATAAATGGCCCCGCGTGCCAGGGCAGCCGCCCTGCCCTGGCTGCTGATAGCGCCCAGCCTGATCTTGGCCTGCGGCGTGATCGGCTACCCGTTCTTCGAAATCATCCGCCTGTCGCTGTCCGATGTGTCGCGCTTCGGGCAGATCCGCGGCTTTGCCGGCTGGGATAATTTCGCCCGCATTGCCAGCGATGATATTTTCATCGCCGCCCTGCTGCGCACCCTGACCTGGACGGTTTGTGTCGTTGGCGGCACTATTCTGGTTTCCCTGCCCGTTGCGCTGGTGCTGCGCGAAGATTTCTGGGGCCGTGGCGTCGCCCGCACCATTCTGATGCTGCCCTGGTCAATCGCGCTCTCGATGGCGGCCATCGTCTGGCTGTGGGCGTTCAACGCCGATTACGGGATGATCAATGCGACCTTGGTGTCGTGGGGCATTGTCGACAAGCCGTTGCAATGGATGGCGCGGCCGGAAACCGCGTTCCCAGTCGAAGTCGGCATCGGCATTATTGTTTCCATTCCGTTCACCGTGACCATTCTACTCGGTGGATTGTCATCGATCGGCGGGGAGATTTACGAGGCCGCCCGCATCGATGGCGCTACTGGCTGGCAAAGCTTCTGGGCGATGACGTTGCCGCTGCTGGCGCCGTTCCTCAACATCGCCATCGTTCTGAACGTCATCCATGTCTTCAATTCCTTCCCGATCATCTGGGTGATGACCCAAGGCGGGCCGAACAACCAAACCCATATTCTGGTAACATATTTGTATGAATTATCGTTCTATCTCGGCCGCCCCGGCCCAGCAGCCGCCGTTTCGCTGGTGATGCTGGCGATCGTGTTCAGTGCAACCGCGATTTACATGCGGTTGCGTGAAGCATGAAAAAGCTGCGCCGATCGATCATTGCCTGGGCGATCTTGTCGCCCTTGCTGGCGGTGACCTTGCTGCCGTTCGCGGTGATGATCTCGACCGCGTTGAAACCGCATGTCGAGGTCATCGCCGCCCCGCCGCGCTGGCTGCCGACCCGGCTCGCCTGGGAAAATTTCGTCGATATGTGGACCGTGCTGGATTTCGGTCAGTCGGCGTTCAATTCGGTGTTCATAGCCATCGCCGCGACCCTGCTCGCCTTGCTGATCGCCGTCCCCGCCGCCTATGCGTTGAGCCGCCTGCCGATGAAAGGTCGCGGTGCCTATCAGCAATTTCTGCTGGTGACCCAGATGCTATCGCCAGTGCTGTTGGTGCTGGGTCTTGCGCGCATGGCGTCATCCATTCCGTTTGGTGACGGCACGCTGACTGATACACGACTCGGGGTCATTGTGGTTTACGCCGCCTACCATCTCGCCTTCGCGGTCTGGATGTTGGCGTCCTATTTCGCCACCATCCCGGCCGATCTCGAAGAAGCCGCCTGGATTGATGGCGCCACAAGGGCACAGGCGGTGTTGCACGTCTTCCTGCCGCTGGCCGTGCCGGCGATCGCGGTGACTGGCATTGTCACCTTCGTTGCCAGCTGGAATGAATTTACCGTCGCGCTGACCTTGCTGCGCGATCCGTCACGGCTGACCTTGCCGCTCAAAATCGTCAATCTGGTCGCCGGCCGTTACAGCGTCGAATGGAACCAGGTGATGGCCGCGACCTTGCTGGCAACCTTGCCCGTCGCGGTGGTGTTCGCGCTTTTACAACGTTATCTGGTGACCGGGCTCACCCTGGGCGCGGTGAAGTAGCCCAGGGTGTCCACGGGCTGCTACTGAACCGGTGATTTCGGCGTGGCTACCAACCGCGTCACCACCGTCCCGGCGCGATCAAGCACCCCGCCAACTTGCGGCGCAAGTACCTGGGTCCAATGGTCGCTTTTGTAAACCGCGTCATACAGGGCCACCCGTTCCGCCTCACTCTCAAACCGGCGCATCCAGACATAGGCGCTGTCATCGGTTTCGCCCTGGAACGACGCGGTGATCACCATGCCCTTGCTAACCTGAAACGGGATGATCTGTTCTTCCATGATCTTCACCCAGGTCGCCATCTGGCCCGGCATGACCTTGTATTGACGCAATTCGTAGAAAGCCATGCTCGTTCCCTCGGTTTTATTTGCCCACATCATGCGCTAGCGTTTGAAGGCGAGCAACAGCACCCCGCCCGCTACCAGCGCAATGCCCGACCAGTCGCGCACTGACGGTCGTTCGCCCAGGAAAATCACCGCAAACACCGCCACCAGCACCAGGCTGAATTTATCGACCGGGGCCACCTGCGACGCGTCGCCTAGCTTGAGCGCCCGGAAGTAACACACCCAGGACGCCCCGGTGGCCAGCCCCGACAGGCCGAGAAACAACCAGGTGCGGGACGATAATTCGAGCGGATTGCTCCACTTGCCGGCATAAGCGACGAACGCGCCGAGCACGACGATGATGATCAAGGTGCGGATCAGGGTCGCCAGATCGGAATCGACCCCCTGAATGCCGATCTTGGCGAAAATTGCGGTCAAGGCGGCAAATCCGGCCGACAAGATCGCCCAATAGAACCAGCCGAATGATGTCACCATGATCACGCCTCCTGCAGCGCCGATCATGGGTGCCATGCGCGGCCCCGGTCAACGCTGGTTTGCCGGGCGCATCGGGGTTAATATTTGCACCGCCCCAGAAGGAGCCAAGCGCATGACGCTCTCTCGCCGCACCCTGCTTGCCGCCCTCGCTGCCCCTGCCATCGTGCGCGCTCAAAACGCACCCATCCGCATCGGCGAAATCAATTCCTACACCGCGGTGCCGAGTTTCACCCTGCCCTACCGCAATGGCTGGACGCTCGCCGTTGAGCAGATCAATGCCGCCGGCGGGGTGCTCGGCCGCAAGCTCGATGTGCTCAGCCGCGACGATGCCGGCAAACCACAGGACGCGGTGCGCTTGGCGGGTGAATTGATCGGCGACCAGAAAGTCGATCTGCTGGCCGGCAGCTATTTGTCCAATGTCGGGCTCGCGGTGAGTGACTTTGCCCTGCAGAACAAGAAATTGTTCGTGGGCGGTGAACCGCTGACCGACGCTTTGGTCTGGCAGAAAGGCCATCGCTACTGCTACCGGCTGCGTGCCAGCACCTACATGCAGGCGCGCATGCTGGTCGATGACGCCGCGAAATTCGCCGCCAAGCGCTGGGTGACGGTCTCGCCCAACTATGAATACGGCCAGTCGCTGGTCAAATGGTTCAAAATCCTGCTGGCAGCGCGCCAACCCGGCGTCGAATTCCTCGCCGAACAATGGCCGGCGCTCGGCGGCATCGATGCCGGCGCCACTGTCGCCGCGTTAGAACAGGCCAAGCCCGATGCCATTTTCAACGGCACCTTCGGCCCCGATCTGACCAAATTCGTCCGCGCCGGCAACACGCGCGGGCTGTTCGAAGGCCGGAAAGTGGTCTCTGTGCTGACCGGCGAACCGGAATATCTTGAACCTTTGGGCGACGAAGCCCCCGCTGGCTGGCTGGTCACCGGCTACCCGGTCGATAGCGTGACCGACGCCGCCAATCTCGGCTTCATCGCTGCTTACAAGGCGCGATTCAACGAACTGCCCAAGCTCGGCTCCGTCGTCGGGCACGCCATGATCGCGGGCATCGCCGCCGGCATCGCGAAAACCGGATCGGTGGAAACCGAGGCGATGGCGGACGGCTTCGGCGGGGCGAAATTCGCCACGCCTTTCGGCAGCGTCACCTGGCGGGCGATTGACCATCAGGCGACGTTTGGCGCCTTCATTGGGCGCACTGCGCTGAAGAGCGGGCGCGGGACGATGGTGGATTGGCGCTATGTCGATGGGGCGGATGCGTTGCCGTCGGATGATGAGGTCAGGAAGTTAAGGCCAGTTTGAAGCAAGAATCTTCTTTGTTTGAAAACAAAATCCTAAGGTGCTGCAAGCTGCTTTAAAAGAACGCGGGAAAAGCATTGTTCTTGAGCAAAGAACCAAAGCGGAGAGCGATTTAGCTGTCGCTGCGGCCTCGATTTTGGCCCGCGAGAAGTTCGTGCTTTGGCTG
>JANXRN010000444.1 GCA_025352995.1 Acetobacteraceae bacterium
GGGGTTGCCGCGATGGCGACGCAGGCTTTGGTCAACCCGATGCATTTCCCGCCCGCCTGGCCAAGGCTGCGCGCGGGGGATGTGCCGCAGGCGATCCTGGATGATCTGTTGCGCGGCGATCCGGGGTTTGATCAGCGGCAATGCCATATCGTCGATGCGCAAGGCCGGATTGCCCAGCATACCGGGGAACATTGCGTGACCTGGGCGGGCATGGTGAAGGGCGTGAACATTTCGGTCGCTGGCAACATGCTGGCCGGGCCGCAGGTGGTGCAGGCGACATTGGACGGGTTTGCGGCAGCACGGGGCGATCTGGCCGAACGGCTGATCGGGGCGATGGAATCCGGTGAGGCGGTGGGTGGTGACAAGCGCGGCAAGCAGTCTGCGGCGCTGAAAATCTGCGCCAAGGATTCGTATCCCGATCTGGATATAAGGTCGGATGATCATCCCGATCCGCTGGGTGATTTGCGGCGGCTGCATCGGGTGAGCCTGGAACGTTTCGCGGTGTTCCGCCGCCATCTATCGGGCCGAGACAGCAAATGGGGCACGGTTGATCGCGAGATCATCAATGCGGACGTGGAAAAATACGGGAAGCCACTTTAGAAATCGGGGGATTTCGTCATGCGTCGGATTTTGCTTGCCGGGCTGTTCGCCCTTGCTGCCACCCAGGCCGTTGCGCAGGGCAATTTGCGCATCGGGCTGCGCCAGGACCCGGATATTCTCGATCCGACGCTCGGGTCGAGCTATGTCGGGCGCATCGTTTACGCGGCGATGTGCGATAAGTTGTTCGACATCGACACGAGCCTCAACATCATCCCGCAGCTTGCCACCGGGTTCAAATATGATGACCCCACGCATCTGGTGATCACCTTGCGGCCGGGGGTGAAGCTGCATGATGGGGTGGAAATGACCGCGGATGTGGCGAAATATTCGCTGATGCGGGCGCTGACCATGAAGGGCAGCATGCGGGTGGGGGAGGTCAATACGATCGACAGCATCGATGTGCTCGATCCGCTGACCATTCGGCTGAATTTGAAGAACCCGGCTTCGCAGTTGCTGGCGCAGCTCACCGATCGTTCCGGGATTGTGGTGTCGCCAAAAGCGGCCGAAGCTGCGGGGGACAAGTTCGGCCTGGCGCCGGTCTGCGCGGGACCTTATGCGTTCGAGAGCCGGATTGCGCAGGACCGGATTGTGTTGAAGCGCTTCCCTGGCCATTGGAATGCAAGCGCCTTCAGCTTCGATACGGTGACGTATATGTCGATCACCAATTCATCGGTGCAATTGGCGAACTTGCAGGCGGGCAGCCTCGATCTGGTGGAATATCTGCCGCCGACCGATGTTGCGACGGTGCAGAAGGACCCGAAGCTGAAGCTCGCGATCAGTGACGGGTTGTCCTATACCGGGATTAACATCAACGTGAATAACGGGCCGGGGGCGCAGACGCCGATCGGGCAGAACGCGTTGATCCGGCAGGCGTTTGAACTTGCGATCGACCGCAAGGCGCTGGTTGATGTGGTGTTCAACGGCATGTTCACGCCAACGGCGCAGGCCAACCCGCCAAGCTCCCCGTACTTCGTCGCCAGCATCCAGCCGCCGGCGCGCGATATTGCCAAGGCAAAGGCGCTGCTGGCCCAGGCGGGGGTGACCGGGCGGGTGCCGGTGGAGTTGACCATCACCAACGAACCCGGGCCGCTGCAATCGGGGGAAGTTCTGCAGTCGATGGTCGCCGAAGCTGGGTTTGACCTGAAATTGAAGACGATGGAATTCGCATCGTCCTTGTCGGCTGGCTACAAGGGCGAATTCAACGCCTACATGATCGGCTGGTCGGGGCGGGTCGATCCCGACGGCAATATGTGGGCGCTGATGCATTCCAAGGGCGTGTTCAATTACGGCAAGCACACGAATACGGAAATGGATTCGCTGTTGGACCAGGCGCGCGCGGTGACCGATGTTGGCGCGCGCAAGGCGCTTTATGCAAAGGTTTGGGATATTCAGCGCAAGGATTTGCCGCTGATTTATCTGTTCACCGGCAAGAATATCGTGGCGATGAAAGCGGGAATGAGCGGCTTTCAGCAAGTGCCGGACGGGTTGATCCGGCTAGGCGGGATGAAGCTGGCGAATTGAATTTCGGGTTGCCGCTGGCTCGGGTCTGCGGAGGGACCCAAGCCAACGGCAACAATTGATAAAGTTTTTTTGCTTCTTTGTTTTCAAACAAAGAAGACCTTCCTTCTGATGTCTTCCTGAAGCGCCTTAACTGTTTCTTTGTCGTCGTAAAGCTTAGGCGTTTCGGCACTGATGCGGCTTTTGATCAACGCGCGATATCCCGCGTCACCCGCCAACCGCCTGGCAATAGCGACGAATTCGTCGTCGGTGGTGGCGACCAGTTCGTCCAACCCGATTTCCCGCAGGATGCCGCTGGCCAGCCGCCCGCGCATAAAGGCGCCTTCGTAGGCGACCAGCGGCGCGCCGTGCCCGAGGGCTTGCATGGCGGTGTTGAAGCCGGAGAAGCCGATCGTATCGAGGCAGAGATCGGCGCGGGCGAGCAGGCCGTAAAAGGCTTCCATGTTCTGGAACGGGATGAATTTGGCGTGGTTGGCGATATCCATCCCCAGGGCGGCAAAGCGCGCGATGAGGCGCTGTTCGAGGCGATGGGACAGGGCCGAGTTGTTCTTGGTGTGGAAGAAGATCAACTGGCCGTG
>JANXRN010000457.1 GCA_025352995.1 Acetobacteraceae bacterium
TGCGCCGGGATCACCCGCGTATCGTTGCTAACCAGCATATCGCCCGGCCGCAGCAAATTGACCAGATCGCCGATATGCAAATCGGCCAGTTCGGCGCCAACATGCAGCAGCCGGGCTGCTTCGCGCGGACGGGCCGGTTCGTGGGCGATACGGTCTGGCGGCAGATCGAAATCGAAATCGCTTGCGCGCATCAGCCAGGAATGGGGGTCAGGCGCCGGACCATGCGCACCAGCGGAATGCTGATCGCCACCGCCCAGGCCTTGCCGACAATTTGCCCGGCGATGAAATCGAGGCTGTGGAAGGCCAGCGACAGGAACACCACCGAGTCGACCACCAGCCCGACCGCCGACGACGCCACCACCGCCAGCACCAGCCCGCGCCGTTGCAGTGGCGTATAAACGGCGAAATCGGCCAATTCGCTCAACAGGAAGGCAACCCCTGACGCTCTCACCAATTCCCCAGGTGCCACCAGCGAACTCGCTGCCGTACCAATCAGGATTGCCACCAACCCAACCAAGGACCCAAAGCAGCGCTGCACCAGATCGCGCAGCACCAGCGCGAAGCCGACCATCAGCACGCCAGACGGTGCCATCAGGCCGGGGGCGACCGGGATCAGGCACGGCCCGTTCGGCACGCACACCGTGCCGGCATGGCCGATCATCCAGTTTGCCAACGGCACGCAAGCGAGAAAGCCGATGAAGGACGCAATTCCAACCGCCCGCATCAGCGGGCCCCCAGATAGGATGCAATTTCGATCAGATTGCCATCCGGATCGCGGCAATAAACCGAGGTAATCGGCCCCAGCGCACCAACTTTGGCCGATGGGCCTTCGACGATCGCGACCCCGCATTCGCCAAGATGGCGCACCAGATCTTCCGGCCCGATTGCGGTCACGAAGCAGAGATTTTGCGAGCCCGGCACTGCGGCTGCTGCCGTATTCGGCCGATCGCCGCCTTCGGCAAGGTCGAGATTGATTTTCTGCCCGCCAAAACGGAGCGCGGTGCGGCCGCGATTGCCGAATTCCTCGCGGTCCATGCCGAGCACGCGTTGATACCACGATGCCGTGATCTCCATATCGCGGCAGGTGACGACCATGTGGTCAAGTCGATCGACGGTGAAGCGCATCACTCCATCCCATCATAAAAATCATTGCCCTTGTCATCGATGATGATGAAGGCGGGGAAATTTTCGACCTCGATGCGCCAGACGGCTTCCATGCCGAGTTCGGGATATTCCAGAACCTCAACCTTGCGGATGCAGTCTTGCGCCAGGCGGGCGGCCGGGCCGCCGACGCTGCCGAGATAAAACCCGCCAGTGGCGCGGCAACTGTCCTTCACCGCCTTCGATCGGTTGCCCTTGGCGAGCATGACCATCGACCCGCCACGCGCCTGGAAAGCCGCGACATAGCTGTCCATGCGCCCGGCGGTGGTCGGCCCGAAACTTCCGGTGGCCATGCCGGTCGGGGTCTTGGCGGGGCCGGCGTAATAAACCGGATGGTTCTTGATGTAGTCGGGCAAATCTTCCCCGGCATCAAGCCGTTCCTGCAACTTGGCATGGGCAATATCACGCGCCACCACCATGGTGCCGGTAAGCGACAGGCGGGTCTTGACCGGGAAGCTCGATAGCTGCGCCAGGATGTCCGCCATCGGCCGGTTGAGGTTCACTTCCACCATGTCGCCGCCGAGCGTGTCGTCCGTCGCGTCCGGCAGATATTTATGCGGATCGGTTTCCAGGGCTTCGAGGAACACACCTTCCGGGGTGATCTTGGCTTTGATCTGGCGATCGGCGCTGCAGCTCACGCCGATGCCGACCGGCAGGCTGGCGCCGTGGCGCGGCAGACGGATCACCCGCACATCATGGCAGAAATACTTGCCGCCGAATTGCGCCCCGATGCCGATATTGCGGCTGAGTTCCAGGACCTGCCGTTCCATGTCCAGATCGCGGAAAGCGCGGCCGGATTTGCTGCCAGTGGTCGGCAGTTCATCAAGATATTTGGTTGATCCGAGCTTCACCGTTTTCATTGTCGCCTCGGCGCTGGTGCCGCCGATCACGATTGACAGATGGTAAGGCGGGCAGGCGGAGGTGCCCAAGGTTTTCATCTTGGTTTCGAGGAATTTGAGGATTTTTTCCGGCGTCAGAATCGCACGGGTTTCCTGAAACAGGAATGATTTATTGGCGCTACCGCCGCCCTTGGCGACGAACATCAGATGGAATTCATTGGCATGATGTTCGCCCGGGGCGGCATAGATGTCGAGTTGCACTGGCAGATTGTTGCCGGTGTTGACCTCCTGAAACATGCTCAGAGCGGCCATCTGCGAATAGCGCAAATTGGTTTCGGTATAGGTGCGATGGACGCCGTAGCTCAGCGCTTCTTCCTCATCGCCATCAACCCAGACGCGCTGGCCTTTTTTGCCGAAAATGATCGCGGTGCCGGTGTCCTGGCACATTGGCAGCACCCCGCCGGCGGCGATGTTGGCATTCTTCAACAGATCAACGGCCACGAAACGATCATTGGATGACGCTTCCGGGTCATCCAGGATTGCCCGCAAGCTGGCCAGATGTGCCGGGCGCAGCAAATGCGATACGTCGTGAAAGGCGCGCACCGCCAGTTCTTCCAGCACGTTGGGCGCGATTTTGAGGATGGTGCGGCCTTCAAACTGCGCTGTCGTCACACCGTCAATTTCGAGCTTGCGCCACGGCGTCGGGTCAGGGCCGAGCGGGAACATCGGTTCATACAGGAAGTTGGACGGCCGCGGCGGGATGGCGTTCATCGTGGGGTCCCTCAGGATTTCGGCGGGGTGCGACGGCGGAACGCATCAAGCTGGACCACTTGTGGTGTGGTGGACGGGGCGTCTTCCGGGGCTTCAACGGCTTCAGGCGCGGGTTCGGGCGGCTTTTCCGGCATGATCACCCGGAAACGCAGCACGAAGCGGGCATGCGGGTCGGCGAAGGCGGT
>JANXRN010000501.1 GCA_025352995.1 Acetobacteraceae bacterium
GGATGGACGACCAGACCGGCCGGCTTGTCGAGCACGATGAGGTCGTTGTCTTCATACAAAATCGCCAGATCCATCGCCTGGCCTTGCGGCGTGGCGGGCAGGGGAGGTGGCTCGTTCACCTGGTATGTCGCCCCCGGCCGCACGGCTTCGGCCGGTTCGCGCATCGGCAGGCCGTCACGGGTGACGCGGCCATCTTCGATGAGCGCCTTGAGCCGGGAGCGGGAGGTCGCGGTGAGCGCCTCGGCGAGGAAGCGATCGACGCGCTTGCCTCGGTCGTCCTCAGTTGCGATGACAGTGATGGCGGCGGGCAGGTCGGTTGACATTGGGCCGGGATAGCGCGCGCGGCAAAATAGGGGAAGCGGCATGCGGGCGTTGAAGATTTTGACCGTCGTGATGGGGGTGATGATCGTGGTCGGCGTGGTGGCGCTGGGGGTGGTGATGACCCAGCGCCTTGGCGGGCTCGCGGCCGGCGCGGGTGGGTCGGGGACGCTCGATGAACCTGCCGGCACCGCCATTGCCGGCATTGCCGCGACCGCGGATCGCCTCGCCATCCACTTGCGCGGCGGTGGGCCGGACCGGGTGGTGCTGGTCGATCCGAAAACCGGCAAGCAAGTGGGCGAGATCAAGCTGGCGCGTTGACTTCGGTGCTGACTAGTGGTGCGATCCTAACGCTCACTACCCGAGCGTTAGGTGATCCGTTCCACCAAATCAAAGGCCAGGGTCATCTGGGGAGGCACGAAATGTCGATGCGCCGACGATCCCGACCTATTTGAAAAGCTTGAAGCCATTGAGCAACAAAATCGCCGGACCGTTCGGGCCAAGCGAAACCCCAAGCGGATTGGAGCTGACCTTCATGCCCGCCGAAATTTATGCCAGATTGCCGAAACCGAAATGACCCAGTTTACCCTCGTTCGCCACGGCGGCTACGCGGTCGCCGGCGACCCGGCACTGGAAAGCGCGGTCGAAGCGATCGAAATCACCGACGCCCAGGTTTATACCGTCAAGCGCGCTGGCGGGCTGGTGTTTCTGACTTTGGCCGAAGCGGTGGCTGCGGAGGCTTTGGCTGGAACGAGCGGATATTTTTCGAGCTTGCGGATTGCTGGGGCGGAAATTCATGTGCCGGGAGGGCAGGTTTAAGGAAATTCTTCTTTGTTTGAAAACAAAGAAGCAAAAAAACTTTATCCATTCCTGGCCGTTGGCTTGGGTCCCTCCGCAGACCCGTGCCAATGGCAGCCTTCCTTTAAAATACTTGCTTCCCCGTCATCGATGCAAACACCATGCGATCCTTATTCTCCCGCATCAACATCGCAAAGCCGTTGATGCTATCAAGCCGCAACCCGATCGGCATCCCGGTTTCGGGATCGGCCTCAATCGCCGGATAGGCCGCGCCTGCCATCTTCTCCCACTTGCCGGCCGGCTTTTTCACTTCGACATGGGCGACGGTTGCTTTCAGCACCAGGCGCACGATCGCCTCATCGGGCCGGGATGGCTTGGTGAGCGACGGCGCGCCGGCGATCAGGCGCCAGCCATTGGCAAGGGCCCAGGCGGTGATTTCGGCGGCATCCATCGGGGGGTCTTCCTAGGTTGAAACAGCAACGGCCGCCCGATGGCTCGGGCGGCCGCTTTCGCGTTACGCGGTGTGGGCTCAGGCTTCGGGTTCGACCCGATCGGCGATCATCGCTTCGGTGGTGATCAGCAGCCCGCCGACAGATGCGGCATGTTGCAACGCGGCGCGAACGACCTTGGTCGGGTCGATGATGCCGGATTTCACCATGTCGCAATAGGTCGCGGTCTGGGCATCGAAGCCCCAATGGTAGGTGTCTTTTTCCAGCACCTTGCCGGAAATCACCGCGCCATCTTCGCCGGCATTTTCGGCGATCTGGCGCATCGGCATCAGCACCGCCTTGCGGACGATTTCGATGCCGTGCTTCTGGTCTTCATTGTCGCCCTTGAGCTTGCTGAGCACCAATGATGCACGGGCGAGTGCCACGCCGCCGCCCGGCACGATGCCTTCTTCAACCGCCGCACGGGTCGCGTGCAGGGCGTCATCAACGCGGTCCTTGCGTTCTTTCACTTCAACCTCGGTCGAGCCGCCGACCTTGATGATGGCAACGCCACCGGCGAGCTTGGCCAGACGTTCCTGAAGCTTCTCGCGGTCGTAGTCGGACGTGGTTTCTTCCACCTGGGCGCGGATCTGGGCGCAACGGCCCTGGATGTCGGCCTTCTTGCCAACACCTTCGATGATGGTGGTGTTGTCCTTGTCGATCAGCACCCGCTTGCAGCGGCCGAGCATGGCCAGCGTGACGCTTTCCAGCTTGATGCCGAGATCATCGCTGATCACTTCACCGGCGGTCAGCACGGCGAGATCTTCCAGCATCGCCTTGCGACGATCGCCGAAGCCCGGCGCCTTGACGGCCGCAACCTTCAGGCCGCCACGCAGCTTGTTGACCACCAGGGTCGCGAGCGCTTCGCCTTCGATATCTTCGGCGATGATCAGCAGCGGGCGAGTCGATTGGACGATGGCTTCGAGCAGCGGCAGCATCGGCTGCAGCGCGGTCAGCTTCTTTTCGAAGATCAGGATGTAAGGCTGTTCGAGTTCAACCGTCATCTTTTCGGCGTTGGTGATGAAGTACGGCGACAGATAGCCGCGGTCGAACTGCATGCCTTCGACGATGTCGAGCTCGGTTTCGATGCTTTTGGCTTCTTCGACGGTGATGACACCTTCGTTGCCGACTTTCTGCATCGCCTTGGCGATCATGTCGCCAATTTCGCTTTCGCCATTGGCGGAAATCGTGCCGACCTGGGCGGTTTCGGCCTGGGTGGTGATTTTCTTGGAGCGCTTGGCAAGTTCGCCGACGAGGGCTTCAACCGCCTTGTCGATGCCGCGCTTCAGGTCCATCGGGTTCATCCCGGCGGACACCGCCTTCACCCCTTCGCGGACGATGGCATGGGCCAGCACGATCGCGGTGGTGGTGCCGTCGCCGGCAACGTCGTTGGTTTTCGAGGCCACTTCGCGCACCATCTGGGCGCCCATGTTCTCGAACTTGTCGGACAGGTCGATTTCCTTGGCGACGCTCACGCCGTCCTTGGTGATGCGCGGGGCACCGTAGCTTTTATCGATGACAACGCTGCGGCCCTTGGGGCCGAGGGTGACTTTCACCGCGTTGGCAAGCATTTCCACGCCGGACAGCATGCGCGCGCGCGCATCGGTTCCGAAACGTACGTCTTTGGCGGCCATTATTTTGTTCTTTCAGAAAATTGGGAGTCTTTAGGCCTTGGCTTTTTTCGCCGGTGCGGCTTTGGCGGCCGGGGTTCCGGTGATGACGCCGAACAAATCGCTTTCCTTCATGATCAGCAATTCTTCGCCATCGAGTTTCACTTCGGTGCCTGACCATTTGCCGAACAGCACCTTGTCGCCGACTTTGACATCGAGCGGGATCAGCGCGCCGAGCTCATTGCGCACCCCGCCGCCGGCGGCGATCACTTCGCCTTCCATCGGCTTTTCCTGGGCGGTATCGGGGATGATGATCCCGCCAACGGTTTTTTCTTCAGCGGCAATGCGGCGGACGACCAGGCGGTCGTGCAGCGGGCGAAATTTCATGGACGCGGCTCCTGGGCGGACAAGGCATGGGCCGCTGATGCGGCTTGCTGTCCGGTGGGCGCGTCTTAGCACTCATGCTTGGGGAGTGCCAGGGGAAGGCAAGCGCCTTCTTTTTGTGAACAAAAAGAAGCAAAAAAACTTCACTACTTTGTTGCCGTGGACGTGGGACCAAGGAGAGGTCGCACGCCAAAGGCCAGGAATGGACAAAGTTTTTTTGGTTTTTTTGTTCACAAAAAGAACGACTTACTCAATTCTTGTTGCTGCTCGGAACTGGCTTCTTAACCGGCACATCGCGCGCAAACGGGGTTGCCGAAACGGTCGGCTTCTTGTCGGCTTTCGGCTTCTTGGCCTCACGATTGCTCTTTTTCTGACCCTTGGCCATGTGATCCTCCTGCTATGTTCGATAGGTGGGGGCGGGTGACCGGGTTTACATCACCCAGCCCCCGCCTTTCAAAAGGCAAGCCAGGCGAAGGCGAAGATGGTGTTGTTTGCCGCTGCATTGCGCCCAGCGCCGTCATAGTTGGTCGTGCCGCCGTTGAATTTGGTATACATAATATATTGCAGCCCGACCTTGAGATTGGCGAGCGGCGCCCCCCAATTATCGGCCTTGCCGAACGGCACCCAGTCAGCTTCGAAGATGAAGGCATTTGAGTCGGGCTTGCCGTTGGCGCTGCCAAACACCGGGTTGGCCGCGAAGACCGACGGGTTGGCGGCCCCCCAGGTTTTCTGCCACGCAGCTGACAGGCCATAGGTGTTTTCGTACCAGTAGGAGGCGGACAGGCGCGAATGGCTCAGCGTGTAGCCATTGCCGAAATTGGTCCCGTTGCCGAGGTTGGCGGTGGCGATGGTGCCGGCGAGTGACTGTTTTTCCATCACGTAAATGCCGTAAATTGAAACGACGTCACGTTCGCCGAGGAACTGGTAGCCGGCATCGAGCGAATAATCGGTGTAACTGTCCCGGCCGGACAGCGCGCTGGTCACCCGACCGGAGAGGGTTGGGTTAACCGTTGCCTGCATGAAGGTTGCGCCGATATGGGCGGCCTGGCCGTTCCACAGCCATTCATAGGCGGCGCGCAAGTAGGGCGCCGCACCTGGGGTGCTGCCGGGGCCGAAATTATTGCCCTCGCGGCCGAGCAGCCAGGGGCTATGGGTTTGGTAGGCACCGGCTTCGAGATAGAGCCCACGATCGATCCAGGCATAGGCGGTCACGCCGGTGGTATTGTTGGCGAGCCGGCCTGCCAGCAGGGGCGACGCCGCCGGCACAGGGACCAGTACCGAAGCCACATAGGGGAAACCCCAGGCAAAGCTCGAATTATACGGGTCCTGCACGCCGGGCGTGTTGTTCACGGTGACGCCAATGCGAACCTGGACGTTGCCGACATCGACAGTGGTGGTGAAAGGCCGCAGATCCATTTGATCGAGATGGGTCTGGTTGTTCACGTCCGACCAGGTGCCCTGGATGAAGCCACCCGCATAGTCGGAAACGCGCCCGGCGAGGAAGACGCTGATCTGATCGAGTGAGACATTATTGTTCACCCCGTAATGCTGCGGCTGGCTGCCGGCGGGAAGGCTGTTGGCAGTCTGGTTGAACGATCCCAGCGCCATTGCCGAAAGCGGGATTTTTGCCGCCACGCCCTCGCCGCCCTGGGCGGTGTAACCATCAATCTTGAAAGCGCGGCCGAACGGGGTGAGCTGGGGACCGAAAGCGCCGATATGGCAAGCCGCGCATGGTTGTCCGGTTTGGGCGGCGAAGCTCGGTACTGCCTGCGCGGATGGTGCAAAGGCGAAGCCCGCCACCGCCATACCTAACGCGTGATAATATCTGCTTTTCCGCATTCCATCCTCCTGCGCGACGGCATCAGACCATTGCGAGGGCAGTATACGCCTCACGTCGGATTCGTTCCATGATCTGGATCAAACGGCGGATTGGTTTCCGGACAGACACTTGTCGTGCGGCTGTGTCGGTGGGATCAATCATTTAGTGTCCGTCCGGAAACTCTGCTGGGCGGGCGGACCAACCATTCAGGGGCCGCTTTCAAGCGCCATCTGCACCGCCGCCGCATTACCCGCGATCGCACGAAGATAGGCGCGCGCGGTTTGATCCGGCTGCGACGCCCCTTGCTCCCAGTCCCGCAGCGTGCCGAGCGGAATATGGAAGCGCGCAGAAAACGCCTCCTGGGTCAAACCAAGTGCGCGACGGATGATCTTCAGGCGTGGGGTCGGCTTCATTTTCGCCAGCCGTTCCTGGCTGAGTGGCTGTGCATCGGGGTCCGCAAGCGCTGCCGCGTGGCGCTCGCCTTCTGACATGGCGTCTGCACGGGTCCAGTCATGCCTGGTTTTCATCATGGTACCTCCGTCGCTCGTAAGCTTCGGCCAATCTGGCCGAGATGATCCGAATTCTTGTGGCGCGCAGTGTGTAGGTCACAAACAGCAGGCGGCCTTCCACCATGCCGACGATGTCGAAACGCGCTTCATCGCTGTCGTGGCTGTCATCTTGCCAATCGTGAATATGGGCGTCCATGTCGGTTAAGCCCGCAATCGTGGATCCAGCGCATCTCGCAGAGCGTCGCCGAGCAGATTGAACGCCAGCACCAGCAGGAAGATCGCCAACCCCGGCGCTACCGACAACAGTGGCTGGCGGTCGAGCATCGGGAAGGCGGCTTGCAGCATGTTGCCCCAGGTCGGGGTGGGCGGTTGCACGCCGACGCCGATGAAGCCCAACGCGGCCTCGGTCAGCACCGCGTAGCCCATGCCGAGGGTGGCTTGCACGATCAGTGGCGCCAGGGAATTGGGCAGGATATGGCGGAACATGATTGTCAGCGGCCGGGCGCCACCGGCGTCGGCAGCGGCAATGAAATCCATTTCGCGCACCGCAAGCGCCTGGCTGCGCGCGATGCGGGCAAGCCAGGGCACGTTGGCAAGGCCGATTGCGACAATCACGGTGCCGAGCGAATTGCCCATCACCGCGGCCAGCGCCACTGCCACCAGCAAGCTTGGGAACACCACCACCGCATCCATCACCCGCATGATGATGTCATCGACCCAGCCGCGCAGGGTGACGGCGACCAGGCCAAGCGGCACCCCGATCAGCAGGCCGAGGCCGACTGCGCCGACGCTGACTTCGAGTGCCACCTGGCTGCCGAGGATCAGCCGGGAAACCGTATCGCGGCCCATCTGGTCGGTGCCGAACGGGTGGGCGCGGGAGGCGCCGGCGAGCAAATTATCGAAATCCATGTCCTGCGGATCAAACGGCATGATCCAATCGGCGCCGAACGCGCCGATGGTGATCAGGCCAATGATCAGCACGGCGAAGATCACCAGTGGGCGACGCAAGGCCTTACCCATCATAGCGGATCCGCGGGTCGAGCCAGGCATAGGTCAGATCGGTGAAGAAATTAACCAGCAGCACCGCCGACGCCATCACCAGCACGCAGCCTTGCACGATCGGAAAATCATGCTGGAACACGGCCTGGACAATCATCCGCCCCATGCCGGGAATGCCGAACAGGGTTTCGACCACCACGGCGCCGGCGAACATGCGGCCGATTTCAAGGCCCATCACGGTTACCACCGGCAGCAGCGCGTTGGGCCAGCCATGGCCGAGCACCACCGCGCGGCGCGCCAGGCCCTTGGCGCGGGCGGTGCGGATGTAGTCCTGCGCCAGCACTTCGAGCAGCGCTGACCTTGTCTGGCGCATCAGCAGCGCCGCACTGCCGGTGCCCAGCGCGATCGCCGGCAGCACCATGTGGCGGAGATTATCGAGCGGATCGAGGTTGAAGGCGACAAAGCCCTGGGTCGGCAGCCACCCGAGCCAGACCCCGAAGACGAGAATAAGCATGATGCCGACCCAGAAGCCGGGCAACGCCACGGCGCTGACCGCGAAGACAGTTGTCACCGCGTCAATTCGCCCACCACGAAAGGACCCCGCCAGAACCCCCGCCGGCAAGGCGATTGCGGCTGAGAGCAGCCAGCCGAGCACGCCTAGTTCCAACGTCACCAGCGCGCGCAGGGACAGTTCATCGGCTACCTTGCGCTGGGTGATGATCGACCGCCCGAGATCGAGGCTCAAAGCCTTGCCGAGCCAGAGCGCGTACTGCACCGGCATTGGCTTGTCGAGATTGAGCTCGTGCCGCACCACGGCGAGCTGGGTTTCGTCCAGTGCTTCGCCACCGGCCACCAATGCGCGTGCCGGATCGCCGGGCAGCGCGTGCATCAGCGCGAACACCATGAAGGTGATCAGAAACAGGCTGGGGACCAGCTGGGCCAGGCGGCGCAGAACGTAGCGGCGCATGCTGGGTCTAGCTTTTCTTCAACCACATCGCGTGCAGGTTGAACTTGGCGTCCCAGCCAAACACGCTGTCGAGACCTTGGACCTTCTTGGGGGCCGCCGCGTAGGTCACCCCGTAGATCAACGGCGTGATCCATCCCTCGCCGAGCACGATTTCATCAACGCGGCGGTAAATGGCGCGGCGCTTGTCGATTTCGACATTGGCCGCGCCATCTTCGATCAGCGCGTCCATCCGCGCATCTTTGACCTTGGACGCGTTGTAGTAGCCGGTGCTGCTGTAGTTCAGCGCGGCGATCCAGTCCGGTTCCGGGTAGCGGCTCCAGGCGGTGAGAAACACCGGCGCTTCGCCCGTGCTGTAAAACCGATCGGTGGCGACGGAGGTTTCAAAGACTTTGAGGTTGAGCTTGATCCCGACCGCACCAAGCTGGGCCTTCACGATTTCCGCGCTGGGCGACAAGGTGTCGCTCGCCCAGGTTACGGCATCCATTTCGAACCCGTTCGGCTTGCCGCCGGCTTTCAGATAGTCCCGCGCCTTGGCCGGGCTGTAGCTCGGGCGGGTCACTGTCGGGTCATAAGCCCAGGCGCCGGTCGGCCACATGCCACCCTTGGCGATGATGGCGCGATTGAAGAAGGCGGCCTTGTTGATTGCCTCGGGGTTGACCGCGTGGGCGACGGCGAGGCGCAGATTGACGTTGTCCATCGGCGGTTTGGCGGTGTTGAACGCCATCAGATAGCCGATATTGCCGCCCTGGAAGACGCTGACGTTGTATTTCGGGTCCTCAAGAAATGTCCCGACATCGCGGTAAGGTAAATAGACCAGATCGGTTTCACCGGAGCGCAGTCCGGCGACCTGCACTGTTGGGTCCTGCACCACGCGGATGATGATTTCATCAAGATAGGGCAACGGATTGCCGTCCGGATCGCGGCGCCAGTATTTATCGTTGCGCACCAGCCGGACATAGCTGCCGCTGACCATTTCGGCGAGCTTGTAGGGGCCGGTGCCGGACGGTTTGAACGCGTAATCGACGCCGAGCGCTTTCACCGCAGCCGGCGAGTTCATCGCCCCACCACGATCGGCGAGCATGCTCAGGCCCGAGCCCCACGGCCGCTTGAGGTTGAATTTGACACTGTATTCATCGACCACGGTGACGGAATCAATGCTGAGGAAGGCCGCGCGCGGCGTCGCTTTGGTGGCGGGATCGAGCACGCGTTCGATGTTGAACTTCACCGCTTCGGCATTGAACGGCGTGCCGTCATGGAACAACACGCCCTTTCGCAGCTTGAAAACCATCGCCTTGGGGTCGGACAAGTCCCAGGATTCAGCGAGTGACGACGATGGCGCCGGCTTGAGGGACCGATCGGCATCGACGAACTGGTCAAACATCTGCCGCCAGTAATAGGCATCGCCGCCGGATCGGCCGACATGGGGATCGAGCGCGCCGGGTGCAATGTTATAGGCAACCTTGAGGCTGCCACCATATTGCGGCTTTTCGGCTGCGGCCCTGCCATGTTTTGCCAGCAACACCAGGGAACCCGCGCCCGCGCTGGCACCCAGCACGGCGCGACGGGAAATCTCGGCTTTTTGGCGCATTTTTGCGTTCCTCCCAGCGTGAAGCCGAAGGTTGCGCGTGCGCCCAACCCGGCGTCAAGTGTCGGCAACGCGCAATGGGAGAGACTTTGATGTCCTGGCAAAAAGAAGTCGATGAACTGCAACGCCGGCATGGCATGGCCGAAGCGATGGGGGGGGCCGAGGGCATCGCGCGGCAGCGCCAGCAAGGCAAAATGCTGGTGCGCGAACGGGTGGCGGCGATGGCCGATCCCGGCAGTTTTCAGGAATTCATGGGCCTGTCGGGCTGGGGCGACTATGAAAATGGCGAGCTGACCAAATTCACCCCGAAAGGGTCGGTCGAGGGCACCATGCGGGTCAATGGCCGCAAGGTAGTGATGACGGCGGGTGACTTCACGGTGCGCGGTGGTTCCGGTGGCCGACGCGGCGGCATGGGCCAGGAATTATCGGCGAGCCAGCGCGCCATCGAATGGCGGTTGCCCTATGTGCGGTTGCTGGATGCGGCCGGCGGATCGGTGCGATCGTTCGAAGAATATGGCCGGACCTATCTGCCCGATGGCAACGCCTTCACGGCGTGGGATGTGCAACTGCTGTCGATTGTGCCGACCGTGTCCGCAGTGTTGGGCTCGGTTGCCGGGCTGCCGGCAATCCAAGCGTGCCTTGCCCATTTCAACGTGATGGTGGCAGGGATTTCGCAGATTTTCCCTGGAGGGCCGCCGGTGGTGAAAGCGGCGCTGGGCGAGGATATTCACAAGGACGATCTGGGTGGCGCGCATATCCACACGCGGATCAGCGGCTGCGTCGACAACGTTGCGGCAAGCGAAGAAGACGCGTTCGCGCAAATCCGACAGTTCCTGTCCTATTTGCCGTCAAGCGTCGATGAAATGGCGCCGCGTGGCGATACATCCGACGATCCGGGCCGGGCGGAAGACGCGCTGCTGTCGCTGATGCCACGTGACCGGCGCAAGATTTTCGACGCGAGGAAGCTGATCAAGCTGGTAGTCGACAAGGACAGTTTCTTCGAAATCGCGCCGCTCTACGGTCGGGCGCGGATCACTGGCCTGGCGCGGGTCAACGGCTATCCCGTCGGCGTGATGTGCAACAATCCGCGCCATAATGGTGGCTCGACCGACGTTGCCGCCGGGGCGAAAGTGGCGCGGCTGATGCAGCTGTGCGACCTGTTCCATCTGCCGCTGGTGTCGTTTGCGGATGAGCCTGGCTTCATGGTTGGTTTGGAGTCCGAAAAGAACGGCATCGAGCGGGCCGGCGCGCATCTTGTTTCGCTGGTGTGCCGGTCGCGGATGCCGATGATCACTTTTGTGCTCGGCAGGCTCTACGGGGTTGCCGGACAGTGCCATCACCGGCCCACCGGCATGTTCCGCCGCTACGCCTGGCCGTCGGCGAACTGGGGCTCGATGCACATCATGGGGGGTGTGTCGGCGGCTTATCGGCGGGAGATCGCCAGCGCTGACGATCCGGCGGCCAAGCAGGCGGAGATCGAGGCGCGCTTGCAGGCGCTGGCGTCGCCGTTCCTGACGGCGGAAGCCACCGGGCAGGATATTATTGATCCAAGGGCGACGCGGTCGCTTTTGTGTGAGTTTGTTGAGGACGCGCAGCGGATTTTGGCGACCCAGGTGGGGGTGGCGGGGATGGGGTATTGGCCGTGAAGGTAAGGAAGTCGTTCTTTTTGTGAACAAAAAGAACCAAAAAAACTTTCTCACACTTTGTCCGGTTACCGTGGGACTGCGGTAGGTTCCCGAGCCAACGGCCAGGGAGTACACGGGGGACGTTTTTTGCTTCTTTTTGTTCACAAAAAGAAGATTTTTCGTCCTGTCTTTCACACTCTCTTCACACTCGCCCGCCATTATCCCCCTCGGCGGAAAAAATTTACGTCAGAACCCCAACCCGTTCACAAGGAACGCGGGTGTTATGACGGTTGTTACCACATCGCTCACCACCGCCCAGATTGCAGCTTTGTCCACTGCGGCGATTGCCGGCTGGGGCACTGGCAATATTGCCGGACTGACCACGACGCAGGTTGCGGCCTTGACCACGGCGCAGATCGCGGCCCTGACCACGGCGCAGGCGGCTTCGTTGACCACGGCGCAGATCGCGGCGTTGACGCCGGCCGAGCTAGCAGCGCTGACCACAGCGGATGTGGCGGCCCTGACCACGGCGCAAATCGTGGCGGTGACAACGGCGGGGGTGGCGGCGCTGACCAGTGCGCAGACGGTGGCGCTGACCACAGCGCAGCTGGTCGCACTGACCACAACGCAGTTGCTGGCGATGACGAGCGCCGATGTGGCGGCGCTGACCACCGCGCAGGCGGCAGCGCTGACCACCGCGCAGGTCGCGGCCCTGACCACGGCGCAGGCCAAGGCGCTGTCGACGGCATCGGTTGCGGCGCTGACCACGGCCCAGCTGGTCGCTATTTCCACCGGTGATATTGCAGCGCTCACCACCGGCCAGATTGCCGCGCTGACCACTGCGCAGGCGGCAGCCCTCACCACCGGCCAGGTGGCTGTTTTGACGTCCGCCGAACTTGCCGCGATGACCACGGCCGATATTGCAGCGCTGACCACTGCGCAAATTGCGGCGCTCAGCACTGGCGCGCTGCTGGGCCTGACGACGGCGCAGACGGTCGCGCTGACCACGGCCCAAATTGCGGCGCTGACCACCGCGGAAGCGGCCGTGCTGTCGTCTGGCGATATTGCGGCCTTGACCACCGCGCAGGCGGCAGCCTTGACCAGTGCCCAGGTGGCGGTGCTGACCACAGCGCAGGCCAAGGCGCTGTCGGCAACCAATCTTTCGGGCTTCACCACTGCCAAGATCGTGGCGGTCAGCACCGCTGATATTGCGGTGCTGACCTCGGCGCAGGTCGCGGCACTCACCACCGCGCAGGCGGCAGCGCTCACCACCGCGCAAATCATTGCCATGC
>JANXRN010000332.1 GCA_025352995.1 Acetobacteraceae bacterium
CGGCCTGTTGCTCACCTATGGCGGTTTCGCTGTCGGTGGCCACATCGTCACCGGTGCGATCAACCCGAACGGCTCGAACAACTTCATGGCCGTCGCGCGGAGCAAGACCAACGCAACCGCGGCGACCGTTGGCGTTTCGTACGTCACCGGCGCGTGGGGCTTCTCCGCAGCGTACCTGCAGAGCCTGACGGCTGGTGCGTATGCTGAAGACTTCGCGGGTGTCGGCAGCTTCGGCAAGCGCAAAGAAACCGGCTACGTGGCCTCGGTGGCCTACGGCTGGGCACCGAACGCCACCCTGTCGCTGAGCTATGAATATGGCGCCCGTCACCAGTCTGGCTTTAACTTCTACACCGCCTCCAAGGGCGCCGTGGGCAACAACACCAAGGCCCAGGGTCTGATCCTGACCAACTACTTCCAGTGGTAAGCCCTTTCCGGACCGTGTCCCACGGGACACGGACTGGAACGGTCTGATCCATCGGATCACGAAAGAGCCGGGTCGCAGTTCGCTGCGATCCGGTTTTTTTTCGCTCCATTTCGCTCGTCTCGTCGCCTTAGAGTTGACATCAAGCCCCGGCCATGATGTCGACAGCCGGCCGACTGCATCGCAGCCGGCTTTTCGTCCACAGGAGATCGCTGAATGGCTGCACCCCAATCGACCGGCAAATTTGGCATGCGCCTTGCCGCTGCCCTCGGAATTGCCATGGTGGTGGCGCTGACCGGCTGCGGTCGGTCGCAACAGGTGCGCGAAGACGAATATAACGACTCGCGCTTCAAAGGCGCGCTTGGCAAATATCAAGGCGATGGCTCGCTGTTCAACGTCGGCAGTGGTGGCAAAAGCGCCAACCAGAATGATGGCAGCGGCGCTGGCACCGGCCTCGGGGTGAACGCCTATTTGTGGCGCGGCACGCTTGATACATTGTCCTTCATGCCGCTCGCCTCGGCCGACCCGTTTGGCGGGGTAGTCATCACCGATTGGTATCAGCCGCCGGCGAGCCAGGGCGAACGCTTCAAAGCCACCGCCTATATTCTCGGCCGCCAGCTGCGCGCCGATGGCATTAAGGTTTCGATCTTCCGGCAAGTCAGCCAGGGCGGCCAATGGGTCGATGCCGCAGTGAACCCGACCGTTCAGACCGAACTCGAAAACAAAGTGCTCGAACGCGCCCGCGCCCTGCGCGCCCTGGGTGGCGCCTAAAGCCTGATTGCCCAACCCTGATCCGCGTGGCATGACGCGCGCGGATTTGTACCTATCCGACGGAGAGAATTAATGTCCGAAGCCCAAACCCCGCAGGTCGCCCCGCCGGCCCCGCTGGTGATCAATATCCAATATATCAAAGACCTTTCTTTTGAAGTGCCCGGCGCCCCGGGGATTTTCACCACCTTGCGCAACGCCCCGCGCGTTGATCTCAACCTCGATGTCCAGGCCCGTCGCATCACCGACGGCCAGGATGTGTTCGAAGTCGTGCTGTCGATCCGCGCCGATGCGTCCGACCCGTCCGCCCCCACCAACGGCGCCGAACCCACCCCGAAAATCTTCGTGGTCGAACTCGCCTATGCCGGCGTCTTCACCCTGGCCGGCATCCCGGCCGAAACGGTGGAGCCGATCCTGCTCGTCGAATGCCCGCGCCTGCTGTTCCCCTTCGCGCGCAACATCCTGTCCGATATCACCCGCGACGGCGGCTTCCCGCCAGTGCTGATGCAGCCGATTGACTTCCTCGCTTTGTGGCAGTCCCGCCGCGCCGACGCAGCGCCAGTTGCCACCGCCTGATCGGCCCCCTCCCGCCGCCAGGGAAATGAAACTTGGCTGATCGTAGCCTGTCGGCGCTGAGCGGATTGAATCTGGCGGTTGCCGGCATGCAAACCGCGCTCGGCGCCTTCCTGCCGGTGTTCCTCGGAACCCGTGGCTGGAGCCACGCCGAAATCGGCTTCGCGCTCAGCCTGGCGACCGCGTCGGCGATGGTCGCCCAAATTCCTGGCGGCGCGCTGGTCGATGCCGCGCCACATAAGCGCATCGTGGTGGCGGCCTGCGTTACCGCGGTCGCGCTTGCGGCACTCGCCATCGCGAGCTTCCCCAGCCACATCCCGGTCCTGGCGGCGCAAATCCTGCAAGGCATGGCGTCGGCCATCCTTATCCCGGCGATCGCCGCCATCACCCTCGTGCTCAGCCGGCACGACGCGCTCGGCGAACGCTTCGGCAAAAACACCAGCTTCGCCGCCCTTGGCAGCATGCTCGCGGCCGCCTTTATCGGTGCCGTCGGCATCCTGTCCCATCGCGCCACCTTGTTCGCCGCCGTCGCCATGGGGCTGATCGCGCTGCTCATCCTCGGCGGCATCCATGGCACCGATATCGCCGCCGGCCCCCGCCTGACCCGTCACCGCAGCATCCGCCGACAGGGCCAGCCGCCATCCCCCTGGCACGATCTCACCCGCGACCCCGCTTTGCTGATCTTCGCCGGTGCTATGGCGCTGTTCCAGCTCGGCAACGCCGCCCTGCTGCCAATCGCCGCCAAAGGCTGGACCAGCCTCAGCGGCGGCCACGCCGACCTGATCGTCGCCGCCGCCATCATCCTGCCGCAAGCGCTGGTCGCCATCCTGTCGCCCAAATTCGGTCGGATCGCCGAAAGCCATGGCCGCCGCCTGGTGCTGCTGCTCGGCTTCGGCGCCATGCCGCTGCGCGCGCTGCTGTTCGCCCTCGATGGCAACCCGTATTTGATGGTCGCCTGGCAAGCGCTCGACGGCATCACCGGCGCCGCCTTCGGGGTGATGATCCCGCTGGTCATCGCCGACATCACCCATCGCACCGGCCGCTTCAACCTCGCCATGGGCATGGTCGCCCTGGTCGGCGGTATCGGCGCGGTGCTCGGCAACCCGATCGCCGGGGTGCTCGCCGACCGGCTGGGGGAAACCGCAACCTTCGTCGCGCTCGCGACCGCGGGTGCCGCAGGCTTCCTGGTTATTGCGCGCTGGATGCCGGAAACGCGGGAGGATTTTGATCCTCCGGCGGAGGTTTGAAGGGAGGGATTCTTCTTTCTGGGAACAAAAAGAAGCAAAGAAACGTCCCGACGTCACGTCCTGCCGGTTGGGTCGGCCATTCCGACAAGTAATTACGATATCGTAACAATATCAACGCAATTCTCCCGCAGCGCCTCATAGCCATTCTAAGCGTCCGGTCGGGCCGACCATCATCTTGGCGATATCGACCGCGCGAACCCACGCCGGCGGTGGCCACACCGCCGCGCGCTTCACCCTCGCCAGCGTCTTCCCAGGCGGCACAACAAGCATCCGCTGCAGCACCCCTACAATCTTACGGGCGGCCGGCACCTCGGCCAGAAACCGAACGCATTCCTCGCGGCTGAGCAGCATGTCCAAATCGCTGAGCTTCTGATGAATATCCGGCATCCTTGCCACCAGCCAGCCATGGCCCGCCGGCAAGGTGATGCTTGGCGCGCGCACCCGATCTTGGGTCTTCCCCGCCTGCGACCCACAGTCCCGCTTTTTGGGCAGAGTCCCAGCCTGCCACTGCTTGATCAGCTTTTCCAGCCGTCGCCCCATGGCGCCGACGCGGTTCCACAGCAGCCGGAAAAACGCCGGCCTGCTCTGGTCGCGCAGCGACAGCACGCCAATGGCGGCTTGCAGCAGGGTGAAGAAGGGCATGAATGAAAACATAAAAAGTCGTATAAAATAACTAATTTTGTTTGTCAAGATTTTTCGCGTGGTTTTGATAACTGCCCAGGTTCTTTGTTAAGAAAGTCCCCGAGGCAAGAAAAGCCAGAAGGCAAGCAGTTCTTTTTGTTCACAAAAAGAAGACGCTTGCTTTCTCCTAAACGGGCCGTCCCTCAATCGGATAAGCCGGATCATTGTACCCCGGCGTAGAAGGATGCCCCGGCGCCACCAGCCGGTTCACCAGCGCCTCGTCATCGCCGGTCAGCGTCACCGACAGGCTCGCGACATAATCTTCCCACTGTTCCTCGGTGCGCGGCCCAGCGATCGCGCCGGTGATCAGCCGGTTGTTCAGCACCCAGGCCATGGCGAACTGGCTCGCGGTGATGCCGCGCGCGGCGGCGTGCGCGGCGAGCGTCGCGGCAATGGCCAGGCTTTCCGGCCGCCATTCGGTTTCGATCATCCGTTGGTCCTGCCGCCCGGCGCGGGTGCCTTCCTGCGGCGGCAGGTCGGGGCGATATTTTCCGGTCAGCACCCCGCGCGCGAGGGGCGAATAGGGAAACACCCCGAGGCCGAAATGCCCACATGCCGGCAGATGTTCGACCTCGACCATCCGGTTAAGCGCGTTATAAAGCGGCTGGCTGACCACCGGGCGATCAATCCCGGCTTCGTCGCACAGTCGGCAGAATTCGGCGATACGCCAGGCGCGATGGTTGGACAGGCCGAAATAACGCAGTTTCCCGGCGCGGATCAGGTCGGCCAGCGCGTGCACCACTTCGGAAATCGGCGTGACGCGATCTTCCTTGTGCAAATAGAGCACGTCGATCGTTTCCACCCCGAGCCGCTTCAGGCTCGCTTCCACCGCGCCGAACATGTAGCGGCGCGACAGGCCAGACCCGTTGGGGCCAGGCAAGGTCGGGTTGGCGATTTTGGTCGCCAGCACCCACCAGTCGCGATGGGCGGCGATGGCGCGCCCGGTGATTTCTTCCGATCGTCCATCGGCGTAGCGATCGGCGGTGTCGATGAAATTCACCCCCTGGTCGCGGGCGCGATCGATGATCCGGCGCGATGTTGCCTCATCCGTCGGGCCACCGAACATCATGGCGCCGAGACATAAGGGTGAAACTTTGAGGCCGCTGCGGCCGAGATTGCGATATTCCATGCTGCCCTCCTGGCGATGTCGCATCGTGCCAGCGTTCCACCCACGATGCCAGTCTCGCCCAGGGCAACAAGCGTCATCACTGCCACGATAAAATCGTCACAATATCGTCAAAATCCCGCGATCCGTCGTTTGCGAATTTACCCCTTGGTTCCTTTCCGTAGTGTGCGCCAGAGCCTCTTGTGCAGGCGGAAAGGGCGAAAGATGATCCAGATGTGGGGGAGTGTTTCGTGAACGAAATGCCGATGCGCGGCCTGCAAGGGGGCGGCGGCGAAGCCTGGTCGATCGCCGATTCGTTGGGCCTTGATAGTGCTGCGGATCGTATCGTCCTGGAAGCGAGCGGGCTGTTTGATGCGGCCTGGTATCTCGACACTTATCGCGATCTGGTCGGCCATGATCCGCTGACGCATTTCTGCCTTTACGGCATCAAAGAGGGTCGCCGCCCCAACCCTTATTTCGTCACCGATTGGTATTTGCGCGAAAACCCCGACGTGGCGCGCAGCCTGGTTAATCCGTTGCTACATTATATTCGTTTCGGCGAAGCCGGCGGGCGCGCGCCCGCGCCATTCTTCGATTTATGCTGGTATCGCACCCTGCATCAGGCCGATGCGGATGAAACCCTATTGCGGCATTTCCTGGTGCTGCGTTTCAGCGGGACCGTCAGCCCGCTACCGGAATTCGAGCCGGCTTATTACCTTGCCACCTACCCGGATATTTCCGCTGCCGGCGTCGATCCGTTCGAGCATTTCCTGCTCTGGGGCTATCGCGAAGGCCGCAATCCATCAGCGGGCTTCGACACGCGCTACTATCAGCGCCGCTACCTTGATGGCGCCACCGACGAAAACCCGCTGCTGCATTACCGCCGGGTGCGCAACGTCCTCACCGTCCACCCCATGCCCTCGGCGGCCGAAACCGGCGTCTTTGCCACTATGCGCGCCCACACAAGGCCGGGGCCTTATTTCGAGGAATTCCAGCCGCTGCCACGCAGCGTGCGGCGGCAGGCCAAGCTGCTGGCTTATTACCTGCCGCAGTTCCACGCCATTGCGGAAAATGATGAATGGTGGGGCAAGGGCTTCACCGAATGGACCGCGATTTCGCGCGGCATGCCGCGTTTCGCTGGCCACTACCAGCCACGCATCCCGCGCGATCTTGGGCATTATTCGCTCGATGACAGCGAAACCATGCGACGCCAGATAGACATGGCCCGCGACGGCGGCTTGTTCGGCTTTGTGCATTATTTCTACTGGTTCAACGGCCGCCGCCTGCTCGAACGTCCGATTGAGGCGATGTTGGCCGATTCCAGTCTCGATTTCCC
>JANXRN010000522.1 GCA_025352995.1 Acetobacteraceae bacterium
CCGCCCCGTCGCGCCAGCTGGTCGGCGGCAGACCGGCAAACAGCTGCACCGAAGCATCCTGATCGACCATGCCCTCCGCGTGCTCAAACGGCAGATACACAAACACCCGCTGTACTGGGGTTAACGCCGCCTCGATCCCGCCGGCAAGCGCTACCCGAGCAATATCGCGCGCACGCGCATCGCCGGCAAACGCCCGCGGCGATCCGCGATGAATGTTACGCGGAAACTGGTCGAGCACGATCAACAATGCCAATGCGCCCTGTGGCGAGTGCGCCCATTGATCGAGCCCGCCGTCTTGCGCTGCCTGGACCGCAAGGCTGAACCGGGCTGCGATATCCGCATCGAAGCTGTCGCTCTTGCGGAACCACGGGTCGAGCCGCAACAAATTCGGGTCATCCGCGAACCAGAAATCAAGAACGGTTTCCATTGTTTCGGCCGCCCGCATGTGATCATCCTTCAATTGGTGGCCGGACTCTAACACATGCTGCGCAAGGCGCTGCTGACCAAATAACCCGCCCCTTCCACCCCGGCCCCGTCCAATGCGATGATCACGCAACCGGAGGGTCCCGCCCATGAAACGTCGCCAAATGCTCGCCGCAAGCTTCGGCCTCGCCATGCCGTCGATCGCCCGCGCCCAGGCTGCGCGCACTCTGAAATTCATCCCCCAATCCGACGTCACCGTGGTCGATCCGATCTGGACCACCGCTTATAACACCCGCAACCACGCCTTCATGGTGTTCGACACATTGTTCGGCATGGACAGCGACTATCAATTCCAGCCGCAGATGCTGGAAGGCTTTAGCGCCGAACCCAAGCTATGGCGCCTCACGCTCCGGCCCGGATTGCGCTTTCACGACGGGAGTCCGGTCCTGGCGCGCGATTGCGTTGCCTCGATCCGCCGTTGGGCCGCCCGCGATGCGCTTGGCGGGGCACTCGCCGCCGCCACCGATGAGCTTTCTGCGCCCGATGACCGCACCATCCAGTTCCGCCTCAACAAGCCATTTCCATTGGTGCCAATGGCGCTCGGCAAAACCTCCACCCCGATGTGCGCGATGATGCCGGAGCGTCTGGCGCTCACCGATCCGTTCAAGCAGATCACCGAAATCATCGGCAGCGGCCCGTTTCGCTTCAAAGCGGATGAGCGTGTGTCGGGGTCGCGCGGGGTTTACACAAAGTTCGAGGATTACCGCCCCCGCGAAACTGGCGCCCTCGGCTGGACCGCTGGCCCCAAGGTCGTCAATTTTGATCGGGTCGAATGGGTGGTGATCCCCGATGACGGCACCGCCGCGGCAGCACTCCAATCCAGCGAAGTCGATTGGTGGGAACTGCCGCCCGCAGACCTGGTGCCAGCCCTTAAACGCGGCGACAAAATCAGGGTCGAAATCAAGGACCCAACCGGCGTGATCGGCTTCCTGCGAATGAACTGCCTGATCCCGCCGTTCGACAACCAAGCCATCCGCCGTGCTTTGGTTGGCGCGGTTGATCAGGCGGATTATATGACCGCGATTGCCGGCACCGATCCGGCGAACTGGCGCACCGGGGTCGGCCTGTTCTGCCCGGGCACATCGATGGCGTCCGACGCCGGGATGGAGGCGCTGACAAGCAGGCGAGACCTGCCGGCCGTTACCGCCGCCATCAAGGCCGCCGGCTATCATGGTGCCCCGGTCGGGCTGATGGTCGCCACCGACACCAACTATCGCAAAGCCATGGGCGAGGTCGGGGCGGCGATGATGCGGTCGGTCGGCATGAATGTCGATTATCAAGCGGTCGATTGGGGCACCGTCCTGCGCCGCCGCGAAAACAAAGGCCCGCTCGACAAAGGCGGGTGGAGCGCGGTTTTCACCACCCTGTCCGGCCTCGACATGTCCAACCCGTCCGGCCATTCGTACCGTGGCACTGGCGAAAAAGCCTGGTTCGGCTGGCCGACGGCGCCCAAGCTCGAAACCCTCCGCGATGCCTGGATGAACGCCCCGGACGAGGCCAGCCGCAACAAATTCGGCGCCGACATCCAGCGCCAGATGCTCATCGACGCCCCGCACATCCCGATCGGCCAGTGGTTCCAGCCGGTTGCCTATCGCGCCGGCCTTGAGGGCATGGTTAATGGCTTTCCGATCTTCTGGAATATCCGGAGGACGTAGGAGCCTGACTGCATGCTTGAATTTGGCCTGGATACGTTCGGCGATGTGACCATGGGCGCCGGCGTTTTGCTGCCGCATGCCCAGGTGATCCGCAATGTTGTTGCCGAAGCGGTATTGGCCGATCAGATCGGGGTGGATTTTTTCGGCGTCGGCGAACATCACCGCGCCGATTTCGCCGTGTCTGCGCCGGAGATCGTGCTCGCCGCCATCGCCGGGCAGACCAGCCGCATCCATCTTGGCACGGCGGTGACGGTGCTAAGTTCCGATGATCCGATCCGCCTGTTCCAGCGCTTTTCCACCCTTGATGCGGTATCGAGCGGGCGGGCCGAAATCATTCTCGGCCGCGGGTCCTTCACCGAATCCTTCCCGCTGTTCGGCTTCGATCTGTCGCAATATGAAGTTCTGTTCGACGACAAGCTCGATCTGTTCGCCACCCTGATCCGCCGCGAAGTCGTCACCTGGCACGGCCGGACGCGCCCGCCGTTGACCGACCAGCCGGTCTTTCCGCAGATGGAACATGGCCCGCTCAAGACCTGGATCGGCGTTGGCGGCAGCCAGGAATCCGTCGTGCGGGCGGCGAAATATAATCTGCCGTTGATGCTCGCTATCATTGGCGGCGACCCCAGGCGCTTCGCCCCCTATGTCGATCTGTCGCAGCGGGCCCACGCCCATTTCGGCAGCGAACTGCAACCGATCGGGGTGCATTCCCCCGGCTACGTTGCAGATACCGATGCCCAAGCGCGGGAAGAACTCTGGCCGAGCTACAAGCAGATGCGTGACCGCATCGGGAAGGAACGCGGCTGGCCGCCAATGGGCCATGCCGAGTTCACCCAGGAAGCCGACCACGGGTCGCTTTACGTCGGCAGCCCTGAAACCGTGGCCCGCAAAATCGCCGCCACGGTCAAGGCGCTCGGCCTGTCGCGCTTCCAGCTTAAATACAGCGCCGGCCCGTTGCCGCACGAAAAGCTGATGCGCAGCATTGAACTTTACGGCACCAAGGTCTTGCCCATGGTCCGCGCGATACTGGCGGGTTAGCCGCCAGGATGGACGAAGCGCACCGCGTTGTCGTCCTGGACATTGGTTTCATAGCGCAGCCCCGCCCGGGTGCCCCAGCTGTGCTTCTGCCAATAAAGCGGAATGATGCCGACATCGTCGCGGATGGCGAGTCTTGTGGCCTCAGCGAAAATCGCGTTGCGCCTGGTTTCATCGAACTCGGCCAGGCCCTGGGCGAGCAGCGCATCGAAGGCCGGATTGGAATATTGCGTGCGGTTCGACCCGCCCATGCCAGCGGCAACGTTGCGCGTTGCCAATAGCGACTTCAGCCCTTCGGACGCATCCGGCGCGCCGCTGTTGTAGGCCCAGAGAAAAAGGCTGAATTTCTGCTGCGCGGCCTGGGCGATGATGATGTTGAACGGCATGGAATTGACCGCGTTCACTTTGATGCCGCCGCGGGTGAACATCTGTCCCAGCGCCTGCAGCACGGCACTGTCTTCCGGAAACCGATCATTGGACGAATGAATGGTCAACCCGAAGCCCTGTGGGTAGCCGGCTTCGGCGAGCAGGCGTTTGGCCATTTCGACATCCATCGTGTCCGGCAGCAGATCATCGGCATAGCCACCTTGGCCGGGTGGGACGATCTGACCGGCCAGCACGCCCTGCCCGCCGGCCACCCGTTCAACGATTGCGGGACGGTTGATCATCTTGGAAATCGCCCGGCGCACCCGCACATCGGCCAGCGGATTTTTCGCCAGCGGCACGCCGGAAAGGTCGGTGGCAAAGGGCGTGATGGCGCGCGGGCTGTCGATGGCCAGGAAAGTGATGCGGTTGGTCAGGCCGGACCAGACGCGCAATTCCTTGCGTGCGGCGATGGTGGGCACATCGTTCGGCGGCACGCCATCGATGACATCAACTGATCCCGCCATCAGATCGGCAATGCGGCTGGCGGTATTGGGAATGAAGCGCAAGGTAACGCGATCGAATTCCGGCGTACCACGCCAATGCGCCGCGTAGCCACGCAATTCCAGCCGATCGCCCCGCTGCCACGACACAAAGCGATAAGGGCCGGTGCCGATCGCCGCGCGGCCGTTGTTGAAATCATCGAGGCCGGCGCCGGTGGCGGCCCTTTTCGACACGATGAAAACATTGCCGATTTCATCCATCAGCATCGGCTTGGGGGTTTTGGTGCGCACGATGATGGTGGTGGCATCGACAATATCCACGCCCGCGACCGATGCGACGGAGCGGGTCCAGGGGGCGGCCGCCCCCACGACGCGGTTGGGCCGGTCGAGCGAAAAGGCGACATCTTCCGGGCCGAAGGACGAGCCATCATGGAACGTAACGCCGGGGCGCAGCTTCACTTCCCAGCGCATCGGGTCAAGCGCGCGCCACGCGGTGGCCAGGCCTGGGGTCATTTCCTGGCGCGCGTTCATTTCGACAAGGCGATCGAAAATATTCTGGTTGGTGGAAACATCATTGCCAGCATCGTTGAAATGCGGATCGATGGAGGCGTGTTCGGTGCCACGCCCGAAAACAAGATCGGCCGCCTGCGCCTGACTCAGGGTCAGCGCAGCCAGCAGCGCCAGGGACCTCGCGCGCATCACGCGCCCGCCAGCACGGCAGCAAGCACATCGTTCAAGGCCGCATAATCCATCGCGTGGTCGGTTTCGTTGGAAACCGCCACGACCCGATTGGCGCCGCGCAAGATGAACACGCGCTGATCGGATGCGCCGGACAACCAGGCCGCTTCCGGCGGCAAGGCGGGAAACCGACGATCGGCGTTGGTCCAGAAAGTGCCAGCATAGCTGGTGCCGCCATGCATCAAGGTCAGCGCGTAATCCGCCCACCCCACCGGCAGCATTTGTTCCCCCGCCCAGCGCCCATCTTGCAAATAGAGCACGCCGAGCTTTGACCAATCCCGCAAGGTGGCGAAGGCCGCGCCTGATCCGATCAAATTGCCCGCGATGTCGCCCGACATCCGGTAACTGGCCATGCCGAGTAAATCCGGCAGCAGGCCGTAGAGCGTGCTGTGATAGGGCAGGCCCTGGCGTTCGATACGATCACGCAAAATCGCCGCGAGCACATTGATGCCGGCATTGATGTAGCGAAAAGCCGCACCCGGCCGCATGGCAACGATGTTGGCCTGGGCGGCGGCGAAAGCATCGGCGGCATCGAAATAAACCGCCGCCCCTTCGAACCCGAGGCTGGGGCCGTTCTCGCCCAGGCACGGCATGGCAAGCCCGCTGCGCATCCGCAACAGATCATCAAGCGTGATCGCCGAGTGCATGCTGCGCGGATCGGCCCAGGCAGGGGCGGGGGCCAGCGCGTAGACGTTTTCAAGCCAGCCGAGCCGGATCATCCGGCCGATCAGCGTGCCGGTCATGGATTTGTTCATCGACCAGGACGGGGTGACGCGATCGGGCGCGCCGCCGGTGCCATAGCGCTCGAACAGCACCTTGTCGGGGGACGCAACCAGGATGCCGTAGACGCCGCGGGAGCTTGCCATGAAGCGATCAACGGCGAGATCAAGCAGGGGATCGGGCGCAGGCGGCGTCGGCACGTCATCGCCCAATGGCCACAGCCCGGTTTTGGCCGGCGCGCGGGCAATGGGCGCAGTGGTGATGGCGGCAGGCGTTGCAGTGCCGGTGACAATGCCACCCCAGCCGATCGGGGCGGCCGCGCCGCCGATGATGGGGGCGCCGAATGCAGTGTCGGTCCAGGTGACGCGCACCTGGCGGGCCGCGACATCGCGGGTGATGGTGATGTCCCCAGCGGAATAGGCGGCTTCGAGCACCATGCGCCGCGCCGCGCCGTCAGGGCGATCTTCCAGGCCGCCGGTGGGTGGCACTGCCCGCCAGCGCAAGCGGGATAGCGCATCCGCCCAGTCCAGCCCGCTGACGAAGCCCATATCGGCCAGGCGCTTGGCAGCGAAATTCATTTCGCGCTGCCGCAACATCGGTTCCGTAACATCATAGACCAGCGGGGCCGGTAGGCCGACGCCGGATGGCA
>JANXRN010000549.1 GCA_025352995.1 Acetobacteraceae bacterium
CGAGGTCAAGCTATGGAAACGCGCAACCTCCCTCGGCGGGGTCGAAAGCCTGATCGAGCACCGCGCCTCAATCGAAGGCGCCGGATCGCCGTGCCCGCCCGACCTGCTGCGGCTGTCGGTGGGCAGTGAAACCGTGGACGATCTTTACGGCGATCTCGATCGCGCGATGCGCTAGCGCGCGATCGTTTTTGACGGCTTCGTCAAAAGCGTGAATCGCCCGCTCAAACAAAGAGCTAGAGCTTGATAAGTGAGCGAACGCGAACGCATCAAGCTCTAGCGCGTCGCGTGTTCGGCCGGCGTGCGCAATGTCAACGCCAGCGCATGCAGGCCGGACGCAAGTTCGCCAGCCAGCACTGCATGCACCGCGCGGGACCGATCGACCCGAGACTTGCCCTCCAGGCTCGCGGCCACCAGCAGCACGCCATAATGGGTCTCCCCACCTTCCCGCGCGCCGGAATGGCCGGCATGCAAATGGCTGTCGTCGCGCACCTCCACCAGGTCCGGGGCGAAAGCGGCCGTCAAGGCGGCGGAGATGCGATTGGCGCGGGTGTTCATGCAGGTAGTTTGGACCCGGCGGGCAGGTTATGCAAAGGCAAGGCGTTCTTTTTGTGAACAAAAAGAACCAAAAAAACTTTTTCCTACTTTGGTACGGTTGCCGTGCGACTGCGGCGAAACCCAAGCCAACGGCCAGGCAGTAAAGTAGGGAAGTTTTTTTGCTTCTTTTTGTTCACAAAAAGAAGACCTTCCTTCCCACCCTCTTTCCACAGCCTACCCTTGACGCCGCCGCCCCAATGGGCCATTTGCCCAAACAGGACTATTGGGGTCCGGATAAGGCGACAGGGCGATGCTGCGGCTTTCAAAACTGACCGACTACGCGGTGGTGGTATTGATCCGCCTGGCGGAATCCGAGCCCGCCTGCGATGAACGGGTGCAGACCTCACCAGGCATTGCCGCCATCACCGGCGTACCGGAACCCACGGTTGCCAAGGTGTTGAAGGCGCTGGCGGCGGCCGACATGGTAACATCGCAGCGCGGCGCGCGCGGCGGCTATCGGCTGCGGCGCGGGTTAGATGCGATTTCGGTGGCTGATGTCATCACCGCCATCGATGGCCCGATTGCGTTGACCGCGTGCGTTGATGGCGGGCCGGGCACGTGCGACGTGCAGAGCATGTGTGCGGTCAAGGGGCGGTGGGAAATGGTGAACGATGCCATCCAGCAGTCACTTGGCGCGATCACTCTGGCGGAAATGCGCGAAGCTTCGGTGCCGTACGCCTTCCGGGTGCCCGTGCCCCAGTTTGCCGTGCCGGCTGAATAGGAAACCAGAATTATGGCCGCTGTTGCCGAAACCCTCGATGCCGTGCAGGCCGTCACTGACGGCGGTTATAAATGGGGTTTTTCCACCGATATCGAAATGGACATGGCCCCCAAGGGCCTGAATGAGGACATCATCCGCCTGATTTCGGCGCGCAAGGATGAACCGGCATGGTTGCTCGACTGGCGGCTGAAATCCTATGCGGCGTGGCTGAAAACCGAGGAGCCGGACTGGGCTAAGATCAAGCACCCGCCGATCGATTATCAGGATTTGCACTACTACGCCGCGCCGAAGAAGAAACCCGGCCCGAAAAGCCTGGATGAGGTTGATCCCGAGCTGCTGCGCACCTACGAAAGGCTTGGCATTCCGTTGCGTGAACGGGCGATTTTGGCAGGGGTTGAGGGCGCCGAGGATGAACGCCCGCAAATCGCCGTCGATGCGGTGTTTGACAGCGTTTCCGTCGCCACCACTTTCCGGTCGACCCTCGCCAAATCCGGGGTGATTTTCTGCCCGATCAGCGAAGCGGTGCGCGACCATCCGGAACTGGTGCGCAAATATCTCGGCAGCGTGGTGCCAGCCGGAGATAACTATTTCGCGGCGTTGAATTCAGCAGTTTTCACCGATGGCAGCTTTGTTTACATCCCGAAAGGGGTGCGCTGCCCGATGGAGTTGTCGACCTATTTCCGCATCAATGCGCGCAACACCGGCCAGTTCGAGCGCACGCTGATCATTGCCGAAGAAGGCGCATACGTGTCGTACCTGGAAGGCTGCACCGCGCCGCAACGCGATGAAAACCAATTGCATGCGGCTGTGGTGGAACTGATCACCTTCGATGATGCGCAGATCAAATATTCCACCGTGCAGAACTGGTATCCCGGCGACGCGGATGGCAAGGGCGGCATTTATAATTTCGTCACCAAGCGCGGCGCCTGCCGTGGTGCGCGCAGTAAAATATCGTGGACCCAGGTCG
>JANXRN010000013.1 GCA_025352995.1 Acetobacteraceae bacterium
GCCCGCCGCTCGTCAAAGCGGCCACCGGTGAAGTCGTCAGCGCCGAAGACCTCGGCGGCGGTGACGTCCACACCCGCCTGTCCGGCGTGGTCGACCACCTGGCGCAAAACGACCTGCACGCGCTGTCGCTGGCGCGCACCATCGTTTCGAACCTGAACCGCAGCAAGCCACAGCAAATGGCGCTGCGCGAGTCCGCAGAACCGAAGTATCCACCGCAAGAGCTGTACGGCGTGATCCCGGTCGACACCCGCAAGCCTTTCGATGTGCGCGAAGTGATCGCCCGCATTGTGGATGGCAGTGACTTCGATGAGTTCAAGCAGCTCTATGGCACCACCATCGTCACCGGGTTTGCCCATCTCTACGGGATGAAGATCGGCATCGTTGCCAATAATGGTATTCTGTTCAGCGAGTCCGCACTCAAGGCCGCCCATTTCATCGAACTCTGCGCCCAACGCCGCATCCCGCTGGTCTTCCTCCAGAACATCACCGGCTTCATGGTCGGCCAGAAATACGAAGCCGGCGGCATCGCCAAGGATGGCGCCAAAATGGTGACCGCAGTCGCTACCGCCGCTGTCCCCAAGCTCACGCTGATCATCGGCGGATCGTTCGGCGCTGGCAATTACGGCATGTGCGGCCGTGCCTATGACCCGCGCTTTCTGTGGATGTGGCCCAACGCCCGCATTTCAGTGATGGGTGGCGAGCAGGCGGCAAGCGTGCTGGCCACCATCAAACGTGACGGCATGGAAGCGCGGGGGGAAGGTTGGCCCACCGATGACGAAGCCGCCTTCAAAGCCCCGATCCGCGCGCAATACGAAACCCAGGGCCACCCCTATTACGCCACCGCAAGATTATGGGATGACGGCATCATCGATCCTGCCGATACCCGCATGGTATTGGGCCTCGGCCTGTCGGCGGCGTTGAATGCGCCGATCGCTGCAACCCGTTTCGGTCTGTTCCGGATGTGACCCAGATGTTCCGCAAAATCCTGATCGCCAATCGCGGCGAAATCGCCTGCCGCATCATCCGCACCGCGCAACGCATGGGAATTGCTACGGTCGCAGTTTATTCCGATGCCGATGCCGGCGCGATGCATGTCGCCATGGCCGACGAGGCCATCCGCATCGGCACCGCCGCCCCACGCGGCAGCTATCTGCGCATCGACGCAATTCTCGACGCCGCGCGCAAAACCGGGGCCCAGGCGATCCATCCCGGCTACGGCTTCCTCGCCGAGAACGCAACATTCGCCGAAGCGTGCGCCGATGCCAGCCTGGTCTTCATCGGCCCACCCGCATCCGCCATCCGCGCCATGGGCGGCAAGTCCGAAGCCAAGGCTTTAATGGCCCAAGCCGGCGTGCCGCTGGTGCCAGGCTATCACGCCGCCGCCCAGGACCTTCCAACTTTGCAGGCCGCGGCGAACGATATTGGTTATCCGGTCCTGATCAAAGCCTCCGCCGGCGGTGGCGGCAAAGGCATGCGGGTTGTCACCAGCGCCGCCGATTTCCCCCAAGCCCTCGCCGGCGCCCAACGCGAGGCCGCCAGCAGCTTCGGCGATGACCGGGTTCTGGTGGAGAAATACCTGACCCGCCCGCGCCATATCGAAATTCAGGTCTTCGCCGACAGCCACGGCCATTGCGTGCATCTGTTCGAGCGCGATTGCTCGATCCAGAGACGCCACCAGAAAATCATCGAAGAAGCCCCAGCTCCCGGCATGACGTCGGAACTTCGGGCTGCCATGGGAAACGCAGCGGTCGCGGCAGCCCAGGCGGTTGGTTATGTCGGCGCCGGCACGGTGGAATTCATCGTCGAAGACGGGCAATTCCATTTCATGGAAATGAACACCCGCCTGCAGGTTGAACACCCGGTCACCGAAATGATCACCGGGCTCGATCTGGTCGAATGGCAGTTACGCGTCGCCGCTGGGCAACCTCTCCCGCTCACCCAGTCTGATCTGGCCATCAACGGCCATGCGATCGAAATTCGCCTGTGCGCCGAAGATCCTGCGCGGGACTTCCTGCCCTCGGTCGGGTTGCTCCAGCATCTGTCGCTCCCCGCCGATATCCGCGTTGATGCCGGGGTGCGGACCGGTGATCGGATCAGCCCTGATTACGACCCGATGATCGCCAAGCTGATTGTGCATGGCCCCGACCGTGCGTCGGCGTTGCGCAAAATGGCATCCGCCCTGCGACGGGCGGAAATCGTCGGTGTGGCAACCAATCTGGCGCTGCTGCGGGCGATCATAGCGCATAATGACTTTGCGGCTGGGGATTTCGATACCGGCTTCATCGCGCGTCATCCCGACCTGATCGCCGCTCATGCCCCCCCTCCTGACGCGGCCATTGCCGCCAGCGTGCTGACCATTCTGGCCATGCGCGCGGTGCGAAACAGCGTGCCAAACGATCCGAACTCGCCGTGGGGCCATTCGTCCGGTTGGCGGATGAATCTGCCGACCACCCAAACTGTTACGATCCAGTCTGGCGAAACGAATTTTGCCGTCCATGCGCAAGCCGATGGCGCCCTGACCTGGGACGGCAAAACCTGTCGTGCGGCGCTCGCCAATGGCCGGGTGACGCTTGATGGCGTGAGCGTACCAGTCACCATGGTCGGCCTGACCGTCCTGCTCGCTGGCGCGGTATTCCCGTTCACCGAAATCGATCCGCTATTGCCGCCCGAAACCTCAGCCGCTGCCGGCACAAAAGTCACCGCCCCCATCCCAGGACGCGTCACCAACATCGCCGTCACGGTCGGTGACGCGGTCGTTCGCGGCCAGTTGCTCGCGGTGATGGAGGCGATGAAGATGGAAATCTCGCTCACTGCCGGGCGCGACGGCGTAGTTGCCTCCATCCACGCAACGGTTGGCGAAATGGTGGCCGAGGGAACCGAGATCGTTAAACTGGCCGATCTCCTGCAACCGTAACCCGATGTCCGGCGCGGGTGTGGGGCCAGTAATCCCACACCGCGCGATGCTGGGCGCAGCGATTATCCCAGAAGGCAACAGCATTTTCGCTCCAGCGGAAGCGGCACTGGAATAACGGGTTTTCCATATGCTCGAACAAATAGCGCAGCACGCCCGCGCTTTCGTCGCCTGGCACGCCACCCAACCGCCTTGTGAAGCCACGATTGATGTAGAGGCATTTCTTGCCGGTCACCGGATGGGTTCGCACCACCGGATGTTCCGCCCGCGGATAAGACGTCTTATCGGCCACCCCCAGATTAGCATAGGTGCCGCGATAAACCTCCTCGCCATCATGCAAAGCCGTCACGCCGTCAAGGTAGGTTTTCATCCGGTCCGATAGCGCATCGTATGCCGCATACATATTGGCAAACAACGTGTCGCCACCCTTGGGCGGGCAGGTCTGGATGTGCAGGATGCTGCCCATCGGCGGCTCGGCATCGCACGACACATCGCTGTGCCAGCCTTCGCCGTTGGCGCGCGGGGAGTTCGCGTCGGCGCGGATGACCATCAATTCGCGATGGCCAGGCGCATGCGGCGCGGCGGGGTGAATGTGCAATGACCCGAACCGCCTGCCGAACGCCAGATGCTGCTCGGCGGTCAGTTCCTGGTCCCGGAAGAAGATCACCAAATTCTCAGCAAAGGCGCGCTGGATTTCGGAAAAAGTCGCGTTGCCGAGCGGTTGCGACAAATCAACCCCGGAGATTTCCGCGCCGATGATGGGGGTGAGCTTGTCGACCGAAATGGTTTCGTAAGGCGCGCTGTCGTCTGAAGTGTGGCGGATGCGTGGGCCGCCATTGCCGCGTAGGGTGTTCATTGGTCTGTTACCTTCCCTGGTAAGCCGGCGGCCGCTTCTCCAGAAACGACGTGACCGCTTCAATATGATCATCGGTGTTATGGCAAATCCCCTGCATCACCGCGCAAAGTTCCAAATACTCCGGCAATTCCATCTTCTGCCCCGATTTCAACAGCCGCTTGGTCAACCGCACCGTGCGCGGCGGCTTGGCGGCGTACCCAGCGGCAAGCTCGCGCGCCCGCGCCATCAGTTCATCCGGCGCCACCACTTCCAGCACCAACCCGATCGCCATCGCTTCGGCTGCATCAAGCACCCGGCCCGAGAAGGTCATCTCCGCCGCCCGTTGATACCCCACCAGCCGTTGCAGAAACCACCCGCCGCCATCACCCGGGATGATCCCGAGATTGACGAACGTCTCACCAATTTTGGCGGTCGAAGATGCAATCCGGATATCGGCCATGCACGCCAGATCGCAGCCCGCACCGACCGCCGCGCCGTTAATCGCCGCGATTGCCGGCACTTCCAACCGATGCATCGCCAACGCCATGCGCTGAATGCCGTTCCGGTAGCGGTTCTGCACCGTGTAAACATCGCCGGCGAAGCTGCCCTCGTCGCGGTTCAGCATGTGCTTGACGTTGCCGCCCGCCGAAAACGCCGCCCCCGCGCCGGTCAGGATCAGCGCGGAAATCCCCTCATGGCGATTGATCCAGTCCACCACGATTTCGATCTCAGCCGACAGCTTCGTGCCGGTCAGTTCGTTACGGACGTCATTGCGGTTCATTGTCATGATGGCAATGCGGCCATCGATATCAAGGGTCGAGTCGTGCAATTCAGGCGCGGTCATTTCTGCGATCCAATGCTTGATAGGGCGGTGTCCACGGCATCGCCGAGGCGGGCAACAATCATATCGATTTCCAAAGCTGTCACGTTATAGGGCGGCGCCACAATGACGTGATCGCCATTTACCCCGTCAATTGTCCCGCCCATCGGATAAATCGCCAGGCCAAGTTCGAACGCCGCCGCTTTCACCCGATCATAGACTTTCAACCCGGGATCAAAGGTCGCCTTGCTGCCACGATCAGCAACGAACTCCAGCGCCCAGAATAACCCACGTCCCCTGATGTCGCCAACATGGCGATGATTACCCAGCCGGTCGGTCAGCCGGTCCGACAGCAGGCTGCCCATGGCGCGGACATTGGCCAGCAGATCGTCGTCGCGGATGACTTTCTGCACCGCCAGCGCCGCGGCCGAGGCAACCGGGTGGGCCTGGTAGGTATGGCCATGCTGGAAGCTGCCGGTGCCGGCGCGCAGTGCCTCAATCACCCGGCCGGCGATCAGGATGCCCCCGATCGGGGCATAGCCGCCGCCGAGTCCCTTGGCGATCACCTGGAGGTCGGGCGTGATGCCTTCCTGCTCCCAGGCATGCGTCGTGCCGGTGCGCCCCATGCCGCACATCACCTCGTCCAATATCAGCAGCGCGCCATGCCGATCGCAAATGTCGCGGACGGCACGGAAGTAACCTGCCGGTGCTGCCACGCACCCCGTGGTCGCGCCCACCACTGGCTCAGCAGCAAACGCGATCACGGTGTCCGGCCCGAGTCGCTGAAACTCCGCTTCAAGTTCGGCTGCAAGGCGGGCAGTAAATTGCGCCTCCGATTCGCTGTCATTCTGGAACCGATAGGCAAAGGCCGGGCTGACATGGCTGAACGCCGGTGACAGCAAGGGTGCGTAGGGCGCGCGCCGCGCCGCATTGCCGCCGGCCGACAGCGCGCCCAGCGTATTGCCATGATAGCTGCCGCGCCGCGCGATGATCCTGGCCCGTTGCGGCTGGCCAACCTCCAGAAAATACTGCCGCGCCAGCTTGATTGCGGCTTCCATCCCTTCCGATCCGGACGACGCCAAGTACGCATGGGTCAGCCCGCCGGGGGAGTGCCCGACCAGCATTTCCGCCAGTTCCTCGGCCGCCTGATTGCTGAATATCGCAGTGTGGACATAGGCAACCTTGTCCAGCTGGGCCGCCATCGCATCCCGCACCCGGCGATTGCCATGCCCGAGGCAAGCGACCGCCGCGCCCCCCGATCCATCGATAATCCGCCGCCCATCAGCGGCGTGCAGATAAATTCCGTCCCCCCCGACCGCGATCGGTGAACTGGCATGCAGGCTGCGGTGCAGCAGGCGGCTCATCGCGCGTTTCTCCCTCTCTTCAGGCATTCTTGACACACAAGGCCCCCAACGGTAGCAAGCCCACGCTTTTGAGCAAGATGACTTGTTCGTAAGCATTGGGCGTGAACAGCGCATGGATGAAAATAAGGGTGGTGGCGGGTCTTTCGAGGACCGGCTGGAAACCGCCCGACGTAAGCAGGGGCTGCTGCCAGCCGAAGGACCGAAAAAGTCCGGACCGCTGGATAAAAGCCTCGGGATCGGCTTGCGGGTCGGGGTGGAGCTGGTCTCCGCACTGGTGGTGGCAGTGGCTATCGGCTGGTGGCTGGATGGCTGGTTGCACACACGGCCCTTTCTGCTGATCTTGTTCGTGCTGCTGGGCGGGGCTGCCGGGATTGCCAATATCTGGCGCCTGGTGAAGCCGAAAGACTGAGGGACGCGGCGGGGATACCCCGCCATGGTTGAAAGGTTATCACGTGGCCGCCGAAGCGCATGCGATTGACGCGTTGGGACAGTTCAAGCTGACCACCGCCCTGGGCCCGATCGGCGCCTCGGTCAACTTTACCCAGTCCAACCTGATGATGGTGATTTCGGGGCTGCTGATCCTCGGCCTGATGGTGCTTGGCGCCCGGCCGCAGGCGGTGGTTCCTGGCCGGCTGCAGGCGCTGGCGGAAATGGCCTATGAAGGCATCCGTAAAATGTGCATCGAGCAGATCGGCGAGGAAGGCAAAGCCTTCTTTCCGTTCGTGTTCACCCTGTTCATGTTCGTGCTGATCGGCAATCTGCTTGGCCTGCTGCCATTCAGCTTCACCTATACCAGCCATATCGCGGTGACCTTGACCTTGGCGCTGACGGTGATTGTGCTGGTGACGATCGTGGCGCTGAAAATCCACGGGCTGCATTTTTTCAGCTACTTTTTCCCGCCTGGCGCGCCGGTGCTGCTGGCGCCAATCATCGTGCCAGTCGAAATAATTTCGTACCTGTCGCGCCCGGTCAGCCTCAGCATTCGTCTGTTCGCCAACATGGTTGCCGGGCACGTGATGTTCGAAGTCTTCGCCAGCTTTATCCTGATGATGGCAGCGTCGCACGCGCTGGGTTCATTCGGGGTGGTCGGTGCGGTTGGCCCAATGGCGCTCAACGTGGCGCTGATGGGCTTCGAATTGCTGGTCGCCTTTCTGCAGGCCTATGTCTTCGCCATCCTGACCTGCATCTACCTGCACGACGCAGTGCATCTGCACTAGACCGCAGCGTCGCAGAGCTTTACCAACCCCCATCTCTTGACCAACTAGAAGGATACATCCCATGGACGTGGCAGCCGCCAAGGCTCTCGGAGCCGGTATCGCCGTGATCGCCCTCGCCGGCGTTGGCATCGGCATCGGCAACATCTTCTCCGCGCTGGTGACCAGCGTTGCCCGCAACCCGTCTGCCCGTGACCAGGTGTTCGGCCTCGGCATTCTCGGGTTTGCGCTGACCGAAGCGGTCGCGCTGTTCGCGCTGCTGATCGCGTTCCTGATCCTGTTCACCTAATACGTCAGGAGGACGCGCATGCGTCCCATCGGTCTTCTGACCGCTGCCGCGCTGTCCTTCCTTACCTCGGTTGCGCTGGCAGCCGAGGGCAAGGAAGGCATGCCGCAGCTCGACTTCAAGAACGTGCTGCTCAAAAGCCAGATTGTCTGGCTGGTGATCATCTTCGTCGTTCTGTATATTTTGCTGTCCCGCTGGGCGCTGCCAAAAGTCGGCGCCGTGCTGGAAAAGCGCGCGGCGACGATCGCCGGCGACCTGGACGCGGCCCGCCAGGCCAAAGGCGCCGCTGATGCAGCGGTTGCCGAATTGACGGCGAAAACCCGGGAAGCCCATGCCGGCGCGCAGGCGGAAATCGCCGGTGCGGTGGATGCGGCGAAAGCGGCTGCCGCTGCCCAGACTGCGACGCTGACCGCACGGCTCGACGCGCAACTGGCCGAAGCCGAGGGGCGTATTAACGCCGCCCGCGCCGCTGCAATGGGCGCATTGCGCCAGGTTGCGTCTGATACAGCGGGCGTTGTGGTATCTCGGCTGACCGGGGTTGCCGCCAATGCCGCCGCCGTGGACGCCGCCGTGGGCTCGGCACTGTCCGCCCGCGGCCTCGGCTAACAGGGAACGATCCACATGCACCATGAAGAAAGCTTCTGGTCGGACCCACGCAGCTTCGTGGCGCTCGCCTTCGTCATCTTCTTTGTCATCTTCGGCAGAAAGATCTGGGGCGTGCTAACCGGCATGCTCGATAAACGCGCCGATGAGGTTCGTGCCGAACTGGCCGAAGCGCAACGGTTGCGGCAGGAAGCCGAAGCCATGCTGCGGTCTGCCAACCAGCAACGGGAAGCGGCAATTGCCGACGCCCAGGCACTGCTGACCGGCGCCAAAGCCGAAGCCATCCGGCTGGCGGCCGCCGCTGCTGCCGAAGCCGAAGCCTCCGCCAAACGGCGGGAGCAGATGGCGATGGGCCGCATTGCGGCTGCGGAAAAAGCGGCTGTTGATGATGTGCGGATGATTGCCGCGGATATTGCGACGACCGCCGCGCGCGACATCATTCGTGATGGCTTGTCGGCTGAGGCCGATGCGGCTTTGGTTGATCGGGCGATTACCGGGCTGCCGGCGGCACTGCGGGCGGCTTAGTTTCGTTTGGCTGAATTGAGAGCGGGGTCCCGGCATGTCCGGGCCCCCGCTTTTATTTGTGGTTCTGGCGGGGGAACTGCCCAGATTCTTTAGGCAAGCAGTTCTTTTTGTGAACAAAAAGAACCAAAAAAACTTTTTATCCATTCCTTGCCGTTGGCGTGCGCGCCCCGCAACCGCGGAGCGCTCGGAACCAAAGGGGAAAAGTTTTTTTGCTCCTTTTTTTTCAAAAAAAGGAGTGCTTTCTTGGCATTAGTCTGGGGGGAGCTTGTGCGCCACTCGGGCGGGGGATTTCGGTCGCAGATTTTGTTAGTTTTTATTGACTTTAATCGCGCGTGTGTGTTAGCGTGACTTATGTTGAATTTTACTTTCCTCCTCACTGGGCTGCAGGCCGCGATCGCGGTG
>JANXRN010000055.1 GCA_025352995.1 Acetobacteraceae bacterium
GGATCTTTCCGTCATACGACGACATTGTCGACCACTGCTGCCATGCCTGGAACAAACTTATCGATCAGCCGTGGAGAATAATGACAATCGGATTGAGGGACTGGGCGCATCGGTACTAAGCCGTGGGAAGTGGTATTAATCTTACCGCAGGAAAATCAAAGCCAAGCAAGCACTCCTTTTTTTGAAAAAAAAGGAGCAAAAAAAACTTTACCACTTTGGTTCCCAGCGCCCCGCTATTGCGGGGGGAGGTACGCCAACGGCAAGGAATAGATAAAAAGTTTTTTTGGTTCTTTTGTTCACAAAAAGAACTGCTTGCCTTCTGACTTCCCTTGACTGCGAGTCTTTCTTAACAAACGACCTGGACAGTTACCATTAACCAAAGAAATCCGCATCATCGGCCCCAAGATAAGGCCGCGCCCGATCCGCCACCAGATCCACGCCAAGACCTGGCCGATCCCAGACATCGATGAAGCCGTCTTTCACGATCGGGTTGGGCAAGCCGTCGACAATATCGTGCCACCAGTCAGGCTTGCCGGATGGTAGCTCGAAAGCGATGTAATTATCGGGCAAGGTTGCGCACACCTGCACCAGGGCGGCGAGGCCGAGCAGGCCGTTGCCGGTGCCGTGCGGCGCGATCATGATGCCGTGCAAGTCGGCATATTCGGCAATCCATTTCAGTTCGGCGATGCCACCGACATCGCACGGGTCGGGGCCGACCACGTTGACAGCATGGGTTTCGATCAGTTGTTTGAAATTCTGCCGCAGGTAAATCTGTTCGCCGGTATGGATCGGGGTTGAACTGGCGCGGGTGACCTCGCGATAGACATCAGCGTCGACGAAGGGGATGTAGTCGCCGCTGAGCATATCTTCGAGCCACATGATGTTGAGCGGTTCAACCGCGCGGGCCAGCCGGATTGCGTCCGACACCACCATGCCAGGGCCAAGATCGAGCGCCAGACCAATTTCGTCGCCCAGCACATCCTTCATGGCGGTGATGCAGGCGAGCATATGCTTCATGCCGCGTTCGGTCAGCAGGCCGCGATCGGAGACGCCGTGGAAGTTGCTCGCGCGCCGCTCGCTGTAATGAAAGTCTGGAATGTCATTGCGCATCTGGCTGTGAAACCCGAGGCTTTGCTTGACGATGGTGAAGCCTTGCGGCGCATCCTTCATCTGCTGGGCGGCACGGGCGTAATTTTCCGGCTGATGGCCGAGCATCGGTTGGCGGATTGAACCGTTATAGACCCGCACCCGATCGCGCACCTTGCCGCCCATCAGCTTGTAGATTGGCACGCCGGCGGCTTTGCCGGCGAGATCCCACAGCGCGATTTCGACCGCGCTGACGGCAGCGCCATAGGGCTTGAAGGCGCCGCGCTGGCGGATGCGCAACATCACCCGCTCGACATTGGTGGGGTCAGTGCCGATCAGCGCATCGCGCAAGGCCAGCACATGGGGTTTGATATAAGGCTTGTAGGATTCGACCGGCCCCCAGCCGCTGATTCCGGCATCGGTGACCAGGCGCACCACCGGATGCTGGCCGATGATGGCGCAGCGCACGTCGGTTATTTTCATCGCAAAACATCTCCTTGTGGGGTCGGCGCTACCATCGGCGGGACTGGTCGAGATCATCAAGCCGCAATTGCAGGGCGCGGGTCTGGCGGGCGGTGTCTTCTTCGGCAATGGCCTCGGCGGTCAGTATTGGCACCGCGCCGTCCTGAGCTTGCCAGCCCAGCACCCGCGCGGTCGTTGCGATATCCCAGCGCATTCCGGGATTGTTGCTCATCAGGTTCAGTACTTCAAAGCCGATATTGTCAGCCGCCACTGCGCGTTCAAAGCCGGAGCACAAATCGCGGTCCGACAGCCACATTAATTGCCCCCAACTGCCCCATTTCATCTGCGATCCGGGCACATTCTCCCCGCGCTGGCAGTAGCCGATACGCAACGCGATCACCGACAAGCCCCAGCGAGCATGATAGGAGCGACCCAGCCGTTCCCCGATCAGTTTGGAGACCCCGTAGGCGTTGACCGGCTTGGGCGGGATGTCGGTGGTAAGCGGGAAATCATCGAACCGATGCCCGGCGACGGTCCAGTTCGAACTGGCGAACACCAGCCGTTTCGCACCCTGACGCGCGGCGGCCTCGTACACGTTCTGGCAAAGGTCGAGGTTGTAGCGTTGGATATCCGCCCAGCCAGTATCCGGCGCGGGCCGCCCGGCGAGGTGGATAACCGCATCCACCAAGGCGAATTGGCGCACCCAGGCTTCGTCCCAGACGGACAGATCGGCCTGCTGGATCGCCTTGTC
>JANXRN010000058.1 GCA_025352995.1 Acetobacteraceae bacterium
ATTTGCAGCGCAATCGGCAACCATCCGCCGCCGTCCAGCATATCGGCCCGGCATGGTCCAAGCCAAAAGACTAGGGCAGCACGCCGGTTTTGCGCATGCTGTCGATGGCTCAGGCGCCTTTCTGCAAGCTGAACACATTGGCGGGTTCCACCGCGTACGACCGATCGCCCTCCGAAGATGCAGCCGTGGTGGCCAGGTCGGCGACCACATCGCCCAGCCCCGCCAGGTCGCTTGCCGGCAAATTCAAGCCGGCGGCAGCAAGACCGCTTGCAAGCCCCGGTGGCGGTGCCACCAGGCTGGGCCGGACGGCGCGGAAATTCGTTGCTTGTTCAAACGCATCGGCGACCTGGAACAGCTTGGCTTCCTGGAACGGCTTGGCCGCGATCTGCACCGCCACCGGCAAGCCACCGACACCAAAGCCGGAGCATATCGCCATTGCCGGCCAGCCCAGCACGTTGAACGGCGCGGTGAAGCCCGGCTTATCGGTGTTGGCCCATAGCGGCATGCCTTCAATTAATGGCGCTTCGGCTTGCGCCCCGGCAGTCATAAGGATGTCGATCCCTTTCGTTGCCTGCGCCACGATCGTGCATAGTTCCAACCGCCGCCGTAGCGCCTGAACATAATCCCCGCTGGTCATCAGCGCGCCGCTCGCCAACCGCATGCGCAGCCGTTCGCCATAGTCATTGAAGCGGGTTTTCAGCCACGGCTCATGCACCGCATAGGCTTCGGATATCAGAATAACGGAGCAGCAGGCTTGAAATTCATAAAGCGATGGCAGCACCACATCGACGATTTCGGCCCCTTGCGCCTTCCAGATCGCCAGCGCCCCATCGATGCCAGCCTGCACTGCGCCCGACACCGGTGCATCGGTTTCATGCCAATGCCGCACCACGCCGATTTTGATGCCCTTGGCGTCTTTGCCCAACCCGGCTGAGAAGTCTGGCACTGGCCGGTTGGCACTCGCCGGATCGGTCGGGTCATAGCCCGCCATGCATTGCAGCAAGATCGCACAATCCTGCACGGTCCACGCCATCGGTCCGGCATGGTCAAGGCTTTGCGACAGCGGCAGAATTCCCACCCGCGAACACAGCCCATAAGTCGGCTTGATCCCGGCAATACCGCAGAGCGATGCCGGCCCACGGATGGAACCCCCCGTATCGGACCCGGTGCCGCCGAGAATGAACCCTGCCGCCACCGCGGCCCCGGTGCCGCTTGACGATCCCGAGGTGAAATGATCCGGATTCCACGGATTGCGCGCCGGCGGCCATGGCAGATCGAAGCTTGGTCCCCCCATGGCAAATTCGTGGGTGGCGAGCTTGCCGAGCATTGTGATGCCGGCATCGGCAAGCTTGCCGACGGTAACAGCATCTTCGGTCGGCACCCAGCCTTGCAGCAGCTTGGAATGCGCCGTCGTTGCAATTCCCTTGGTGCTGTAAATATCCTTATGCGCGATCGGGATGCCATCAAGCGGCCCCAGCGCCTTGCCCGCCATGATGCGCGCTTCGGCGGCGCGCGCATCGGCCAACGCGCGTTCCGGCGTGGTGGCGATGAACGCGTGCAGCGTGCCGTCGAGCGCCTCAATCTTGTCGATGCATGCCTGGGTGAGTTCCACCGGGGATAGTTTGTGTTCGGCGAACAGCTTGGTCGCCTGGGCAATGGTCGGGGTTTCCATCAGACGGGCTCCGTGCCGAAAACGTCAGGGCGGAAGATGTGGCCAGGTTCCGCGGGGCGATCCCGGCCGTACATCCGCACCCGTTCAAGCTGCGGCGCCATCATGGTCCAGCCTTCGTGCAACTGGTCGATCTGGGTTGGGGTCAGCGACAGGCCGGCGCGGCGCAGCAGCGCGTCCATGTCTTCACGCGGGGTGATTGCCATTGGGGCATCCCTTCGGTTGGGGTGATCTTCGGCCGCAAGCCTAGCACGGGGTGTGCCATCCTGTGCTTAATATTCATGCAGACGCAAGCTGGCTTGCGAGGCTGCCGGCCACCGGGATGGGGGCATGCGGGCCCGATGTTTCCAGCATCTTCAGCTTGAACGATCTGCGCTATCCGGAGATGCCGGAACTGGGGCTACAACGTCATCCGCCCGCTGGTCGTCATGTTGTGTGCTGCACAAGCAGGACGGCGCCGAGCCGATGTTGCGCTACACGCGCGCCGAAACGCCGACCCATTTCATCAGCACGGGCATGCATGAAAACATGGATCGGGCGATGAAAACCGCGTTGCGCGAATTGATCGCGTTTATTTGCGCCCGCAGCAATCTATCCCGGGCACAGGGGTACGCGTTCTGTTCGCTGGCGGTGGATTTCCGCGTGACGCAGTCGGTGAATGGGGAAAAGGGCATTCATGGGATGCTGAGGAGGGGGCTATTGTTCTGATGGTATGGTGCCGGGTGCAGGATTTGAACCCGCGACCTTCGGTTTACAAAACCGCTGCACTACCACTGTGCTAACCCGGCGACATCGGCGACTTAGGCTATAATCTCGTCGTTTTCTGGCGCACCCTGCACTTCCAACAGCTACGAGGAACCGAGAGCAAGGTTCGTAGCATGAACCAATATGCGTGTCAGCAGCGGCGGCTGTCGAGTAGCTTCATGGACGCGCTGTCGTCCTGCTCATCGATAGTTGCGAGATGGATATCTGTTTGCCATCCGCCTGTTCCTGTGGATTAAACCGCCTTAGCGGTGTCGTTGTAGCGCAGGTGCGTCTACGGACCGCGTTGGTCCACTGTCACTTTGATAAGGTTCGCCGATGTGGTAAGCGGGATAACTTCGAGGGTGGCTAGCCTGTTGATCTCGGTTGCGAGATCGGATAGGTTTCGGGATGTTGTATCGATAATGATACGTACGCTTCGATGATTTTAACGCGAGAGATCTTGTTGAAGGATCGGATTTTCTCAATGAGGAGGAACAAATATGACCGCGCTGGAAAATGGCATTGAACGCCTGATTTTTTGGAGTAGGTGGATACTTGCGCCGGCATATCTCGTGCTTGTTGGATGCCTTGCGGCGCTGTCACTTGATACATTTGTTGAGTTTATACAGTTCGTGCAAATAGTTATTGGCCCCCTAATCAACGGAAAAATTGCAGGAGTATTTAGTGAAACACGAATTATACTACAAGCATTAACTATAGTTGATCTTGTTTTGATACTGAATTTAATTTTAATGGTAATTTTTGTGGGTTATGTAAATTTTGTTTCAAAAATCATCGCAGATCGCGCCGAAGACTGGCCGGATTGGATTCAGCAAATTGACTACAGTGGCCTCAAACTTAAGCTGATGGGATCAATAATCGCAATTGCCTCAGTTAAGATGCTGAGGTTATTTGTCGAAATTTCCGATGTAGACAAAATAATACATGAAAAAGTATTTTGGATGACCATTCTTTATGGAACATTTCTTCTAGGCGCCTTGGCGGTGGCAATCATAAATTTTCTAGAGCCGCGTGGTGAGATTTCGAACTCGAACAGTATTTCCCGAGGGCAACAATAGCCAACGATCATCCAATTCGAGCACCTTCGATCTCATTTTGAACAATTCGAGATTTTTCCATCTGGGCACTTAGGGCAAACCGGATAAACAAGGTTTCACCCGCCCGAAATCCGCAGGTTTCCCGGCCGGGCGCATTGGGTGGCCTTGGCGCATCGGTCCGTTCGGCCTGGCGCCAATCCCGTATTCTGCGAAGGTGACCTGCCATGACCATTTATGCCCCATCCATTTCCCGCCTGGCCCGTGCCGGGCTGGTCGCCGCGCTACTTGCTTCGAGCGCGCTAGTCGGCATTGGCCATGCCGCGCCGGTCAACGGCCCGACGACCGCCCAGGTCAGCACGGTGCCCGATTTCGCCGACCTTGTGGCGCGCGTGAAACCCGCCGTGGTCTCCGTCACGACTAAAATGACCGCCAAGCCCGCCAGCGATGATGGCACCCCGATGATGCAAGGTCGTCGCCCGGGCCGGGTATCGGAAGCCCGCGGCTCCGGCTTCATCGTCAGCGCCGATGGCATTGTGGTCACCAACAACCATGTCGTCGCCGACGCGCAATCGGTTTCGGTGACGCTCGATGACGGACGGGAATTGACCGCCAAAGTGCTCGGGCGCGATGCGCGTAGTGATATCGCGGTGCTGAAAATAGATTCGAAGACCGACCTTCCCTATCTGGCACTGGCGGAAACCGTGACGGCGCGCCCGGGTGAGTGGGTGCTCGCCTTGGGCAATCCGTTCGGGCTGGGGGGGACTGTCACCGCCGGAATCGTCTCCGCCCGCGGGCGCAATATTGGTGCGGGACCGTACGATGATTTCATTCAGGTCGATGCGCCGATTAACCACGGCAATTCCGGTGGGCCGCTGTTCAACCAGGCGGGCCAGGTGATCGGCGTCAATACCGCCATTCTGTCGCCAAGTGGCGGCAGCATCGGCATCGGGTTCGCCATTCCGTCTGATATGGTTAAGAAAGTCGTCGCCGAACTGCAAAGCTCGGGCCATGTTACGCGCGGCTATCTCGGGGTTGAAACCCAGCAGATTGACCGTGGATTGGCCGCCGCGCTGCATCTCGGCAATGTCGAAACCGCTGGTGCGTTGGTGGCAGCCGTCGCGCCTGACTCGCCCGCCGCCAAGGCCGGGCTGCAAGCCGGCGACGTGCTGCGCGCAGTCGATGGTCACAAACTCGCCGATCCACGCGCGCTGGCCCGGGCGGTTGCGGACCTCAGGCCCGGCACCGACGCCAAGTTCGATGTGCTGCGGGATGGGGAAGCCAAGTCGATCACCGTCGCCCTCGCCGCGATGCCGAGCGATCGCACGGCCGATGCTGGGGCGGCCGACAAGCAGGATGGCATCGGCGTCGCGCTGGCGCCGATCACCCCGCAATTGCGCGCCCAGATGGACCTGCCCGCCAGTGCCAAAGGCGTGATCATCGCGGGCATCGAGCCAGGTTCACCCGCCGAGCAGGCCGGGCTGAAAGAGGGTGACATCATCCTCGGCGTCGGCAGTCGCGCGGTGACCACCCCGGCCGAGGCGGCGGGGCGCATTCGCCAGGCGGTGAAGGCTGGGGAAAATGTGGCGCTGCGGGTGTTGCGTGACGGGCGCGCGGGTTATGTGGCGGTGGAAACGCCGAGCGCGGGGTAGGATCAAAGCCACAGCCGGCGGTCAAATTCAAACTGCCGGCTGTTGGTGATCTTGATCTGGCCTGCCCCCGGATGGGCCGGGTTGATCAGGAAATTGGCGCATTCCGGGACGATCAATGATGGCACTTGCAGAACGGGCGTCCGCCCTTCGCGCAGCCAGCGATCGCCAAACCCATGCGGCGCCTCGGGGATCGTGGTAACGATTTCGGTCGCTGCCTCCCCGAGATCGATCGCGACCAGCACATAGTCCGGCGGCAGCAGTTCGGGCGGCAGATCGAGATGGACGCGAACTTCCAGCACCGCGAGTGCGGCGGATGATGCCGCGTAAACCATCGCCCGCCCCGGTGAATTCCAGCGCCCACCATAGCGCCGCGCACCTTCGCCGGTCAGATCAGCAAATGGCGCCCGGCACAGCCGCCAAACCAGCACCTAGGCGGCGACGCCATGATCGATGCGTCCAAGCAGGTTTTCCACCATGCGGGTGCCGGCATCCGTATCGAGTAGGTCGAGCGGGCGTTCACCGGATAGCACTGCTGTCGGTCGCCGCAACCAGATCCCGGCCTTGTCCGGGCTGCCAAACGTATTTGCCGCCATATCGAGAATACGCCGTACGCGCAGCAGCCGGTCAGCCTGTTCCGGCGTCAGGCTGCCAAGCTTGCGCCGATGCGCCAGGGTTTTGCGCGGCAGTACGACGTGGTCCAGTTCGGTGGCCGTTAGCGTACCAGTATCCAGTATTTCCTGAACTTCCGAGAGACCGCCCCCGCGCCGGATGGTCTGCACCATGTCCAGCGACCCATGCGCGATGGCCGAAGGGTTATTCATGACAAATGTTCCTGGCGATATGCCGATCATACAACGGGATATCGCCTGAATTGTCAAGCGTCAGGTCGCGTAGTCGTCACCTTCTTTGTCCAAAATCCGTCGCCAGGCATCGAGGTGCATGCGGGCATCGACCTTGTCGCCCCAGGCACCGGTGTAGCCGCGGCGTAGGCGGTCTGGCAGCTGGCGTAATTTCTGGCCGGTCGACATGGCGGTGACCTGATACATCGCCGTGCGTTCGGCGCTGTGGCATTCATCGAACGCTTCGTGCACCGTCGCACCCACCACCGTTACGCCGTGGCTGGCCATGATCATGATGGTCTTGTTGCCCATCAGATCGGCAATGCGGTCGCCCTCGGAATTATCCGCCACCGGTTCATCGCCTTCCAGATCGACCACCACCCGATCATTCAGCATCAGGTTATTATGGTGCGATAGGCTGAGCGCCGGGTTTTCCAGCATCGACAAAGCCGTCAGATATTGCGGATGGACATGCACCACGCAGGCCGCAGCCGGGTTGCGCATGTGGATGCGGGCATGGATGTGAAACGCGACCTTGCGTAATTCGCCTTTGCCGCGCAGCACTTTTCCATCGAGATCGCAGACGATCAGGCTTGACGCGGTCAATTCCTCAAACCGCCAGCCGCGTGGATTGATCAGGAAGGTTGGCTCCGCGCCCGGCAACATCAGCGAATTATGATTGCCGATCTGCTCGTTCCAGCCGAGCCGAGCGGACACGCGAAACACCGCTGCCATATCGCAGCGCAGGCGCCATTCTTCAGCCTCGGCATCGGTCGAGGAAAGCGATTTCAGGACGGCCGACATGGCGTCTGCTCCTGTTGGGGTTTGAACAGTAAATATCGTGCGCCGGGATTAAAGACTTGCCAAGTGGCGTGTGCTGGTCGCAGCATCGGAGCAAGAAAAATCGCAGGAGAATTCATCATGCTCCGCCGTCGCCATTTTACCGCGGGCCTTGCTGCCACTGCCTTGCCGCTGCCGGCTTTTGCGCAAGGGAAAAAGGGCGGCGATGTCGTTGTCTCCCAGCAGGCGCAGCCGCCGACGCTCGATGCGCAAACCACTACCGCCCAGGCGAGCCGCAATATCAGCCTCCACATGCATGAAACCCTGTTTGCGCGCGATGAAGCGGGTGACCCGAAGCCCGACCTGGCTGAGGGTGTGGATATTTCTGCTGACGGCCTGACCTACAAATTCTCGCTGCGTCGCGGCGTGCTGTTCCATAACGGCAAAGTGCTGGACTCGACCGATGTGAAGGCGAGCCTTGAACGCTTCGGCAAAATCGGCGGCAGCGCCTTCATCATGAAGCCGGTGGCCGCGATCGAAACGCCTGACGCCAATACCGTCGTGGTCAAGCTGTCGCAGGTTTACCCCGGCTTTATCGAAGGCATCAGCAGCCCGCGCGCGCCGTGTGCGATCATGACCGCAGAAGATTGCGCCAAGCCCGCCGGGCAGGGCGGGTCGATCGGCACCGGGCCGTTCACGTTGGCCGAATTCAAACCCGACAGCCACGCGCTGCTGAAGCGCTTTGATAAATACGTCGCCAATCCGAACTACAAAGCGCGCGACGGATTCGCCGGCCGCAAGACCGCCTATTTCGACAGCGTCCGCTTCCGCTTTATGCCGGAAGGTGGCGCCCGCACCGCGGGGCTACAAACCGGCGAACTGCATGTGTTGGAAGCGCTCGACGTGCCAGCGGCGGAACGGTTGAAATCCGACAAATCCATCGTTGCCTACACGATGATGCCGTGGGCGTTCCAGACGCTGATGATGAACACTAATTTCGGCCTGACTGCGAATGTCAGCATCCGGCGCGCGATCCAGGCAGCACTCGACCTTGAAGAAATCATGGCGATTGCCACCAGCGGGCTGTTCCGACTGCAGCCGGCCTGGCAACACCCCAATACGTCCTATTTCCCCGGCACCGAAGGCCTGGCCAAATACACCACCCAGAATAAAGATCACGCCAAGGCATTGTTGAAAGAAGGCGGCTATAAGGGCGAAGAACTCGTCATCGTTGCCGATAATTCGTTCCGCAATCATCTCGATACCGGCACCGTCGCCGCTGAACAACTCCGCGCGGTCGGGATGAACGTGAAATTGTCAGTGATGGACTGGCCGACCGTGCTGAACGCGCGTCTGCGCCCCGATGGCTGGAATCTCTGGCCGCTCGGCATGGGGATCGAGCCGTATGAAGGCCCCTACGGCGTGGTCGGCTTCTTCGCCGGCGCCACCCCGGTGCAGATCAAGCCTGATCCGGTCATCGAACAGGCGCAGGCCCAGCTCACCACCGGCTTGAAACTCGCCGATCGCCAGGCGGCAGTGAAGATGTTCCAGGACCGCATTTACGATCAGGCAATCTCGATCAAATGCGGTGACATAGGCGTGATCCAGGCCACACGGTCGAATGTGGCCAATTACGCGCCCTATCGTATCCCCCGCATGTGGGATTGCTGGTTCACTTAACGAGTGCTGCGTCTCGTAGCGGTTCGGCTGCTGGCCGCGCTGCCAGTGCTGCTGGTGGTGTCGCTGGTGTCGTTCGGGCTGACCTTGCTGGTCCCCGGCGACATGGCGGCCGAACTTGCCGGACCATCGGCGACCGCGGCAGATATCGCCCGCCTGCGCACCAGCCTCGGCCTCGATCAGCCATTGCTCGGCCGGATGCTGTCCTGGTACGCCGGGCTTGCGCAAGGCGACCTCGGCCGATCGGTGCTGCTCAACCAAAGCGTCGGCGCGGCGATCCTCGAACGGTTGCCAGTGACCCTGTCGCTCGCTGTCCTCGGCCTCGGCGCCGCCTGCGCCATCGGTATCCCGGCCGGGCTGATTGCGGCGAAAAACGTGCGACGCTGGCCGGATCAGGCGACCATGGGCGCGTCGCTGATCGGATTGTCCCTGCCGGATTTCTGGCTCGGGCTGCTGCTGATCTGGGTGCTCGGGGTTAAGTTGCAGTGGCTGCCAACCGGCGGTTTCATCCCGCTCAGCCAGGACCCGATCGGTTGGCTGCGCTCGGTCGCCATGCCGGCCGGCACCCTGGCACTCACCCAACTCGGCCCAATCGCCCGCATGACCCGCAGCGCCGCGCTGGAAG
>JANXRN010000223.1 GCA_025352995.1 Acetobacteraceae bacterium
GCAGTCAGCGAGTTCCTGGCGATTTTTGACCCCGAGCACGAGCGTGTCGATCGGGAGCGACAGGGCGTAGCGATGGGCGGTTATGGCCGGGTTGGTGGTGTGTTTGGCGCAGAGGGCGCGAAAGCCGGCGGCGCGGGCGAAATCTTGGGCGTCGGCGTGATCGGGCGGCAAGGGCCGGTCGATGGCGGCGGTCAGCGCGCCGGCCTGGACCGCGCGGATGCCCATGATGCCGACATTGTTGGCGCGGGCGGCGGCCATGATGCTGCGTGGTTTAGCGGGACCGTCGAAGAACTTCAGCGCGCCGGGCGAGTCGAGCAGGTTGGCGATGATTTGGACGGCGGCGGGTTTGGGGGCTTCGCCGAGTAGTTTGATGATGGTGTCGGGGTGGCCGATGCCGGTGATGCCCCAGGCGCCGATCAATCCTTCGGCGACCAGGGTTTCAAAGATCGGGCGGACATGATCGACGAACAGCTTGTAAGGCAACAGCCGGATTTCGGAGCCAGGCCGGGCGGCGATGAAGGCGAGATCGGGGACGATGTTGGAGTGGAGCAGGAACAGATCGATGCGCGATAGTTTCAGCCGTTGCAGGCTGCCCTCGATCGAGCGGCGCAGGGTGCCTTCGATGTCCACGGGCGGCAGGTTGCCGAGGATGCATTTGCTGGTGACCCGCACGCCGGCCGGCAGTTTGCCACCCAGGGCGGCGCCGACGACGTCTTCGGCTTTGCCGTCGCCGTAACGGGGCGCGAGGTCGAGCAGGGTGATGCCGGCGGCGATCGCGTCGTGGACGGTTGCCACGCATTCATCGAAGCTGGTGGTGCCCCATACCATCCCGAGGCCGCCGCCGCCCAGGGTCAGGCGCGAAACCGGGGCGAGGGGGCCGAAATTCTGGAACTGCATGGCGATCCTCGCGGTGGCTGATGCGCCAGCCTAGCGCAGATCGCCGATTGGATCACGGCGGGGGATCACGAGGGTGGTCTTGCGGTCGCCTGGGCAAGTCGTGCGGGCAGCTTCGTGACCGTAATCGGGGCACTGCGATAAGCCGACAGATCGCGGCCGATGGCGCCTGGCGCGGCCGGCAGGATTTTTGCGGCACTGGCGTTGTTGGACAGGCCGTTGCCGCCGCCCGCGATGCCGGTATTGAAGGCATTGTTGGTGAAGGCGTTGTTCGACCAGACATTGCCGCCGGCGCCCGGGGTGATGCTGAGCCGTTTCTGTTCTTCGGGCCAGATTGCCGCGACTTTTTGTTGATAGGGCGTGCCCAGTTCGGGGGTTGCGGAGTGATAGGCGGCGGTGGCTTTCGGCCAGGAGCCAGTCTGGACGAATAATTCCCGCAAATAGCGCGCGGCGTAGGCGGCGTTGGCTGCCGGATCGAGGGCCTGGTCGAGGGATGCGAACGCGGTGGGATGAAACATCAGATTGACTTGCATGCAGCCTACATCGATGGATTTGATGCCGCGTGCCTGAAATCCGCGCACCGCCGCGATGGCTTCAGCCTTGGTTTCGTAAATATGATCGGCGCCTTCGACATTGATCGACCAGGGCCAGGGATGGACAACGCCCGCGGCATCCCGCCGGCCGCTTTCGACCCGGCCGATGGCTGCCATCAACTGGCTCGGGATGGCGGCCGCCTGTTCGGCGGCGCGGATCGCCTGCCGGCATTGCAGGCCAGGCGCCACGGCCAGTCGCATTTGTGCGGTTGCGGGCTGCGGAAGGCCGGAATTGGGATGGGCCAGCATCGCCGGCACGACCGGGCGCGGCGCCAGCAGCCCAGTTCCGGGTCGGATGGGCAGAATTGTGCCCCCTGGGCCGGTATCGGCCCATGTCTGGCCCACCGGCCAAACGGCCAGTGCCAGCGCGGCTATGATGCTGCGACTGAAAATGCTCATCGATGATCCTAGGCGTTCAAAAGTTAAAAAATACTGACTAAATCATGGCTTACGCGTGGCTTTGAAATTGGATGCCTGCCCGCGCCCGACAAATTTTCTATGCTGCGATGCAAAATAATGCTTGCGCTCGGAAGCTGGAACCCCTAATTGTTGCATCGCAGCACGGCAGAGTATCGCAGTGCTGCTTTCTTGGACGTTTCCTCCCTAAACTTGGCGGCGCGGCAACGCGCCGCCCTTTTTTTTATCCAAATCAATCTAGTTTGAAACCGCGGGCTTTCACAAAGCGCCCCCAGCCCTGGCGTTCCGGCGCTGCGTATTGCCGCGCTTTGTCTTCCGACCAGCCATAGGGCTTGTCCGCCCCAAACCGCGCATCGTCGCGCCGTTCCCGGTACGGCCGGGTGAGATTGCGGCGGGTGTCATATTCATCGATCTGGGCCGGCAGGTCCGTACCATTATAGCGATCGACATGCACCGTGGCAGTAAGCCCCAGCCGCGGCGACATCGCGCCGTTATGGGCGGGCCAACCGAGGCACAGGCCCGCGACCGGATAAACATGGACGGGCAAACCCAGCACCTCGGCGACTTGCTCCGGGTGGTTGCGAATGGCGCTGATCGGGCAGGTGCATAGACCGATCGCCTCGGCGGCGGCAATGAAGGTGCCGAGCACGATGCCGGCATCGACGGCGGGGTTGAAGAACGCGTCGAGATGGTCATTCACCAGCGCATGGCCGCGCAAGTCGTGGATGCGGCGATGGCGGGCATTGTCACCGCAGAATACCAGGAACGCCGGCGCCTTGGCCGCCCAGGGATTGTCCGGCAGCAAGGCGGCGAGCCGGGCGCGCTGGTCCGGGTCTTGCACCACCATGATATCGCATTGTTGCAAATCGCTTTTGGACGGTGCCGACAGGGCGACCGCGCAGAGGGCGCGCACCAGCGCTGGCGAAACTGGCTGGTCCCGGTAATGGCGGATGGTGCGGTGATTGGCGATGGATCGCGCAACCGGGGATGCGGCCAGATCATCCGGAATATCAAGCGTCTCACCAAAGCGCGCATGCAGCAGCGCTTGCAGGCTTTCGGACATGTCTTTCCCCTTTTTTACGCCATCGCCAGCCGCGTTCCACGCCCGATCAGCAACACCATGATCGCGGCGATCATGCAGGTGAAGCCGGCGACGATGAAGGCTTCCAGATAGCCGCCAAGGTCGCCGCGCGCCACCCCGCCGAGGAAGGCCGCGGTTGCCCCGCCCAACTGATGGGTTGCCGAAACCCAGCCATACATCATCCCGCCTTTCTCGCGGCCGAAAATGCTGGTGCAGAGCCGCACCGTCGGCGGCACAGTGGCGATCCAGTCGAGGCCATAAAACACCGCGAACAGCGACAGACCTTCGAGCGAGGTGAAGCTGAACGGCAGATACAGCAGCGACACCCCGCGCGCGACGAAATAGACTGCGAGCAGCCGGCGATTATCGATCCGGTCGCTGAGCCAGCCCGACGCGGTGGCGCCGATCATGTTGAACACCCCCATGCCGGCCAACAGACTGGCGCCCACCACGGGCGCAATGCCGGCATCGATGCAGGCCGGCACCAGATGGGTCGCGATCAGCCCGACGGTGGTTGCCCCGCAGATGAAATAGCTGCCGGCGAGCAGCAGGAAGTCGCGGTTGCGCGCCCCCTCGGCCAGCGCCTTCAGGGGCGTGGTGAATAAATTGCCGGTGCCGATCCGGGTCGGCAGTGGCGGGCCGTCTTCGCCGTAGGGCGCGAGCCCGAGATCGGCGGGCCGATCGCGCATCAACAGCGCCACCAGTGGCACCAACAAGAAACACATCGCCGCAACCATGCCGAGCATCGCCCGCCAGCCCGCCGCCTGGGCAATTGCCGCCAGCGCCGGCAGAAATACCATCTGCCCGGCGGCCGCACCGGCGGTCAGCACCCCCAGCACCAGGCCCCGTTTGGCAGTGAACCAGCGCCCAGCGACCACCGCAGCCAGCACCAACGCCGTCGCGCCGCTGCCAAGCCCGACGAACACGCCCCACACCAGATCGAACTGCCAGACCCGGCCCAGGAATGGCACGCAGGCGGCGCCGCTCCCCATGCACAGCAGCGATACGACCAGCACTTTGCGCATCCCGTAGCGATCCATGATCGCGACCGAGAATGGGCCGAACAGCCCGTAGAGCAGAATATTCAAACCGAAGGCCGATGAAACCGCAGCCGGCGACCAGCCGAATTCGGATTGCAGCGGCACCATCATCAGGCCTGGCACAGCGCGGATGCTGGATGTGCACAGCAGCACCACGAAGGTGACGGCGGCAACGATCCAGCCATAGTGCAGTTTTGCCCGACCCGACATGCGCGGCGTCCCCCTGATTTGCGGTCACGCTAATCGGCTGCCGGCATCGCGCGGCATGATGTTTAGACAGGGCAGTTTCCCGGATGCTTTGATCCCGCGCGCTGCCGCCTTATAGAAAGCGGGTTTGCACCGCCAGGAACGTTCCACATTGCCCAATCTCGACCCGCTCAGTGAACCGGCGCTCGTCCCCTGGCTTGATCGGTTCACCGATGCGCGGGTGCTGGTGGTCGGCGACATGATGCTTGATCGCTATGTGGGTGGCGAAGTGCGGCGGATTTCGCCCGAAGCGCCGATCCCAGTGCTGCGGGCGCAGTCGCGGCGCAGCGTGCTTGGGGGCGCGGGCAACGTGGCGCAGAATATTGCCGCCCTTGGTGGGCAGGTGGTGCTGGTCGGTGTGGTCGGCCATGACGACGCCGCGCGCGAAATCACCGACATCATTGCCGGAACCGAGGTTATTTCCGCCCGCCTGGTGACCGCGCCGCGCCCAAGCTCGGTCAAGACCCGTTTCATGTCCGGCAGCCATCAGTTGTTACGACTGGATGAGGAAGTGTCCGATCCGGTCGATGCGGCAACGGAAGCGGCCTTGCTCGACGCAATTGCCGCAGCCTTGCCCGGCGTGCGGGTGCTGGTGCTATCCGACTATGGCAAGGGCGTGCTGACCGACGCGGTGCTGCGTCAGGCGATCGGCATGGCCCACCGCGCGGGGGTGATGGTGCTTGCCGATCCCAAACGCCCAAGCTTCGGTGCGTATCACGGCGTCGATGTGTTGACCCCGAACGTGCTGGAAGTGTCGCAGGCAACCGGCATTGCGGTGCTGGATGATGCAGCCGCGTCCGACGCCGGGGACGCTGCGCGGGTCCAGGCCGAAGCAGGCGCGGTGCTGGTGACACGGTCGGAAAAAGGCATGACTTTGGTGCGGCGCGGCCTGCCGCCGCTCCATGTCCCGACCAGGGCCCGCGCGGTCGCCGACGTTTCGGGCGCCGGCGATACGATGATTGCGACCTTGGCAACGGCCCTCGCGATCGGCGCACCGCTGCCCGAAGCCACAGCCTTGGCTAACGTCGCCGCCGGCATCGCGGTCGGCAAACTTGGTACCGCGACCGTGCTGCGGTCCGAATTGTCGGAAGCCTTGCATTTCCACACCGACCCGGCGCGCAAGATTCTGGATCGCGCAGCCGCGGTCGCCCGGGTGGCCGCGTGGCGCCGGGCCGGGCTGTCGGTGGGCTTCACCAATGGCTGCTTCGATCTGCTCCATCCTGGTCATGTCGGGTTGCTGGCCCGCGCGCGGGCTGCGTGCGATCGGCTGGTGGTGGCGTTG
>JANXRN010000291.1 GCA_025352995.1 Acetobacteraceae bacterium
GCACCGTCCATTGATCGGCCAGTATAAAGCAGTTCGGCCGCGCGCCCGGCGCCGATCAGGCGGGGGAGGATGTTGCAGGCACCCATGTCGGCGCCGGCGAGGCCAACCCGCGTGAACAGAAAGGCGGTTTTGCTGCCCGCGGTGCCCAGCCGCAGGTCGGACGCCATGGCCAGGATCGCCCCCGCACCGGCGCAGATGCCGTCGATCGCCGCGATGATCGGCTGTGGGCAGGCACGCATCGCCTTGACCAGATCGCCGGTCATGTGGGTGAAGTCGAGCAAGCCCTGCATGTCGCCGGCCCGCTGCATTGCCACCAGCGGCCCGATGATTTCATGCACGTCGCCGCCGGAGCAGAAATTGCCGCCAGCCCCGGTGATCACCACGGCGCGGACATCTTCGGCATGGACCAAGGCGGCGAACAGGTCGCGCAGTTCGGCGTAGCTTTCAAAGGTCAGCGGGTTTTTACGCTCCGGCCGGTTCAGCGTGATGGTACCGACCCGGTCCACCAGCGACCAGGTGAAATGCGCCGGCTGCCAGGTGGCGAAGTCGCGGCGGTGACGATCATGGGCGAGGGCCATTGGGGAACTCCGATTGCGTTTGCGGGCCATGCAGGTGCATTTTCCGCCGGCGCTTTGCAACAAGGGTTTTCATGCCTCTCGACCATTTCAAGCCGCCGACCCCGCCGCGACCGGCTCAGCCGCTGGGCAAGCTTGAATTGCTGCGTCGGGGGCGGCGCAATTTGCTGGAAATGTTCAGCGAAAAGCTGCTCAACCAGGATTATAATGACAGCAAGGTGCTGTTTCAGCGGGTGATCATCTGTAACTCGCCCGAAACCGTGCAGGCGGCGTTGGTCGGCCAGCATGCGGCGGTGGAACGCAAAAGCCCGCAAATGCGCCATGCGCTGGAACCGCTGCTGGGGGATGGTCTGTTCATCAGCGATGGCCCGGTCTGGGCGCAACGGCGGCGGATGGTGGCGCCGGTGGTGCATGTCAATCGGCTGCATCTGTTCGCCCCGGTGATGGTCCAAGCAGCAGGGGAGGCCGCCGCGCGCTGGGCCGCCCAGCCTGCCAACAAGCCGGTCGCCATGCTCGAAGACATGGCGCGCCTGACTGCCGAAATCATCTGTCGCACCGTATTCGGCCGCGCGCTGGGGGCGGCGCAGGCCCAGGAAATCGTCGAAGGATTTTCTGACTATCAGCGCCGCATCGGCCAGACCGATCTGCTGTCGCTGCTCGGCCTGCCGGACTGGCTGCCGCGCCTGCTCAGCCCCGGCGCCAAACGCTCCGCCCGGCGTATCCAGGCGGTGATGGAAGCCATTATCCAAGCCCACCGCCGCGCCCGCGCCGCCGGGGAGGTCGAAGACGAGCCGACCATTTTGCGCCTGCTGATGGAAGCCGAAGACCCCGACACGGAAACGAATTTCACCGCCGAGGCGTTGCGCAACGAAGCCGCCGTCCTGTTCATGGCCGGGCACGAAACCACCGCCAATTCGCTGGCCTGGACCTGGTATCTGCTCTCGCAGTCGCCGCGCGTGGCGGCAAAGCTGCACGAAGAACTTGATCGCGTGCTTGGCGGGCGCGCCCCAACCCTCGCCGACATGCCCGCCCTGCCCTACGCCCGCGCAATTTTCGAGGAAACGCTCCGGCTTTACCCGCCGGTGCCGATCCTGCCGCGCGAGGCCACTGAAGATTGCGAAATCCTTGGCCGGCCGGTGCCAAAGGGCGCGATGGTGCTGATCATCCCCTGGCTGCTGCACAGGAAGCCGTCGCTATGGGACGATCCCGACCTTTTCATCCCCGAGCGGTTTTTGGCCGAAAACGCCGCCGGCCGTTCCAAATACGCCTATGTTCCGTTCAGCGCTGGCCCGCGGGTTTGCCTCGGCCTGGCGTTCGGGATGACCGAAGCGGTGCTGTGCCTGGCAACGCTTGCGCAAAAATTCGCCCCGCGCCTGGCCGACGGCGCCGAGGTGCGGCCAGTGTGCCGACTGACCTTGCGGCCCGAAGGCGGGCTACCGATGCATCTCGATCGCAGGTGAAATCGGATCGTCTGGCGTCGAGACCAGATCAACCGCCCACAACCACTGGTCGAGGTGGCGACGCACGATCGGGGCAAACACCGCTTCGAGCCGGGCGACCTGCTCGAGCACTGCCTCCTGGCTGAGCCGTCCAGGCGGCATCTCGATCGGTTGTAACATGTGGGAGACAAATCGCGCGCCGCCCACCCGTTCGCTATAGACCGGCATCACCCGGGCGCCGGTCGCAGCAGCGAGGCGGATGATTTTGCCCATGTTGCCATTCGGCTTCAGGCGGCGCCCGAAATGCGGCGCCATCACCACCCCGTCGGACAGTTCGTCGGCGGCAAGCCAGACCACCCCGCCGGGTTTGCGGAGTGTCTCGGCAAGGCGATGCCAGACCCTTGCGTCCATCGGGATCAGGTCCACCGGCATATAGGCGCGTTGCTGGGCGGCAGCCCGCGCATGGGCACGATTGCCCGGCGGCATGATAATCCCGGCGAGCGGGCGGCCCGGATAAATCCCACGGTGGGTGGCCATCTGCCCGCCGATGACCTCCCAACTTCCGGTGTGGACAAAACACACGATCAACGGCCGGTGGTCGGCATAGACCCGATCCAGCAAGTCAGGATCGGAAATCGTGGAGCGGTCGCTGGCCATGATGCGCGGCAGCACCGCGAATTCGCAGAAAGTCCGGCCGATATTCTCCCACAGCCGGATCATGCTGGCTTCAATCCGGTCAGGGGCTGCAAGGTCGGGCCGTAGCAGCGCCATTGCCGCCCGGCCGCGCGCGTCCGCCGCCGGACGTGATCGCCGCCCCACCTTGCCGCGCCCCAGCACGGCGCCCAGTGCCGTGCACAGATCGATCGGCAGTGCCCGCAAGCCGAGATAAATTGCGTAGTCGCGTAGTTCGGCGCTGGTCCAGGCCATGTGTCGGTCGTCCTTCGCGTTTCGCGGTGCGGCGGGGCAGACTGCATTGCAAATTGCAATGAACCCGCGCCCAGGCGACCGAATACCCTTGCTTTTGGTGTCTTTTACAGTGGCACGGCAGTTGCACCCACCCAACCCATTATAGCCCGAGTGGAGAATTTCATGCGCATCGCCCTTTTGACCATCCTGGCCTGCCTGTTCCTGGTGGCCCCGCCCGCGGCCCGTCCGATCATTTGCCTCGGCATTGCTTTCGTGATGAGCGCCGCCCTGGTCGAAATGTTGCGCGACGCCAAACGCAGCGCTCAGCGCCGCAGCATGCTGAGCCTGCAATTCAGCCGCCAGGCCTCGGCTTTCACCAGCATAAGGCAGGTCAATGCGCGGCGCCTTGGCAGCTTCACCGGCTGCAGCATCTGAAGGCTGGGCGGCTTCGGGCTACATCCCCAAACGCTCCGACAATCCATAGCCTGCGGCCAGGTCGCTCAATTTCTGCCAGGTCGGGTCCTCGACATCGACGCCGTTGGCGCGACGGTCCTGTTCGGTGAGATATTCAATCTCCCCCGGATAGAACACGCCCGGGCTGCCGGCACTCGGCGGGGTGGATGTGAGGTAGGCGGCAAATTCGCCGACTTCTTCCTTGAAGCGCTCCAACGGCCGGAACGCTTCAACGTTGAACACCGCCATGAAGCAGCCATCGTTGTGGCGCCCGGTCGGCTCGACCCCGAAGCCCAACCCGGTGAGCAAGCCGCACAGAATTTCCACAATCACCGCCAACCCGGTGCCCTTGTAGCCCTCGGTCCCGCCGAGCGGCAGCAGCGCGCCGCCGGCGCGGAGCGCTGCGGGATCGGTCGTCGGGTTACCGTCCTTATCGACCACCCAGCCCAACGGCATCGGTTTGCCGCGTGCGGCCGACAGCGAGACTTTGCCGGCGGCAACGGCTGAGGTCGCCATGTCGAGCACCAGCGGCCCGTCGAGATTGGACGGGATGGCAAAGGAAATCGGGTTGGTGCCGAGCCGCGCTTCGCGCCCGCCAAACGGGGCGACATGTTTGGGCGATCGGCCCGAATCGGCGGTGATCATGCCAATCATGCCTTCCTTCGCCGCCATCAGCGGATAGTTGGCCAGGCGGCCGATATGGCCCTGGCGGAAGACCGTCGCGGCGGCGACGTTGGATGTGCGCGCCTTTTCGATGGTGAGCTTCATTGCCCGTTCATTGGCGACGAAACCGAAGCCCCAATGCCCGTCAATTACCGTGGTGGTGGCGGATTCCTGCTTGATCTCCCACGGCGCGCCCGGAACGATGTGGCCGGCGCGCACCCGGTCAATATAAGTCGGGATGGCGATGATGCCGTGGCTGTCATGGCCGGCGAGGTTGGCCAGGATGCAGTGGCGCATCACGGTTGCGGCTTCCTCGGGCGGGGCGCCGGCGGCGATCAGCAGGGCCTCGCCTATTTCAGTGAGGCGGGGGGCGAGGATTTTGGGCATGGCGGGCGATCCTTCCGGGGGGCGTTCGGCGCAGCGTCCCATGCGTGCCGCCGGCGGGCAAGATGCGCCAACCGGCGTTGGTCGGGACGGGCTGAAGGCGTAAGGAGGCGCAATGGCTACGCCCCACCCTGCCTCGATGCCGTCCTGGCACCCGGACCGCCTGGCCGCGAGGCTGCCGGCGTTGCGAGCGCGGGCGAAGCTTGCCGCCAACACGCGGCGATTTTTCGCTGCCCGGGACTATCTGGAAGTCGAAACCCCCTATGCGGTGCCAGCGCCGGGTGAGGACGTTCATATCGCCAGCTTCCGCACCCACCAGACCTACCCGCACGGCGGCGGGCGCGATCTGTGGCTGCATACTTCGCCCGAATTCGCGATGAAAAAGCTTTTGGCGGGCGGCGCCGGGCGGATTTTCCAATTAGCGCGGGTGTGGCGCAACAATGAAGGATCGAGCAGCCACACGGCCGAATTCACCATGCTGGAATGGTATCGCCCGGGTGGCACGCTCACCGATCTGATGGACGAAACCGAGGCACTGCTGCGCGCGGTGCTGCCGGCGCGGCTGCGCTGTCGCGGGATCGATGTCGATCTGGCGCAGTTCGAGCGGCTGACGGTGGCCGACGCCTTCATGCGCTATGCCGGCGCGGATGTGCTCGGCACCGCCGACGATGCGACGGCGTTGGCCGCGCAAGCCGGGGTGCGACTTCGCGACGGCGAGGATTGGGAGGATTTGTTCTTCCGCCTGCTGCTCGAACGGGTTGAGCCTGCCATTGGGCAAAGTCACCCAACCTTCCTGACCCATTGGCCAGCGGCGCAGGCCGCCCTTGCCCGGCGCGATCCCGCCGATCCGCGCGTGGCCGAACGGCTCGAACTATTTGCCGGCGGGATGGAACTGGCCAACGCCTTCGTCGAGCTGACCGACCCGGTCGAGCAGCGCGCGCGCTTTGACATTGATCGTGCCCGACGCCACGCGCTTTATGGCGGCCCGGATTGGGACATCGATGAGGATTTTCTTGCCGCCCTCACCCATGGGCTGCCGCAATGCGCCGGGATCGCCATGGGGTTCGATCGGCTGGCGATGCTGGCGGCGGGGACGGACGACATCGAAAATGTTATGTGGCTGCCAGGTTGAAGGAGCGCGCCATGCGGCACTTGCTGATGATGATTTTGTTGCTGACCGGCTGCGCAAGCTTTGGTGACGCGCGCGCCGAACGCGATGCCCAACTTACCGGCTTCATCGGCCAGTCCGAAGCCGATCTGGTGCGGACCTTAGGCGTGCCGAGCCGGCAGTTCGAGGCCGACGGGCATCGCTTCCTGGCTTATGTCGATCGCCGGGTGGAACTGGTGCCGGGCAGCATGTTGTGGCGGCCGTACCGCTACGGGTTCGGCTATGGCCCGGTCTTTCCACCGCAGGCGATCGAGCAAAGCTGCGAGACGACGTTTGAAGTGGTGGGCGGCAAAGTGACAAGCTTTGCGCTGCGCGGGCGGGGTTGTTGAACGCTACGGGGACTGATTGATCTTTGCCACGATCATCGCCCAATCGACATCCGAGACCGGCGGGTTCTTCCAGGCAGCCGTGGGATGCGGAATTGCGAACGCTGGAACGCCGGCAATATCGCCGAACATCAGCAGGCGCTTGCGCCTCGGCCTGCCGTCCGATGGTCGATTGGCGACCAATTCGCGAAAGCCCGTACCTCCCATTAGGCCAAGCGCATCCCAACCGAGCAACAGGATTTGCTTGGGGCGCATGGCCAGGATCAGGCGTTTGTTTTCCGCGACGCAGAAATTTTCGAGCTTCATCCGCAATTGCGGGTCGATCGTGAGCCAGGTGTTCCAGCTTGGAGCGCGGAAGAAGATGGCATTAGTGCCAATCGCTCCCTGCAGAAAAATAGTGCCAAAGCGCTTGCGAAGCTCTGACGCCAAAGGCCAGGATTGGCTGAGATATTCGTTACGCACGGACGGGTGGCGTAACTCTGCATCCAGCATATGGGTTGCGTCGCCCCCAGGCTGCGCACCAATAACCAGCGTCGACGGCTCATACTGCGCCGGTGCATAGAGAATTTTGAAGCCATGGTCATGGGTCTTGGCCAGGCCGGCACGCGTCGCCTGCCAAATTTGATGGGTTTTGAGATAAATATCGCTGACGACGGCATCGAGATTTTGCTGTGTCATTCTACTTTTTCTCCGTATTGGAATGATCTGCTTGATGATCGAAATTGCGCGCATCAGATAGGTCAGGCGATGCGTATCGTTGCTTCACACGCTCCCATCCGTCCTGTCGCAGTTTTTCCCCTGCCGCGAGTGCATCGTCATATACACCGCGCAACCACTCGGCCTGGTCCAAAAGTCGCATGTCCAAGCCATGTTGATCGTCGCACAGCAGGCGGTGAAGCATGTCGGCAATCGTATTGGATTCGTATTCCGCCGACGGTGTGGTGTGGTACAAATAGTGGTCTTCCGCCAACGATCTGCCGCGTGCGCGTGCGCCGAGCCCGTGCTCCATGAATTCGTAGAAGTTTCTGGACGGTGCAAAACCAAACCAATCCTCGCACACTTCGCCAGTGATTGGAAAAAATCGCGGGCCCATGCCGAGGCTTGATTGCTCGGATGCCGGTGAAACCAGATCGGCAAAGTATTTCGTGATCAAGCGCGGCGTCATTTGGGTCCGAACGTCAATGTCGCAATGAACGTGCTGGTCGCTCCCGGCGAGCCTGCCCCAAATCCGAGACCCGCCCGCTTGCAGCGCCGGCAGGCCGACCCAAGGAAAGTCGATGATCGGCACAGCATCCGACGGTGTGGCCAACGCCCCACAATCAGCCAAGGTAAGCCGCGACAATGCCGAACTGATTTCTACGCGGAGTGCGGGTGTTGCTGCCAGATTCTTGCCAATCGGCACGATGCAGAGACGCAATTCCACCTGATTGTACCCCTGCACGTCACCCGATACGGGGCGCGTTGTCCCATCCGAGATGCCAATATCGGCGCTAACCCCGACCGGGAAAGCCGCTTCCAACTGCCAGCTGCCAAGGATCAGGCACGGATAGACCGGAATATGGTCACCCATGCCGTCTTCAGCTTCTTCGGTGGGCTGGTAGAATTCAATCGGCCATCGCTGCCGGTCCCGTCCCGGATCAAGATCAAACTCGACGCCGATTTCCGCAGGCGGAAGTGGGCGGTCGGCCTCATTTTCCCGGCGCCAGTCGACGTCACGGGGCGTAAGAACGCCGCCACCGCGTTTGACGCGCTGAAAAAACCGCGTCAGATCCCGTGCCTCGGCGACGCCGTCCAATACAATGCTCAGCCGATCGGCTAGTTCATCGAACTCCGTCGTCGCCTTCGCGGTGCCATTGACCTGCCAGAAACTGGCCTGCCCAAAGACCTCTAAAAGCGTCTCGTCCTCATCCAGCCCGGCAAGACTCATCGCCGACTTGACGATCTCGTAATACGGGCCGATTTTTTTGCGTAGGCGATCAGTGCTTGCACCGACTTTGATCGCATATTGCGCCAGATGTTTTGTCGAATCTCCCTCCGAGCCAATATTTGCCGCACGCAATATTTCAGCCTTTTTTATCCGGTGATTCTCTTCGAGCCGGCCCAACAATTTATACAACGCTTCCGCGACCATCTTGATATCGCTTGCAGGCGGTTTGTCGCCGGGCCGGTCCTTCAGCCAATTCCGCAGTTTCTTGGCGCGTTCGGCGCGTTGACCTACCGCTTCAGCTTTGCCAGTCGCTGAACCGTGCGAGGGGTAGGGTTGCTTTTCCATTGACATCGTCTCCTTCACATCAAGTCCAGGAACGCCCGGTCCGACCGCGCCGATAGCGACGCCCGCGCCGCCCCACTGCAACCAGCACAGTCATCAGCGCTCCATCAGGCGCGATGATCGCCGCGCGGCGTCGCGCACGCTCCACATATGCGCCAGGTGCCCCCTCGGCATGCAACTCGCTTGCCACCCTGTGGCTCATGGTCATTGCGGTGCAGCCGCGCCCGACCGAGACGAGGTGATCACAATGATCCAGCAAGATGCACAGTTCCTGTTCGGATACGCCGCGTTGCCGGCAACGCACCTGCGAATGACGCGTCCGCCGTTCCGTTCGCGTGGTCCAATACTTACCCATCCGTCCCTCCGCCCAACCCGGCAACATCGCCGACGAAGCAAGCAATAGGCTGGACATACACAATCTGCATTCTGCAGTTGGATATTTTTGCGGAAATTATTGCGGCGTTTTTTGCGGAAATTATATCCAGAAATTTTGGAACTTTCTGCAGCCGCGTTTGGAAGAGCCTAGGACGCCAGTGTCGGCAAGCAGGCGATGCGTAGCCGACACGGCGTGCTTGTGGCATCCCTGCTGACAAGCTAGCCGTGGGAAGAAAATTACTTTCGGGATGACGAACCATGACACGTTTTTCTCAAATCGACGCGGTCCTGCAGAACGCCGTCGCGCGCGGGGTGGTCGCCGGCGTGGTGGCGCTGGCGGGCAATGCGGGGGGCACGCTCTATGAAGGGGCGGCCGGCAAGCGGGACCTAGCGCAAACGACGGCGATGGATCAGCAAACGATGTTCTGGTTCGCCTCGATGACCAAAATCGTCACCTCGGTCGCGGCGATGCAGCTGGTCGAGCAGGGGAAATTATCGCTCGACGGGCCGATATCGGCGGTGCTGCCAGGGTTGGCGGCACCCAAGCTGCTGGACGGGTTCGCCCCCGATGGCGCCCCGCGGCTGCGGCCGGCGCGCGGGGTGATCAATTTGCGGCAGTTGCTGACCCATACGGCGGGCTTCGGTTATGACACCTGGAATGCCGAACTTGGACCGGCGATTGCGGCCCTGGATCTGCCCCGGGTGCCCAATACTGCCGAACAGCACGCGCAAACCCCGCTGCTGTTCGATCCTGGCAGCAAGTGGAATTACTCAATCGCCACCGATCTGGTCGGCCAAGCAGTGGCGGCGGCGAGCGGGCAGGCATTCGACGCCTATCTTGCCGCCCACGTGCTCGACCCGCTCGGGATGGTCGATTGCGCCTTCGTGATGACGCCGGAGCAGGCAGCGCGTAAGGCGCGGATGCATGCCCGACAGCCCGATGGCAGCCTGACCCCGACCGATTGGATCACCGGTGCGCCCGGCACAGTCGCGCGCGGTGGTGGCGGCTTGCACGGCACCGGGCGGGACTATCTGCGCTTTCTGCGGATGATGCTGAATGGCGGCAGTTTGGACGGCGCAGAAATTTTGCGGCCCGAAACGGTGGCCGAAATGGGCCGCAACCAGATCGGCGCGCTGACCGGCGAAAAATTGGTTACCGCCGCGCCGGCACACTCTTACGACGCCGAATTCTTCCCCGGCATGGTGACCAAATGGGGCCTGGGGTTTCTGATCAACCCCGAACGCAGCGCATCGGGCCGCAGTCCGGGCGGGCTATGCTGGGCCGGCCTTGGCAACACTTATTACTGGATCGATCCGGTGCGCGGCATCGCCGGCGTGTTGCTGACCCAAAGCCTTCCGTTCGCCGATCCGCGCGTGCTCGATCTGCTGTGGGATTTCGAGCGCGCGGTTTACGCGCTAGTGGATTAGCGTGACTTCGCCTTGCGGGCTGCCGGTGCGCGACGGGCCGGCATTTTCGCCCCGCCCGCTGCCGCGCGCAGTTCGGCAATGGTGGCGCGGGTGGTGATCTGTTCCGGGTTCATCCGCAATTCGATCACTGCGGGTTTGCCCGACGCGACCGCGCGCGCGAAGGCCGGGGCGAAGTCGGCGGTGTGCTCAACCATTTCGCCATGGCCACCAAAGGCCTCGATGAACTTGGCAAAATCCGGGTTGGTCAGCGCGGTGCCAGACACGCGGCCGGGATAACGGCCTTCCTGATACATGCGGATGGTGCCGAACATCTGGTTGTTGAATACCAGGATGATCGGGGCGACGCCGTGATGAAACGCAGTGGCGATTTCCTGGCCGGTCATCAGGAAGCCGCCATCGCCGACCATGGCAATTACTTGGCGCTCGGGGAAGGCGATCTTGGCGCCGATTGCTGCCGGCACGGCGTAACCCATCGCGCCGTTGGTCGGGCCGATGAAGCGCTGACCATCGGCGAAATTGATGAAGCGCGGCGCCCAGGTGGCGAAATTGCCGGCGTCACAGGTAATGATCGCGTCCGGCGCCATCAGGGTTTCGAGCGACCGCATTGCGTCCGCGAGGTTCAAGGTGCCGGCATAATTTGGCACTTCCCGTCCCCGTTGCCGCAACGCCCGCAGTTCCTGGGTCCAGGCTGACCAGGGCTGGGCGTTGGCGCCCTTGCGCACGGGCTTGAGCTTCACCACGCCGGCAGCAAACGCATTCAATTCGCTGACAATCCCCAAGGCGGGGCGGAACACCCGGCCGATTTCGGCAGCATCAGGATAGATGTGCACGATCTTGCTATTGCCGAACAGCGTGTAGCCTTGGCTCACCGGTTCGCCCAACCGTGTGCCGATCGCCAGAATAAGGTCGGCCTCCCGCGCCTTGGCGACCAACGCTGGATCGCTGCCAACGCCGATATCGCCGACAAAATTCTCTGCCGTGCCGTCATAGAGCGCCTGGCGGCGGAACCCGACCGCCACCGGAATGTCATGCGCCTTGAGGAAGGTCGCGATGGCCGCCCTGCCCGGCTCGGTCCAGCGCGTGCCGCCGAGGATCGCCAGCGGCTTTTCCGACTTGGCCAGCAGCGCCATCATTTTGGCAATCGCGGCCGGATCGGGATGGGCCGCTGCCACATCGGCGCGGCCAATATCGGCAATTGCGACCATGTGCTTCTGCATGTCTTCCGACAGCGCGATCACCACTGGCCCGGGCCGCCCCGAGGTCGCGACATCGACCGCATGCGCGATCAGTTCGGGGATGCGCGCGGCCTCATCAATTTGGGTCACCCATTTGGCCAGCGGGGCGAACATGCGGCGGTAATCGACTTCCTGGAAGCTTTCGCGATCGGTTTCGCCGAACGGAATTTGCCCAACAAACAGCAGCAGCGGGGTGGAATCCTGAAACGCAATATGCACCCCGATCGCGCCATGGCAGGCGCCAGGCCCGCGGGTGACAAAGGCGGCAGCGGGGCGCCCGGTGAGCTTGCCGTAAGCTTCGGCCATGTTCACCGCGCCGGCTTCAAAGCGGCAGGTGACCAGCTTGACCAGCTTGCTATCGGCATAAAGCCCATCCAGCACATCAAGGTAGCTTTCCCCCGGCACGGCGAAGACATGGTCAATGCCTTGCGCGACCAACGTGTCGGCCAGCAGCCGGCCGCCGCTGCGCAAAACGGGTTGGGAAGTAGGGGTAACTGGCATGGGCGGAGCCTCACAAAACGATCGCGCAAGATAACCGCGGGCAGGCTTTGCGCAACCAGGGCTAGGGTGGCAAACTGGCGCACCCGTTCAGGAGTGCCGCGATGCGACCGATCTTCGTCTTCATCAAATGCGACATGGGCCGCGTGTACCGCGTCGCCCAGGAGGCCGCCGACAGCATCGAGGAACTATCCGAGCTGCATTCCACCTCGGGGCAATATGACCTGCTGGGGAAATTCTACCTCAGCCCCGAGCAGGATACCGGGCTGTTTGTGACCGAACGCATCCAGTCGCTGTCCGGCGTGAAAGATACGATGACGTTGGTCACCTTCAACGCCTTTGTCGGTGGTCGGGGTTAATTGGGCGGCCGTTCTAAATCGTATAAATCTTTTAATATCAGTCCATAAACGACTGTAATTCAGACGAATTACCGATAGCGGCCAAATCACACCGGGGCGAATTGCGCGCTTATGATCAATTTACGCTGCGGACGATGCCCGCAGCGTTGCAACGCTGCCATCCCCTGCAATTTGCGACAACCTGGCGTTGTCGGGCTGTGAATAACTTTATCCACAGGCGGGGGATAACGGCGACCGGAATTCCCTTCAAGCATATAGAAAGAAACATAAATTCACAAATACATCTGATAATAACCAATAGATCACATTTGGTGAATTTACCGAAGCATTAACGTAATCATGATAGATTTTAATCGCCAACTGCATCGCATTTTTACAGACATAAATCGATAAAAACTTGAATTTTCAACATGAAACACCTTTCTTATTAGTCACAATTCCCGTTAAATCCTCCCAAGGGGTCGATTTTACCCACGCAAGATCATGGAGGGTTTCCGAATGCTTGCTCTCACCCGGCTTGACGGGTTGGTTCGCGAAAGATTGCAGCAATGGCCGCAGCGGCCACCCGGCATCAAAGACCCCAGTGGCGCGGGGCGTTGGCTGCGGGGCCGACCTGGGGATATGTCGGCATCGTCCCATCCGTTCCTGAAATTTCCCGGCAGCAACCGGCTGCGCACCTTGCCGGACGGGCTGTGGTTGCATTTCGGCGGCACGCCGGCGGAACCCTATGTCGATATTTTTGCGGTGGAGGCGTGCAGCAGTTACGCCAATATGCTCGACAAGCGGTCCCGCTTCGCGCCGAGCACCAACTCGCTGCTCGCGGTCTGCCCGGTGCCGTGGCTGCTGGCCCCGGCGGTGACGAACGATCCGACCCCGCGCTGGCGGCTGACCGGGGCGTTGCGCGCCGAACCGGCAATGCCGCTGGTGCTGCCAGTGCGTGACATCCGGGTGCTCTATGCGCTGAAGGCACGCCAGTACAAGGGTTTTATCGAAAGCCAGATCCCCCACCCACATGAATATTTCATGCCGATGGAAACCTTGACGTCGGCCAACGCCCAGCATGACCCGTCGGTGCGTGATCTGGTGGCGCGCGCGTCCACCAGCGCGAACTTCCTGGCATCATCCTGATCGCCGCCGCTTGCGCCCCGCGCCCCCCCGTCTTAATCCGGTCGCGACAAGCCGGAGGACATGATGGCCGAACATTCCGAGATCCGTGACGAGGTTGCCAAGCTGTGCGCCAAATTCCCCGGCGAATACTGGCGCAAGCTCGATGTCGCGCGCGCCTACCCGACCGAGTTCGTCCAGGCGCTGACGGCTGCCGGCTATCTCGGCGCGCTGATCCCCGAAGAATATGGCGGCGCCGGGCTGCCATTATCGGCGGCGTCAGCCATTCTCGAAACCATCCACCATGCCGGCAGCAATGCCGCCGCCTGCCATGCCCAGATGTATATCATGGGCACCATCCTGCGGCATGGCTCGGACGCGCAGAAAAGCCACTATTTGCCCAAAATCGCCACCGGTGAACTGCGCCTGCAAGCCTTTGGCGTCACTGAGCCGACCAGCGGCACCGACACCACGTCACTGCGCACGTTCGCCAAGAGGGAAGGCGATAAATACATCGTCAACGGCCAGAAAGTCTGGACCAGCCGCGCCGAGCATTCCGATCTGATGCTGCTGCTGGCACGCACCACGCCGAAAGACCAGACCGCCAAGCGCACCGAGGGCCTGTCCACCTTCATCGTCGATATGAAATCATCGCTCGGTCGCGGCCTGACCATCCGGCCGATCCGCAGCATGATGAACCATAACTCCACCGAAGTGTTCTTCGACAACATGGAAGTGCCGGCGGAAAACCTGATCGGCGTCGAAGGCCGCGGCTTCAAATACATCCTCGACGGGATGAATGCGGAACGACTGCTGATCGCGTCCGAATCGATCGGCGACACCAAATGGTTCATCGAAAAAGCCACCGCCTACGCCAATAGCCGCGTCGTGTTCGGCCGCCCGATCGGGCAGAACCAGGGGGTGCAGTTCCCGATCGCCCGCGCCTACGCCCAGATGCGCGCGGCCGAATTGCTGGTGCATGAAGGCCTGCGCAAGTTCGACGCCGGCGAACATTGCGGCGAAGAAGCCAACATGGCGAAAATGCTCGCCGCCGACTGCGCCTGGGCTGCCGCCGAAGCCTGCATCCAGACCCATGGCGGCTTCGGCTTCGCTGAGGAATATGACGTCGAGCGCAAATTCCGCGAAGCCCGGCTCTATCAAGTGGCGCCGATTTCGACCAACCTGATCTTGTCCTATGTCGCCGAGCATGTGCTGGGCATGCCGCGGAGTTACTGAGAGGCTTGGACCATGGTTGATCTGCCGCGCCCGTTGGAAGGGCTTCTTGTGGTCTCGCTCGAACAGGCTGTGGCCGCGCCCTATTGCAGTTCCCGCCTGGCTGACGCTGGCGCCCGGGTCATCAAGCTTGAACGCCCCGAAGGGGATTTCGCCCGCGCCTATGACAAGGCGGCCAATGGGCTTTCGAGCTATTTCGTCTGGCTCAATCGCGGCAAGCAAAGCCTTACGATTGATATCAAGGCGCCTGACGACGCGGCGTTGCTGCACCGGCTGCTGGCGAAGGCGGACGTGTTCATCCAAAATCTCGCACCCGGTGCCGCCGCGCGCGCGGGGTTCGGGTCAGACGCCTTGCGTGCCGCCTACCCAAAGCTGATCACCGTCGATATTTCAGGTTACGGCGATGAAGGCCCCTACGCCGAAATGAAAGCCTACGATCTGCTGGTCCAGGCGGAATCAGGGCTTGCCGCCGTTACCGGCGATCCGATCGGCCCCGGCCGCGTCGGCGTATCGGCCTGCGACATTGCCTGCGGCATGGCAGCCCACGCCGGCGTGCTGGAAGCACTGATCGCGCGCGGCATTTCCGGCAATGGCAAGGGCATCAAAATCAGCCTGTTCGACGGCATGGCGGACTGGATGACCGTCCCGCTCGGCTTCTACGAAGGCCTCGGCAAGGCGCCGCCACGGATGGGCCTGGCGCATCCGTCGATCTGCCCCTACGGCGCCTTCAAGCTCATCGACGGCGCGCTGGTGCTGATCAGCATCCAGAACGAACGCGAATGGGCGAGCTTCTGCCGCGTCTTCCTCGAAGAACCCGATCTGCCCAAAAAGCCCGGCTTTGAAAGCAACACGATCCGGGTTGCCAATCGCGATATGGTCGATCCCTATATCGCCGCCCATTTCGCCAAGCTGACCCGCGACGCGGCGGCGGTGCGGCTGAAGGCGGCTAACACCGCGTTCGGGTTCGTTAACGAAGTCGCCGATCTTGCCACCCACCCGGCGCTGCGGCGGGTAACGGTCGAAACCGAGGTTGGGCCGATTTCGCTGGTGGCGCCGCCGGTCATTATTTCCGATGGGCCACGGGCGTTGGGGCCGGTGCCGGCGGTTGGGGCGCAGAGTGCGATGATCCGGGCGGAATTCGGCTGACGAGGTGTTGCGCCTTTTTTTCACGGGTTCATTTCACGTCGTCGGAAAACAGCGCCCTGACATAGTCGCGTGCGCCATGCACCACGTGAATGATATGCACCGCCCGACCGTCAAACCGATAAAAAATCAGATAGCGACCATAAGCCCGTTTGCGGAGTCCGCGATCTTCCAGCCGTCGCACGAGCGGAAACGCCAACGGGGCCTCAGCAATCGCCTCTCCCGCAGTTATAATTTCATCAACAAAGCTCAGGGCGCGTTGGGGATGATCGGTCGCGATGTAATCGCTGATAGCGGCGAGGTCGGCCTTCGCCGATGCGGTCCAGAAAACCCGTGTCACGCGTGGCGATGGCTCTTGTTGATCCGGGCAATGAGGTCTTCCCTGACCTGGTCGGAACTGTAGGTTCGGCCCGCGTCGATATCGGCGATCCCGTGATCGATCGCTGCTTCGAGGGTGGCGAAATGGCGTTCACGTTCCATCCAGCCACGCATTGCCTCGCGGATCACTTCGCTGTTTGACGCGTAGCCGCCCTGTTCGACCTTGGCGCGGATGATGCGCACCATTTCGGCGGGTAGGGTGATGGAAAGTTTTTCGGCCGCGTGCATCGCGCCACCTCCAGGAAGATAAAGTAGCATATCCCACTACCCGCAGAATAAAAACAAGCCCGAGCCTGCGGCAAGCTCCCGAGCCAACGGCCAGGCAGTAACGTCGGAGAAAGTTTTTTTGGTTCTTTTTGTTCACAAAAAGAACATCCTTCCTTCATCAATCTCTTCGCATATCTTCGATTAACACTACCCGTTACGTCCCGCCCCCCTACCCTCCCACCATGGCCCGCGCGCGCAAAGGATTTGCTGAACAACCAGGCCTAGGCCTGTTGGACGACGTCATTGACCACGGCGCCGACGGCCACCGCGCGCGGATGCGGCAGAAGCTGCTTGACGCGGGTCCCAACGCCATTCTTGACCATGAACTGCTCGAAATGGTGCTGTTTCTTGCTTTGCCGCGCCGCGATACCAAGCCGCTGGCGCGGCTGCTGCTCGCCCAGTTTGGCAGTTTCGCCAACACCATCACCGCCCCGCCCCATGCGCTGCTGGCGCTCGATGGGTTTGGCGAGGCAGCCGTCGCCGCGCTGAAGATCGTCCAGGCCGCCGCCCTCCGCTTGGCGAAGTCCGAACTGCTGGATCGCCCGTTGCTTGATAACTGGGACAAGGTGATCGCCTACCTCACCACCGTCATGGCGCGCGAACGGGTCGAGCAATTCCGGGTGCTGTTTCTCGATACGCGCAACCGGCTGCTGGGCGACGAAGCCCAGTCGCGTGGCACTGTCAACCACACCCCGGTGTACCCGCGGGAGGTTGTGAAGCGCGCGCTCGAACTGCACGCAACCGCGATCGTGCTGGCGCATAACCACCCGAGCGGAGACCCAACCCCGTCCCGCGATGACATTGCCATGACGCAAGAAATTCTAGCCGCCGCGTCGGCCCTGTCGATTGTCTTGCACGACCATGTCATTATCGGAAACGGGCGGTGGCTCAGTTTCCGGAAAGAAGGTCTGCTGTGAGATGGGCAAGAAGAAAAATGTGCTGTTCATCATGTGCGACCAGTTGCGCTGGGACTATCTGAGCTGCGCTGGCCACCCGAGCCTCGCCACCCCCAATATTGACGCCATTGCCGCCCGCGGGGTGCGCTTCACCCGCGCCTATGTGCAATCGCCGGTCTGCGGCCCGTCACGGATGAGCTTTTACACTGGCCGTTACATGCGCAGCCACGGCGCCAACTGGAACCGGTTTCCGCTGCGGGTGGGCGAGCCCACCTTGGGCGACGCGCTCAACGCCATCGGGGTCCGTAACGTGCTGGTCGGCAAAACCCATATGGGCGCCGACACGGACGGCATGGCCCGCCTCGGCATTGCCCCCGACAGTGCACGCGGCGTGCATGTCAGCCAATGCGGGTTCGAACCGTATGAGCGTGATGACGGCCTCCACCCGGACCAAGCGCCGCGCCCGGCTTATGACCGGTATTTGAACGATCTCGGCTATGAGGGCGACAATCCTTGGGAGCGTTGGGCCAATTCCGGGCAGGCCGATGACGGGTCGTTGCAAAATGGCTGGCTACTGGAACACGCCGACAAGCCGGCGCGGATTGCCGAAGAACATTCCGAAACCCCTTATATGACGCGGCGGGCGATGGATTTCATCCGCGAGGCGCAATCCGATCCCCGCCCCTGGTGCCTGCATCTATCCTATATCAAGCCGCACTGGCCCTATATTGTGCCGGCGCCGTATCACAATATGTACGGCGCCAACGCGGTGCTGCCGGCGGTACGGTCGGACGCCGAACGCGAAAACCCCAACCCGGTTTATGCCGCCTTCATGGACCATCTGGTCGGGCGCAACTTCGCCCGCGACGAGGTGCGGACCCGCGTCATCCCCGCCTATATGGGGCTGATCAAGCAGATCGACGATCAGATCGGGGTGCTGATGAAGTTCCTCGACGCGCAAGGCCTTACCGACAGCACGATGATCGTCTTCACCTCCGATCACGGCGATTATCTTGGCGATCATTGGCTGGGCGAAAAGGATTTGTTCCACGACTGCTCGGCAAAAATCCCGCTGATCGTGGCCGATCCGACGCGCCCTGCAACCCACGGCACAGTTTGCGACGCGCTGGTCGAAGCGATCGATCTGGCGCCGAGTTTCGTCGAATTTTTCGGCGGCATTGTTGCCCACAACGTCATGGAAGGGCGATCGCTGCTGCCCTGGCTCGATGGGCAAAATCCGGCTTGGCGCACCCATGTGTTCAGCGAATACGATTATTCCATGCAGGAAGCCCGGCTGACGCTCGGGCAGAAGATCGCCGATTGCCGGCTGTTCATGGTCTTCGACGGCCGCTTCAAGCTGATCCATGCGGTCGGGTTTGCGCCGATGCTGTATGATCTGGTCAGCGATCCAGACGAACTGACCGATCTCGGCCGGGGCACTGGCCATGCCGACATCATCGCCCGGCTCGAACGCGCGCTGATGGGCTGGGCGCTGCGCGACCATAACCGGATTACCCAGCCGGACGCGAAAATCGCCGCCTATGCGGATGGGCAGCAGCTGCGGCAGGGGATTGTGATTGGGGTTTGGGATGAGGCGGAGTTGGAGGGGTTGCGGCAGGCTGCCGGACTTGCGTGACGTTTCGATGAAATCGGTCGTGACCTGATTGTCGCGTGGCGGGGGAGGGGATTACAAGAAAGGAAGGATCTTCTTTTTGTTCACAAAAAGAACATGCTTTCTTTTCCTAACCTCCGGGGAGACACAATGCGCACAGCACCGCAGGTCTTCCTCTTCCTACAAGGCCCGATTTCGCCGTTCTTCGCCGAACTCGGCGCGGCGCTGCAATCGGCTGGCCATCACGTGCTGCGGGTCAATGTGAATTTCGGCGACTATGTGTTCTGGCACGCATTTTCCGGCGGGGCGGGCAAAGTCTTCGATTATCGCGGCCGGCGGGCGCACTGGGCTGGCTATATCGATACGCTGAAGGCGCGTGAGGGCGTGACCGACCTTGTCCTGCTCGGCGAACAGCGCTTCTACCAGGCCGCAGCGATCAAAGCCGCGCAGACGCGCGGCATAGCGGTCACCGCCACTGATTTCGGCTAGTTGCGCCCGGATTGGATCACGTTGGTGCCGGATGGTATGTCCGGCACGTCGCGCCTGCCGCGCGACCCGGCGGCAATCCGGGCCTTGGCCGCCAGCGCCCCGCCGCCTGACCTCGCGCCGCGCTTTACCGATGATTTCGGCCGGCAAGCGCGCTGGGACGTGCTGTTTCACGCCGCCATGCTGCTCGGCTGGGTGCTTTATCCGTTCCATCGCAGCTATCACATCAACCACCCGGTGCGGAATTATCTCGGCACTGGCTGGCGGCTGTTGCGCAAGCCGCATCATCATCGCCGCGCCGAAGCGATCATCGACGATCTTCTGGCATCGCGCATCTTCTATTGGGTGCTGCCGATGCAAATGGAGGTCGATTTCAGCCTGCGCGCCTATTCGCCTTACCCCGACATGCTGACCCCGCTGCGTGAGGTAATCGGAAGTTTCGCCCGCGCCGCCCCGGCGGACGACCGGCTGGTGGTCAAGCTCTATCCGCTCGATCCCGGCCTGCGGGACTGGACGCGCATCGTGCGGGACATCGCGGCCGATGCCGGGGTGGCGGCGCGGGTGGGGTTCATCGATGGCGGCAATTTGGAGCAGCTGCTGGCTGGCGCGCGCGGGGGTGGTGACGGTGAACAGCACGGTCGGCATCTGGTCGATCCGCGCTGGCATTCCCACCAAATCTTTGGGTACGGCGGTTTATAATATCGCCGGATTGGTGTTCGGCGGCATGCTCGATGCGTTCTGGGCCGAGGCCGTGCGGCCCGACGCCGCACTCGCCGAGGATTTCGTGCGGGCTATTGCCGATACGATCCAGATCAGGGGGGTCTATTACGCGCCAGTCGGGCGCGCGGCCGGCGTGGCGGCGGCTGCGGCACGGCTGGGGCGTGAGGCTCGGCTGGGGCTGGAGGCGCGACTCGCCGCGTTCGTTTAGAAGCTCGACTTGAAGATCGCGTGCAGGAGGTGGTTTGTGATCAGGGGCGTTGGGTTGGCGGTTCTGGCTGTGCTGCTTGCCGGTGGCGCCTGGTGGTGGTCGCATGGCGCGCCACCGGCCACACTCTGGCAAGGCTATGCCGAAGCGGATTTCGTCAAAATCGGGCCGACCCAGGCCGGGTTGCTGACCAAAGTCGCCGTCCAGCGCGGCGACGCCATTCCCGTCGGCGCGGCGCTTTTCACCCAGGATGAAACAGCCGACCGCGCTGGGCGGGACCAGGCGGCGCAGCTGCTCGCCCAGGCCGACGCCCTGCTCGCCAACCTCGAAGATGCCGGCAAACCGACCGAAATCGCCAAGGCCGCCGCCGCCGAGGCCGACGCGCGCGCCCTGATGGCGCGTACCAGCGCCGACCTCGCCCGCGGCGAAGCGCTGCTGCCAACCGGCACCGCATCGCGGCAAACCGTCGATACACTGCGGGCGGATGCAAGCTCGGCGCTCGCCAAGCTCGAAGCCGCAACGGCCGAACTCGCCCGGGTGCGGGCGCCGCTGGGGCGCACGGCCGAACTCGCCGGCGCGCGGGCGGGGGTGGCCGCGGCCAAGGCCGGACTTGCGGTCGCCGAGTGGCGGCTCGGGCAGCGGCAAATGCTGGCGCCGGTCGCGGGTGTGATCGCCGACGTGCTGGCACGGCCGGGCGAAACCATCGCCGCCGGGGTGCCGGTGGTGTCGCTGCTGCCGCCGGGCAATATCGTGGTGCGGTTCTTCGTGCCGGAAGCCTCCTTGGCAACCATGCATCGCGGGGACCAGGTCGGGCTGGCCTGCGACCATTGCCCACCCGACCTTGCCGCCACCATCGCCTTCATTTCCCAGCAGGCCGAATACACCCCGCCGCTGATCTACAGCGAAGCGAGCAAGGCCAAGCTGGTCTTCATGATCGAAGCCCGCCCGCGCGCCGCCCAAGCCGCCCTGCTCAACCCTGGCCTGCCTATCCTGGTTCGCCCGATCGGCCCGCCATGAACGCGGCCATCAATATCAGCGACCTGCATAAAAGCTACGGCCGCCGCAAAGTGGTGGACGGGCTGAGCCTTACTGTCCCGACCGGGGAAATTTGCGGCTTCCTCGGCGCCAATGGCAGTGGCAAGACCACCACCATCCGCATGCTGTGCGGGCTGGTGAAGCCCGATAGCGGCGGCGGCACCTGCCTGGGGCTGGATATTATGCGCGACGCCGCACAAATCCGCCGGCAAGTTGGCTACATGACCCAGCGCTTCAGCTTTTACGAAGACTTGACGGTTGCGGAAAATCTCGATTTCGTCGCTGCCGTGTTCGAACGTGATGACCGTGCGGAAGCCGTGCGCGACACCATGGACCGCATGGGCCTGGCAGAGCGCGCTCATCAACTTGCCGGGCAATTGTCCGGCGGCTGGAAGCAGCGCCTCGCGCTCGCCGCCTGCATTTTGCACCGGCCGAAGCTGCTGCTGCTCGATGAGCCGACCGCCGGGGTGGACGCCAAGGCACGGCGCGAATTCTGGGATTTGCTGCATGATCTGGCAGCTGAAGGGCTCACCGTGCTGGTGTCGACCCATTACATGGACGAAGCAGCGCGCTGCGGGCGGATTGTCTATCTCTCGGATGGGCGGATCGTGGTGCAGGGCACCCCGGATGCGGTCACCGGCGGCAGTGGGCTGGTGCTATTCGAGGCGACCGGCACCGGGCTTGATCTCGCCGCCCGCGCGCTGCGGGCAGCAGCCGGGGTCGAATCGGCTGCCGTGTTCGGCACCGCCTTGCGCATTGCCGGGATCGACCGCGCCGCCTTGCACGCTGCAACCGACGCGACGCCTGACCTGATCTGGCAGGAAGTGCCGCCGACGCTCGAGGATGTGTTCATCCATTTGCTCGGGCGTCCGGCATGATCGGCGGGTTTTCCTTTCGCCGCTTCCTGGCGGTGCTGCGCAAGGAATGGATCCAGGTGCGGCGCGATCCGCTGACCTTGCAAATGATCATCGCGCTCCCGGTGATGCAGCTTTTCCTGTTCGGCTTTGCGATCAATACCGATCCCAAGCATTTACCGGCCGGGCTGCTCTCGGTCGATCATTCGCGCTACGAGCGCAGCATCGTCGCGGCGTTGCAGAACACCGGCTATTACGAGATACGTACGCTGGACAGTGAAGCCGAAGCCGAGCGCGGGCTTGCCCAAGGCCAGTTGCTGTTCGTGATCAACATGCCGGCAGGCTTTGACCGCGCGGTCGATCGCGGCGAACGGCCGATGATCCTGATGGATGCCGATGCGACCGACCCGGCAGCGATCGGCGGCGCCACTGCCGCCCTCGCGGCGCTGACCACGGCCCTTGATCGCGACCTGCCCGCATCCCTGCGATCAACGCCTGCTATCGCGCCGTTCCGCTTCGCGCTCCACCCGCGCTACAACCCCGAACAACTCACCGTGCTCAACATCGTGCCCGGGCTGATCTGCGTGGTGCTGACGATTTCGACCATGTTCGTCACCACGCTGTCGATCACGCGGGAAACCGAGCGTGGCACGATGGAAAATTTGCTGGCGATGCCAGTGCGACCGATCGAGGTCATGCTTGCCAAAGTCATCCCCTATATCGTGATCGGCTATGGCCAGGTGATGCTGATCATGGTCATTGCCGCGATCGTGTTCGGGTTGCCGCTGCGCGGCGAGATATCCTGGTTGTGGCTGGCGCTGGGGCTGTTCATTGCCAGCAACCTCGCGCTCGGGATCACGTTTTCCACCATCGCGCGCAACCAGATGCAGGCCATCCAGATGGCGCAATTCACCTTGCTGCCATCACTGCTGCTGTCGGGCTTCATGTTCCCATTCCAGGGCATGCCGCGCTGGGCGCAATGGGCCGGGGAAATCCTGCCGATCACCCATGCGCTGCGCATCGTGCGCGGGGTGCTGCTGAAGGGTAACGGAATAGCCGAAATCCTGCCCGAGCTATGGCCGATCGCGCTGTTCACCCTGGTGGTCGGCGTGATCGCAATGCGGTCCTATCGTGAAACGCTCGACTGACCCATAGTCCGGCCGAGTGAGGAAAACCCATGCCACCCGCGCTTATCCTCGCCCTCGACCAGGGCACCACTTCCACCCGCACCATGGCCTTCCGTGCCCCCAATCTGGCACCGGTGGCCACTGCGCGACGCGAACTCGCGCAGCATTTCCCTGCCAATGGCTGGGTGGAGCATGACCCGGAGGATATTTTTGTCGACAGCGTCGCAACCTTGCGGGAGGCGTTGGCGCAGGCCGGCGGGGACGTGGCGCAGGTTGCGGCGATCGGCATTACCAACCAACGCGAAACCACCATCATCTGGCGCCGCGACACTGGCCGCGCCATCGCGCCCGCCATTGTCTGGCAGGACCGCCGCACCGCCGCCGCGTGCGCCGCGTTGAAAGCCGCCGGGCAGGAACCACTGATCACCGCGCGCACTGGCCTGCTGCTCGACCCCTATTTCAGCGCCAGCAAAATCGCCTGGCTGCTCGACACTATTGTCGGTGCGCGGGCCGATGCTGAGGCGGGCAAGCTCGCCTTCGGCACGGTGGATAGCTGGCTGGTGTGGCGACTGACCGGCGGGCGGGTCCATGCGACGGACGCCACCAACGCCAGCCGCACCATGCTGTGCAATATCGCCACCGGCCAATGGGACCCGGATATGTTGCGCCTGTTCCGCGTGCCAGCAGTCTTGATGCCGGAAATTCGAGACTGCGCCGGAGCATTCGGCGAAACCGAGGCCAGCATTCTGGGCGCGCCAGTGCCAATCATGGGCGTTGCCGGCGATCAGCAGGCGGCGATGATCGGGCAGGCCTGCTTTTCACCCGGCATGGTCAAATCGACCTATGGCACTGGCTGCTTCCTGCTGCTCCATACCGGCGCAACGCCGGTTGCCTCACAAAACCGCATGCTGACCACCATTGCGAGCCAGTTGGGCGGGGTGCGGAGCTACGCGCTGGAAGGGGCGATTTTCGTCGCCGGGGCGGCCGTGCAGTGGCTGCGCGACGGGTTGCGGATCATCAAGGATGCGTCGGAGACTGGCGCTTTGGCCGCGTCCGCCGATCCGGACCAGGCGGTCTATCTGGTGCCCGGCTTCACCGGCCTTGGCGCGCCGCATTGGGATGCCGACGCACGCGGCGCGATTTTTGGCCTCACGCGCAATTCCGGCCCGGCCGAGATCGCCCGTGCCGCGCTCGAAGCGGTGGCCTATCAAACCCGCGATCTGGTCGCCGCCATGCAAGCCGATTGGGGCGGGACGGACGCGCCGGTGCTGCGGGTGGATGGCGGCATGGTGGCGTCCGATTGGACGATGCAGTTCCTGTCCGACATGCTGGCCGCCCCGGTGGATCGGCCGGTGGTGCTGGAAACCACCGCGCTGGGGGCGGCATATCTTGCGGGCTTGGGCCAAGGGGTCTGCCCAGCGCCGGACGAATTCGCCAAAAACTGGGCGCTGCAACGCCGCTTTGTGCCCGCCATGGATGCAAGCCGGCGCGAAACCCTCTATGCGGGCTGGCAGACCGCGGTTCGGCGCACCCTCAGCGCACCGAATTGACCGGGAAACTCGGGTTACGCAGGATAGCGGCATGATTTTGCTGATCGATAATTACGACAGTTTCACCTTCAACCTGGTGCACTACCTTGCCGAGGCGGGGGGCGATGCCGGCGCGCGCTGCGACGTCCGGCGCAACGATGCGATTTCGGTGGAACAGGCGTTGGCCATGGCGCCGGAAGCCATCGTGCTGTCCCCCGGACCCTGCACCCCGAACGAAGCCGGCATCTGCCTCGACCTCATCGCGGTCGCTGCCGGGCGCATCCCGATCCTCGGCGTCTGCCTCGGCCACCAGGCAATCGGCCAGGCGTTTGGCGGCGACGTGATCCGCGCGCCCGAGCCAATGCACGGCAAGGTCCGCCCGATCCATCATCGCGGCACGGATCTGTTTGCCGATGTCCCCGATCCGGTTGCGGTCACCCGCTATCATAGCCTGATCGTCGATCGTACCACCCTGCCCGACTGCCTTGAAATCACAGCAGAAACCGATGACGGGCTGATCATGGCGCTGGCCCATAGCACAATGCCGATCTGGGGGGTGCAGTTCCACCCCGAAAGCATCGCGAGTGAGCACGGGCATCAGATGCTGGCGAATTTCCTGGCGTTGGCGCGGGGCCAGAACGAACCGGCAAAGGCGGCTTGAACATGAGCGGTAATTTACGTCCGGCACTGGCGAAGGTCGCAAGCGGCGAAAGCCTGACCGAAGCCGAGGCCGAAGACGCGTTCGGCATCATCATGGCCGGCGAAGCCACGCCCGCGCAGATCGCCGGGCTGGTGATGGCAATGCGGGTGCGACGCGAAACCGTGGCCGAACTCGCCGGTGCGGTACGGGCAATGCGGGCGCGGATGACCCGAATTGTTGCCCCCGTTGGCGCGATTGACGTTGTCGGCACCGGGGGCGATGCGTCGGGCAGCCTTAATATATCCACCGCCGTAACCTTCGTGGTGGCCGGCTGCGGCATCGTCGTCGCCAAGCATGGCAACCGGGCGCTGAGTTCCAAAACCGGTGCGGCCGACGTGCTCACCCAACTCGGCGTCAATGTCGATGTGCCGCTCGACCGACTGCCGGCCATCCTCGCGGCGGCGGGCTGCGCCTTCATGTTCGCCCCCCGCCATCACGCCGCCCTGCGCCATGCCGCCGGCCCGCGGGTGGAGCTTGGCACAAGAACCATCTTCAACCTGTTGGGACCGCTGGCTAATCCGGCGTCGGTTACCCGCCAATTGACCGGCGTGTTCGACCCGAGTTGGAACCGCGCGATGGCCGAAGCCCTGCAACGGCTCGGCAGCACCGATGCCTGGATCGTCTATGGCCAGGGCCTCGACGAATTATCCGTCGCCGGGCCGAACCAGGTCGCCGCCCTGACCAACGGCGCAATTCGCGAATTTGTGGTCACGCCGGAAGATGCCGGACTGCCGGTGTCCCCCATCGAAACCATCCGCGGCGGTGACGCGCGCGAAAACGCGGCGGCTTTGCAAGCGGTGCTGGAAGGCGACCAAGGCGGCTATCGCGACACGGTGCTGCTCAACGCGGCCGGCGCGCTGATTGTCGCCGGGCGTGCGGGCGATCTGCGGGACGGCGTGAATATTGCTGCGAAATCAATTGATAGCGGCGCGGCTTTGGGCGCTTTGGATGCGCTGCGCAAGGCGACCGCATGACCGATATCCCCGACGTTCTGGCGCGGATTTGCGCCGATACCGCCGCCGAGACCGCCCGCCGCAAGCCAGGGCTACCCTTGTCGGCGCTCCAAGCCCGGATTGCCACGCTGCCGCCGGCACGTGGCTTTGCCGCCGCCCTCGACCGCAAAATCGCCGCCGGCAGCATGGGGCTGATCGCCGAAATCAAACGCGCCTCCCCCTCCGGCGGCGCCATCCGGCCGAATTTTGACGCCGGCGAACTCGCCGGCGCCTACCAGACCGGCGGCGCCGCCTGCCTGTCGGTCTTGACCGACCTGCCCTATTTCCACGGCACCGAGGCTGACCTCGCCGCCGCCCGCGCTGGCGGCACCCTGCCCGCCTTGCGCAAGGACTTCATGCTCGATCCCTGGCAAATCCACGAAAGCCGGGCGATGGGCGCCGATTGCGTGCTGCTGATCATGGCGGTGCTGTCGGACGCGCAGGCCGCTGAACTTGAAGGGATTGCGCTGGGCCTCGGCATGGACGTGCTGGTCGAGTCGCACGACGCCGCCGAGCTCAACCGATCCCTGCGCCTGAAAACCAGCTTGATCGGCATCAACAACCGCAATCTCAAGACCTTGATCACCGACATCGCCACTACTGAGCAACTCGCGCCGCTGGTCCCGGCCGATCGGGTTATCGTTGGCGAAAGCGGCCTGAAAACCCATGCCGACCTTCGCCGCCTCGCCGATTGCGGGGTGCAAACGTTCCTGGTCGGCGAAAGCCTGCTGCGCCAGTCCGACCTCGCCCTCGCCACCCGCGCCCTGTTGGGCGCGGCATGAGCGCGCTGACCCATTTTGACGATGCCGGCAACGCCGTCATGGTCGATGTCGGCGGCAAGCCGATCACCGACCGGCAAGCAACCGCCCGCGCCGAATTGGTGATGCTGCCGGCAACGCTTGCGATGATCATCGCCGGCCAGGCCAAAAAGGGCGATGTTTTCGCGGTTGCCCAACTCGCCGGCATCATGGCGGCCAAACGCACTGCCGATCTGATCCCGCTTTGCCATCCGCTGCCGCTTTCCGCCGTCACCGTCGATCTGATTGCGGCCAACGCAACCACGGTCGAAATTTCCGCGACGGTGCGCACATCCGGGCGCACTGGGGTGGAGATGGAGGCGCTGACGGCGGCATCCATCGCCGCGCTGACGGTTTATGACATGTGCAAGGCGGTGGATCGGGGGATGCGGGTGGAAGGTCTTCGGGTCGTTCACAAGGCTGGGGGGAAGTCAGGGGATTTCAGGCAGGAGTGAAGGAAGGATCTACTTTGTTTGAAAACAAAGTAGCAAAAAAACTTTCCGACGTTACTGCCTGGCCGTTGGCTCAGGCCCTCCGCAATCGCAGGGCAACCGCAGCAAGTGTGAAAAAGTTTTTTTGGTTCTTTTTGTTCACAAAAAGAACATTCTTACTTAAGGCCCGACCATGATCCCCGTCTCCGAAGCCCGCACCCGCATCCTCTCCGCACTCCACCCCACCCCCGCCGAAATCGTCCCGCTCGCCGAGGCCTGGAACCGGGTGACCGCCGCCCCGGTGCATGCCCGCCTGACCCAGCCGCCACGCGACGTTTCCGCGATGGATGGCTACGCCGTGCGGGCAGACGATGCGACGCTGGGCGCGCGGCTACGTGTGGTCGGCGCGGCACCGGCCGGGCATCCCTGGGTTGGGGTGCTGGGCGCGGGCGAGGCGCTGCGGCTGTTTACCGGCAGCGTGCTGCCGGACGGCGCCGATGGGATTGTGATCCAGGAAGACACCAACCGCGATGGCGATTGGGTGGGAATTACCGAAGCGGCGGCCGTGGGCCGGCATATTCGTCGTGCCGGGCAGGATTTTGCCGCCGGTGACGTGCTGTTGCCGGCGGGCAAGCGGCTCGGGGCGCGGGATATCGGGCTGGCGGCGGCGGGCAATCATCCGTGGCTCACCGTTCATCGTCGCCCGCGCATTGCTATCCTGGCGACGGGTGACGAGATCGCGATGCCGGGCGAGCCGATCCCGGCGGGCGGCATTGTCAGCTCGAACTCCCATGCGCTGGCGGCTTTGGTGCGCGCGGCGGGCGGCGATCCGGTGGTGTTGCCGGTGGTCGCCGATGATCGCGCGGCGTTGATGGCGGTCGCCGACGCGGTGGCCGGGATGGACATGCTGGTCACCACCGGCGGCGCCAGCGTGGGCGAGCATGATCTGGTGCAGGAGGCTTTGGGCGCGCGCGGCCTGAAGATCGATTTCTGGCAGATCGCCATGCGGCCGGGCAAGCCGCTGATGTTCGGGCAGTTGGGGCCGGTTGCGATGCTCGGCCTGCCGGGCAATCCGGTGTCGTCCCTAGTCTGTGCGATTTTGTTTCTGGTGCCGGCGATTACGGTGCTGGTGGGCCTGCCGCCTGCCCCGCCGCCGACCATGCAGGCGCGGCTCGGCGCTTCGGTTCCAGCCAACGACCATCGCGCCGATCATTTGCGCGCTACCTTGGCGTTGGGTAGCGATGGCGGGCTGATGGTGACGCCGTTCCCGCGTCAGGATTCGGCGATGCTGCGGACCATGGCGCAGGCCGCGGCACTGGTGTTGCGGGCGCCCAACGCGCCGGCGCTGGCCGAAGGGGCGGCGGTGGAGATCATCCGGCTGGATTCGGCGGGCCTATAAAGCGCGTGAAATCCCGCCTTGATCTGTCAGTTTTTTTTACAATTTGCGGCGACCAGTGAAAAAATATAAATTTTTTCAATGAACTAACCTGTGGTCTGATTTTTGCTTCACTGTTACCAATCCAACATCCGAGGTACCCGTCGTGCGAAAGCTACTGTTTGTGACCACGGCCGCGATCAGCCTGGCAAGCGTGAGCACTTCCCATGCCGGCCTCACGCTCAATGCGACCGGAATTACCGACGGGTTCATCCTGACCACTTTTGCCACCGGCGCCAGCGGCGGCTACCCGCTGCTTGATGTCGCGGCGTTGCCCGATGGAACCGTTGTCGCCTCGGCCTACCAGTCAGGGCAATTGCGCAAATATAACGATGTCGATGGCCAGGCCGTTGGCTCACCATTAGCTGCCGCCACGGTTGCCAATAACGGCGGCGTGTTCGGCGTGACCTCTACCGGCGGCAACGCCTATGTCGCCATCAATAATAGCCCTTATTATGCGGCGGGCTATTACAAGGTTGCCAATGACCTCAGCCTAACTGCGGTTAATCTTTCCTACGTTCCGAGCTACGGTTTGTGGGGGAACCAGGTCTCGGGGCATTTGCTGGCGTCGACCAATAGCGGCATTTTCGATATTAATCCGCTGACCAGCGTCGCAACCTATATCAACAGCGTCAGCGGTCCGGACGGGTTGTCGGTGTCCCCAGACGGGACGACGGTCTATGTCGAATCGAACGGTAATCGGGTTTACGGGTTTGCCATTGCAACCGGAAACCAGGTGTTTGATTCTGGTAACTTGTCCGGCGGCCCGGATGGCACCGGCGTTATCGGTGGCGGAGCATTCGCGGGCTTTATCGTGGTCAACAACAATGATGGCACACTCGGCCTGATCGATCCGAATAATGCCGGCGCGGGCGAAACGATCATCGCAAGCGGGGGCGAGCGGGGCGATCTGACCGGGCTTGATAGCAATAACGGGTCGCTGTTCGTTTCCGACTATACCAACATGTACCGGTTGAGCATCACCGGCGGAAGTTTCACCACGTCAGACGTCCCCGAGCCGGGGTCGCTTGCGCTGTTCGGGACTGCTTTGGCCGGCCTCGGCATGTGGCGTCGCAAAAATCGCGGGTGAATTTTTGCGGCGACGGGTCGCGATAGGGTTTGCGGTTACTTAGCAATCATCAGTCGCGCCATAGCCTGCAACTCCGCTATCTCGACATCTGATACCGCGACATATTCCATGCCGGCGGATTTCCAACGCACGAAATTATAGCCCTTGGTCGTACCCGCGATCGGCGACGCGTCCCCGGATGCTGGCCAGACGAACAGGTTGATCGGGTGCTGGGCGCGGCGATAAACCAGGGCGGCAACCGGGCGGCCGTTCATGTAGTCGAGCCGTCCACCGACCAACGGAAAGCCGGCGCTGGCGAAGTCCCGCACGTCCGGCGCGTAGTCGATGCGGCCATCGAACCAGGGTTTGACGGTGTGCTGGTCGGTGGACACCACGTCGGTCAGGTGCCCCGGCTGCAAGGCGCGGATATGCCCGGCGACCAGTTCGGCACTGGGGTCGGCCCCTGTCGTCACCATCAGCATCAGGCTCGCGGCCAGGGCCAGGCCGGCGGCGAAACTGCCAAACACCGGCACGAACCGCCGACGCGGCGGCGCCACCCGGAACCCAGCGGCCAGCCGAGATGGCGCGGCGTCGCGCGGCAGATCGCGGATGCGCTGCGACAGGCCATGCAACTGGCTTTGCAGCCGCGCGCAGGCCGGGCAGGTTTCGACATGGCGCGCCAGACGCGCGGTCGCGACAATATCAAGCTCGCCGTCGCAATCGGCCTGGATCAGCAGCTCCCAATCGGCGCATGGGTCGGTCAATTTGAATTCTCCTCGGCGCCCGCCAGCAGCAGCTTGCGGGCGCGAAACAGGCGCGACATCACGGTGCCGATCGGTACCCCGACGACGATGGCGATGTCGCGATAGGGCAGTTCCTCGATCTCCCGCAGCACCAGGCATTCGCGCAAATCGGTCGGCAGGCGCGCGATGGCGTCGGTAAGGGTCTGGGTGGCCTCGGCCTGCACCAGGGCGGCTTCCGGGTCGGGGGCGTCGGACGCCAGTGTGCTGTGGGCGTCGTCGTCGAGCTGATCCAGCCGCTTGCCGCCTGCCCGGCTGGTCCAGGCGGTGTTGCGCACGATCTGCAGCAGCCAGGCGCGCGGGTTTTCGCCGCGGAACTGGTCGAAATAGGTCATCGCCCGCACCAGCGCGTCCTGCACCACATCTTCCGCCGCCACCGGGTCACGCAACAACCAGCGCGCGAGCCGGAACGCGGCATCGAGATGCGGCAGGATAGCGTCGGCGAATTTTGCCGAAACAATCTGGCCACCGATCGTCATGCCACCACAACAACGCCCTTCATATGCGGATGCAAGCCGCAGAAATAGACGAAATTGCCCGGTTTGTCGAAGACATGGGTGAAGCTGTCATCGGTATCGAGGGTTTTGGACTTGAAGATCGGCGGCCGCTCCGCGCTCACCACGCTATGCGGTAAATCATCACGATTGGTGAATTTCACCGTGGTGCCGACCGCGATTTTGAGGGTTTCAGGGGAGAACACGAAATTATCGATGGAAACCTCCGCCTCCGCCGCCCGCGCGCTGGGCGCGCAGAAAATCGCGGCCGTAAGACCGATCAACGCCCGACGATGCATGAAACTACGCTCCCAGCGGGGTGTCGATGATGGCGAGCGGCGCGGTGCCCTGCACATGCGACACGCTAGCGACGCCGAGATAGGAGCGCAGCTTGGCGGCTTC
>JANXRN010000306.1 GCA_025352995.1 Acetobacteraceae bacterium
GCATTTGGACGATGCGCCGCGAAGCTCTGCCGCTGTGAAATCATCCCGAATGATCGCTACCGGTGCGCCCATGACTTGCTCCTGACTGCGAATCGTAAAACAGCGATATCGAATCAGAGTTCGAGGCGAATGGGAATCCCCCGGGTGAGTCAGTGTCTTCCGGGAGTGGTATAAATCGATAGATGTTGTCACAACCTTTCGGGGTCAACAAAATCAATTCATAAGCACCGGTAGTGCGTTAGCAACTTTTAAGCCGCTTCTTCCGGGGCAAGTAAGTTCCTTCGACGGATACGGCGGGAAAAACCCGGCGATTATCAAGGTTACTGTCATACCTGCTTTGTTTGGTGGACGGGCATTACTTTCGTCAGGGATCAGCGACGCACCATGCCAGTAGGTGCCCGCACATAAGCCGAACAGCTCAAAACACTATCTAGGGCAGAATCGCATTTTGAGCAGTTGCCCAGCCAGGCGAAGTCGGCCTTAGAACCCAGGCAAATCCGGCGGCGGATAGTACGCCTTATCCCCCAGCGCCTGCACCCGTGCCCAGAATTCCGGACCTCCCGACTTGCCGACCTGCTCGAGATCGGCCGTCTGGCGCCACATGTTCCAGGATGTGGGATGAAGCCGGCTGGCTTCGGTGAGGTGGCGGGTGGCGGCGGCCGGATCGCGGTCGCGCAGCCAGACGCCGAGGCGGAAATGGGCGTGGGCAAGCGCACTGTCATCGGTCAGCGCCGGCAGGGCGGCGCGCGCGGCGTCCCCTGGCAAAGCGTGGGCGCCGGTGCGCACCCAGGCGCGCACGGCGTCCATATAGGCGACGCGGGCAGCAATGCGGGCGGCGGCGTCATCTTGGGCCATGGTGCGGGTGGCGAGGTCCATGCGGCGGAAATGATCGGTTGACCCGGCAGTTTCCGGCGGGCGGACAATGGTGCCTTCCTCATCAATCCACACTGCCTGCGGCACGTTGACCATGCCGTACAGGGCGGCGACGCGGTGTTCGGGGTCAATCAAGGACCAATAGGTCGGCGATGCGGCGTCGATCCAGGGCCGCGCGGCATCCGGCCCGCGACTATCCATCGCGACTGCCACCACCATGAAGTTTTCGTCAGCCAGGCTATCGAACAAAGACTGCCACACGGGCAAGTCCAGGCGGCAGCCTCACCAACTTGCCCAACTACTAAGGAACACTTTCTTGCCGCGCAAATCGGACAGGCGATGGGTCTGGCCGGCGAGGTCCTGCAATTCAAAATCCGGCGCTTGCAGCCCGGCCAAGCTTTCGCGCTGGGCGGCGGCGCCGATGCCTAGGCTCCAGACATCGCCCTCCGATACCACCGGGTTGCCGAGTTTCTGCCAGAAGCCGGCGAGATCGACACGGCCCTCGATCGTTGGCATCGGCACGCATAAATCGCCCTGGCACATGCCTTCGGGCTTGAGGGTCCAGCCGGTGACGGTGAGCGCGTCGGCGGCGCTGACATGCAGGCCGTTGATGGCCGCGACATTATATTCGTCAGTCTGGGTGAGGATAATGGTCATGTCAGTTTCTCCCACGGGCGAGGAAGGCAAACGGCAAGGGTTCGTTGTCGATATCGGTGACGACTTCGACCAAGGCGGGGGAATTGGCGGCGATGGCCTGCTTCAGCGCGCCGCGCAAACCATCGGCGTCGGTCACCCGCCAGGACGGCACGCCGAAGGCGCGGGCGTAGGTTTGGAAATCCGGGTTCACCAGTTGCGACCCGGCATGGCGGCCGTCAAACAGGCGCTTCTGGTCGCGATAGACGTTACCGTAAGCGGAATTATTGACCACGACGATCACCAGATTAATGCCGTGCTGGACAGCGGTGGCGAGTTCCACGCCGCCGAACAGGAAGCCGCCATCGCCGGTGACGGCAATCACCGTCCGGTCCGGATGGGCGACCTTGACGCCCAAAGCCGTCGGCACGCCATAGCCGAGCGTGCCGGAAAAGCCCGAGGTGATGAAGCTGCGTGCCGAGTAGCTCGGCATGCCGAACCAGGACACATAGCCGACTTGCGTCATTTCATCGCAGAAAATCCCGTCTTCCGGCAGCACGTCGCGGATCGCGTCGACCAGGGACATTTGCGGCTGGATGGTCTGGATGGCTTGGGTG
>JANXRN010000353.1 GCA_025352995.1 Acetobacteraceae bacterium
CACGAATTTCGACGTCGAACGCCTGGCGCGCCGCCCTTTCCCGTTCGTCACCAACAGCAGTGCCACCGCCGGCGCCTATTTCATGGCAATCGGCTATTTGCTGCGCTGCATGGCGCTGCCGGCGGGGTCGCGGGTGCTGGAATTCGGCGCCGGCTGGGGGATTTCATCGGTCTGGCTCGCCCAGCTCGGCCATCATGTTACGACTGTCGATATCGAGGCGGATTTTTGTGACCTCATCCGGCGACGCGCCGCCCATGAGGGTGTGGAGATTGAAATCGTCAACGCCGATTTCTTCTGGATCGAAGGCCAGCAGCGCCAGTTCGACGCGGTGATTTTCCAAGGCTGCTTTCACCATTGTGACGATCATCTGCGGCTGCTGCGGGCCTTGGTTCCGGTTGTGGCCCCCGAGGGGCGGATTTTCTTCGGCGCCGAGCCGGTGATGGCGGATTTTCCGCTGCCCTGGGGCTTGCGGCTCGATGGCAACTCGCTGTGGGCGATCCGCAAGAATGGTTGGCTGGAACTGGGTTTTCAGGCGGATTATTTCCGCCAGGCCCTGGCACGCACTGGCTGGTTTGCCGTCCATCGCGCCATTCCCGGCGGTGGCGATGCGCTCGATGTCTGGGAAGCCCGCCATCAGGCAGCCGCGCGCTGGGCCTATTCCGGCGGCGACGCGAAACTGCAAACCAACACCGGCACACGGCAGGGCGATAATATCGTTTTCACCGCGGCAGGATCCGGCACCGGCTTGTTCGGCCCCTATATCGACCTGCCGCCCGGGCGCTATCGGGCACGCATCCTGTTCCAGCCCGGCGCGCCGCGTGACGGCAAAGCCAGTGCGGACGTGGTATGCGGCGGCGGCGGCACCAAACTGGCCGATGGCGGGCTGGGCGGGGGCGATGCAATCGACATGGACTTTACCGCGCGCAGCGATATTTCTGGCGTCGAAGTGCGTCTGTTCAGCCGGCGCGGCTTCACTGCCACCGTCACCGGGGTCGAAATTACCGTCCTTACGTAACCGGGACGAATTTGATTTGCCGCAAGCCCATCCGGCCCTCGATTGCGCCGCGCTCGACCCAGATACGCAGTTCGATGGGGATGTCGGGATGGTCGATCTGCACCGGAAATTCCGCCCGAAACCACCCACCGCGCCCAGGACGCATGCGGGCGCGCGACAGCAGCACGCCGGTGAATAGTTCGGCGGCGAAGCTCGCATCGCCGACGTCGTCGGAGAACCATAATTCGAGCTCGACCCGCCACGCGCCGCCAGGAAAATGGAAGAACGGACCAAAATAGAGCGGGCGGGCGGGGCCGGCAATATCAACCACCGGTGCCGCCTGATCATGCGTCCGGCACAGCAGACATTCGCGCGGCAACAGAAATTCCAGCCGCACGCCACTCAGCACGGCATCCAGCATGGGCGTGAGCAGCTCGTCCGCGATCTGTCGGGTAAAGCCCGCCAATTCAGTGACCGGCGCCGGTGGTGGGGCGATGTCACCCCCGGCAAGCCCGAGCCAGCGGGCCAACCGTCGCGCGGCGTCAGCGTTGTTGGTGGCGTCCTGCGGACGGATCACCAGCGCATCGGCCATGAGGTTCAAACCGGGAAGGCCGGCCAGAACTGCTGTCATAGCGCGGGTTTGGGTCACTTCATCCACGCCGTCGGCCAGCAACGCCTGCAAGGCCGGTCCCGGCGCATCGATGAAGGCGATCAGCGGAATATCGCGGCTTGGGCTGTTATGGTCCAGCCCGAGCAGCATTTGCACCGCCGATCGATCATCGGTCAGATGGTCCATGACAACCAGATCATGCCCAGATTGTTCCAACAATCCGTGCAATGCCTCAATCCCCCACGCGCGGAACGGGCCGGGAAAGCCGACGACCCGAAATTCCGGGATGGGCAGGTGCGCGGACGCGCGTTCGTCAGAATTATCCATGGTGTGGGGTCACGCAGGTCGGATCAGAGCGTGGCGTAGATGTCGCAAGCGAGATTGACATCATCATAAACCCGGCCGCGCCCACCCTTGAGCACCAGGGCCTGGTTGCAATAGGCCTTGACCACATGGACATTGTGGATCGCCATGATCATTGCGCAATGGGCACGCTTTTCGAAAATCTCGTATTGGCATTTTTCCTGGAAGCGCTGGTCACCGACGGCCAGAACCTCGTCAATCAACATGCATTCAAAATCAACCGACAATGAAA
>JANXRN010000356.1 GCA_025352995.1 Acetobacteraceae bacterium
CCTACACTTCCTTGGGATAGGGGTCCGGGGTCCCACCCCGGCGGGGGTCGAGGGGGCAGCGCCCCTCGCCTTCCTTACCGCCGCCCCCGCAAAGCCGCCGCCAGCGTGCCGTCGTCGAGCACGTCGAGCGCGCCGCCGATCGGCACGCCCTGGCCGACGCGGGTGACAATGAGGTTATGGGGTTTGAGGCGGTCGGCGAGCCAGTGCATGGTGGTAGCGCCTTCGACGGTGGCACCCAGGGCGAGGATAATTTCGCTGATGGTGCCGGTTCGAACGCGGGTGAGCAGCGGTGTGAGGTTGAGGTCATCGGGGCCGACGCCGCCGAGCGGGGACAGGGTTCCGCCGAGCACGTGGTAGCGGCCTTGGTGGACGTGGGCGCGTTCGAGCGCCCAGAGGTCCCCGACGCCTTCGACGACGCAGATGATGGTTTGGTCGCGCCTAGGATCGGCGCAGATGGCGCAGGGGTTGCTGCTGTCGAGGTTGCCGCATTCGGTGCAGGTGCGGACGCTGCGGGCGGCGTCAGCGATGGCGACGGCCAGCGGCAGCATGCGGGTTTCGGGGGATTGCAGCAGTTTGAGCGCGGCGCGACGGGCGCTGCGCGGGCCGAGGCCGGGCAGTTTTGACAGCAGCGCGATCAGGCGCGTGACTTCGGGGCCACCCATTCGGGGTTAGAAGGGGAGTTTGAAGCCATCGGGCAATTGCAGCCCTCCGGCGGCTTTTTGCATGGCTTCCGCGGCCACGGCTTCGGTTTTGCGTTTGGCGTCGGTGTGGGCGGCCATGATCAGGTCGGCGAGCATGTCGGGGTCGGTCGGGTCGATGATTTTCGGGTCGATCCTGATCGATTTCATGTCACCTTTGCCGCTGAGGGTGATGCGCACCATTCCTGCGCCGGCCTGGCCTTCGACGATGGCGGCTTCGAGTTCGGCCTGCATGTCGGCCATTTTCTGCTGCATTTGCGATGCCGACTTCATCATCGCGGCGAGGTTCTTCATGGCTCAATTATCCCAGTCTTCGGGGGGTTCATCGACGTATTCGGCGTCATCGGGGGCGAATTCGGGCATGCCGACCGCGGTGGGTTCGGGCAGCAGGCCATATGTATCAAGGCGCGGGTCATGCACCCCGCCGATTTTGGCGCCGGGGAACGCATCGAGGATGGCTTGCACGAGCGGGTGCTGGGTGGCGACGGCTCGGCGTCCGGCTTCCAATCCGTCGGCTTGTTCGGACAGTGTCGGTTCGCCGATCTGGTCAGAAAAAGCGATGGTCCATCGTGCGCCGGTGGCTTCGGACAGGAACGCGGCGAGCTTGGGGCCGAGGTCGCGCGGCGCGTCGGGTTCGGGACGCAGTTCGATAACCCCCTGGCTGAAGCGCACCAGATGGACGGAGTGGCGTAGGTGGCCGTGCAGCATGGCTTCGCGCTGATCGGCGACCAGCGCCACCACGTCGCGGAAGCTCGACAGGACTGGCCCGGATTGGGCAACCGCGTGGGCCACCGCGCCGCCATTGGCAACTGCGCGGGTGCCGCCACCGCCGCCGCCTTGCGGCATTGGCGCGCTTGGGGTTGCGGCGCCGGCTTCCATCAGGCGCCGCACCAGATCGCCGGGTGGCGGCAGGTCGGCGGTATGGCATAGCCGGATCAGCACCATTTCGGCGGCGGCGCGGCGGTCAGGCGCGCTTTCGACTTCGGCGCAGCCTTTGAGCAGCATCTGCCAGGCGCGGCCCAGCACCGGGATCGACAGACGATCCGCCAAAGCTGCGCCGCGCACCCGTTCGGCTTCCGACAAATCCTGCCCGTCACGCAGGCCGGGCACCGATTTCAGCCGCGTCAGCATATGCACCAGGTCGAGCATATCCTGCAGCATCACCCCCATATCGGCGCCATGGGCGTGGGCGCGGTCGGTGATCGCCAGCGCGGCGGCCGGTTTGCCTCCCATCACGGCTTCGAACAGATCGTACATCGCTTCCCGATCGGCGAGGCCGAGCATGTCCGACACCGCCTGGGCGCCGATTTCCGCACCGGGATCGGTTTGCGCGATTGCCTGGTCGAGCAGCGACAGCCCGTCCCGTGCCGAGCCATCGGCGGCGCGCGCAATCAGGGTGAGCGCTTCGGGCGCAATCGCCACGGCTTCCTGGGCGGCGATGCCACTGAACAATCCCGCCAGTTCGACCACCGAAATACGCCGCAAATCAAAGCGTTGGCAGCGCGACAGGACGGTGACCGGCACTTTGCGGATTTCGGTGGTGGCGAAGATGAACTTCACATGCGGCGGCGGTTCTTCGAGCGTTTTCAG
>JANXRN010000357.1 GCA_025352995.1 Acetobacteraceae bacterium
GGACCTCACCGCAGTCCCGAGCCAACGGCAACAATAGATGAAGTTTTTTTGGTTCTTTTTGTTCACAAAAAGAACTGCTTGCCTTCAAGGCCTTACTGCCGGCGTCTCCACCTTCAAACCGCCCGCCCGCTGCGCCAGATAAAGCTCAATCGCCACCGCCTGATCCGACCCTGGCGCGTAGGGCTCTGCCCGCACACCGACCATGCAACTGCGCAAACGGCGGCTGAACGATCCCAGGCTTTGCCATTCCAGCCGGTATTGCGGGTAGCCGTTGGCGTGGCCCTCAGGGATGATGCTCCCGCCCAGGCGCTGGCCGGCGCGATCATCGTGGCAGTTGGCGCAGGACAAATTGAGCTGGCCCTGGCGCAGGTGGAACAGGCGGTCGCCGTCCGCCACGACCCGCGCCATCGGGCCGCTGGTTTGCACCGCAAGCGGCATCCCACGTGATTGCAGGCCGACGAGCGCGGTCAGGGCCAGCACCGCATCATCCGGCAAGGACACGCCCTGATGCCGGGCAATCCGTTGCGCAAGCGTGACCGGGCGGCCGAGGGTCGCGTCCCATGCCGGATAGCGCGCCGCGACCCCGCGCAAGCTGGCCGGTGCGCCGTGGCAGGACGCGCAGGACGACCAGAGTTCTTCCCCCTGCCGCACCCAAAGAAATCCCGGATTGGCGCTGTCATCATCTTGCATGGCGCGGGTTTCGGGGGAGGCATCGTCGTAGCCGGAGCGTTGCGCGAGCGCGGGGCTTGCCAGCAGCAGCGCAAGCAGCAGCCGGATCATGCGACGGTGATGGTGGCGTGTTCGGTTTGCACCGTGCCGTGATCGTCGGTCCAGGTGAAACTGATGGTGCCGCTATCGCGGGCGATGGTGGAAAACGCCAGATAGGGATTGGCGGAAATCGCCGGGAAGAAATCGGCGCGCATCACTTCCTCGTCATTATAGGTGCACACCAAACTATGGATGATGTCGCGCGGGATGACCGCCCCCATGCTGTCACGGCGCTGGCCGGATTCCATGATGTGGTTGATCAGCACACGGATTTCGACCAACTCCCCCTTGCGGGCGATTTTCGGCACGTTGATCAAGGCGCGGGCCATGGCTTGCTTCCTTCACGCGTCATCAAGGCAGGCGGCGAGCGTGACCAGCAGATCGACACTGTCGGTCCAGGCGCTGCCATCATCGAACAGCGCCACCGCGATCACGGTTTGCGAGGTCGTCAGGCGAATGCGGGTGGCGATTTTCGCCGCCCCGGCCCGCGGGCCGAAATGGAAGCTGGCAACGTTGGGCAGCGGATTACCCTCGGCGAAAATATGGAACGCGGTCAGTTTCGCCGTGGTTTTTTCGGGCACGGACACCGTCATCGCCACCGCATTGCCATTTTCGACCAGCACCGGCACTTCGAGCTTCACCCGGCCGCGCTTGGCGACTTTGCCATCGAGCAGCTTGGCGATTTCGGCGGCGACGATCGCAGGCGTGGCCCGCGCTGGTGCTGCCACCGCAACGAAGGCCCCAGCGATCAACAGCAAGTGGCGGCGGGCCAGCAGCGCGGTCATGGTTGGTCCTTCAGGGTCAGCAGATAAGCGATGATATCGTCTATCTGCCCAGGTTCCAGCACTGGTTTGCCGATCCAGGCGCGGTTGACGTTGGTCAGCCCTTCCGCCCGTGCGTAGGCGGGCATGATGGTGTCGGGATTGAAGCGTTCGGGCGCGGTGATGTGGGCGGCAAGCGCCTGTGCGTCATAGCGCGCGCCGACGCCATCCAGATCGGGCGCCAGACTGCCCTGCAAATGCGCCGGCGTGCCGGGCACGCTATGGCACAGCACGCACAGCGATTTGGTGCGATCGGCCATCAAAGCGCGGCCACGCTCGATATCGCCAGCCATGGCCAACGATGCCCACAAGCTAAGCGAAACTGGCAGCAGTGATCTGGCGATACCAGGCATCGGCGTCCTCGGCTTCACGGGCGCGCATGTCAGCTTGCGCGTCGGGCGGGCTGGTTTTACCCGTGCCCTCGATCTCGTTGAGCAGCTTCCCGTTCGGGAGATAGGCACCACGGACGGAAAATCCATAGCCAGGGGCCGCGAGGCCGTAGCAGATATTTTCCAACCGCATGGGCGCGAACGCCGTGCCGCGCAGGCTGGCGACGATGGCCGCCGCGCAGGCGCGGGCATGTTCGCCGGCGGCAAAAGCCGCTTTCGGCATCGCGCCGCCAATGATCGCGTCACCGATCACGTGAATGCCAGGTATCAGCTTGGATTCGTAGGTTGCCGGATCGACCGGGCACCAGCCGGTGCGATCGGCCACCCCGGCCGCATGGGCGATGGCGCCGGCGCGTTGCGGCGGAATGACGTTGCCGACATCGGCGCGATGATCATCGAACTCGGTTTCAAACCGGCCAATGCCCGCCTCGATCTTCGTCACTCGGCCGCCATCGGGCAGGCCGACCCATTCCAGCAGGCCAGGATACAATGTCGCCCACGCAGCCTGGAAATTGGTCTGGTTGGAAAAGCGCTCCTTGGCGTCAAGCACCAGCAATTTGCTGCGGGGCTTTTGGGTTTTGAGGAACCAGGCAATCAGGCTCGCGCGTTCATAGGGCGCAATCGGGCAGCGGATCGGGTTGGCGGGGATCGACATCACCACCGTGCCGCCATCCGGCATCGCGGCAAGCTTAGTGCGCAGCAGCATCGTCTGCGCTTCCCCGGTCCAGGCATGCGGCATAACCTCGGCGGCGGCGCGGTCATAGCCGGGCAAGCCGTCCCAATCGATATCGACACCGGGGGCGAGGATCAGCCGGTCATAGTCAACCAGTGCACCATCGGCCAGGCGCACGCGCCGGGCAGACGGATCGACCGCAATGGCCTCCCCAGCCCGGCGCACCACGCCTGGGATGGGCGCGATGGCAAAACGAATGCTGGCGGCATCGCGCAAGCCGGCAATGACCGCGCTGCTGCCGGGGCCGGTAGAAATCGCGGCTTCACGCTCAATCAGGGTAACAGCCAGCGACGGATCGGCCGCCACTAACGCGCGCGCCGCGGCAGCCCCGCCAAAGCCGCCGCCGATCACCACAATGCGCGCCGATCCTGCCGCGCGGGCCACGAACGGGGCGGCAAGCCCCGCCGCAAGAATTGTCCGCCGACGGATCAAGCGTGCGACAGATCGGCGTAGCGCAGCGGCAGCGACCGCACGCGCTTGCCGGTGGCCGCGAAAATCGCGTTGAGCACGGCAGGGGCGGCGACCGAAATCGTCGGCTCCCCCACCCCGCCCCAGAAGCCGCCGGACGGCACCAGCACAGTTTCAACCTTGGGCATGTCTTCCATCCGCATCACCGGATAGAGATCAAAATTACCCTCGGCAACCCGGCCGTTTTCGATGGTGATTTCGCCGAACAGGGCCGCACCTAATCCGAAGGCGAACGATCCTTCAACCTGCGCCCGCACCTGATCGGGATTGACCACATAGCCGCTGTCGATGGCCGCGACGATGCGGTGGACTTTCAAAGCGCCCTTGGTGGAAACCGACACTTCGGCAACCGCTGCCGAATAGCTGCCATAGCCGGCGTTCTGGCAGATGCCGCGAAAGACACCTTTTGGCAGCGGCTTGCCCCAGCCGGCTTTTTCAGCCGCCGCGTTCAACACCGCCAAATGAAGCTTGCTGTTGGCGAGCAGCTTCTGGCGGAACGCCAACGGATCGGCGCCGGCGGCATGGGCCAGTTCGTCGATGAAACATTCCATGTAAACGGCGTTCTGATTTGTGTTCACCCCGCGCCAGGTCCCGACCGGGACATGGGTGTTGCGCATCGCCTGATCGATCAGCAGGTTGGGGATCCCCTGATAGCCGAATTCTTCTTTCGACCAGCTTTGGAACATCCGCGGATCGGACCCGTTCTGCAACGTTGCCGGGGCGGCGAAGGCGGCGATCGACTGGCCGGACACCCGTGCGTGCAGCGCCACCAAATTGCCACTGGCATCAAGCCCGGCGCGCAGCCTTGCCATGCTGATCGGGCGGTAGAAGCCGTGCTGCATGTCTTCTTCGCGGGTCCAGATCAGCTTGATCGGCACGCCGGGCACTTGCTTGGCGATGCGCACCGCTTGGCTGACCATGTCCTGCCGGCCACGCCGGCCGAAGCCACCGCCGGTGATGTGTTTGTGGACTTTCACTGCGCCCAACGGCAGATCAGCGGCTTCGGCCGCGGCGGCCAGCGCGCTGTCTCCGTTCTGGGTGCCGATCCATATCTCCGCCGATTTGGCATCAACCTTAGCAGTGCAGTTCATCGGTTCCATCGCCGCGTGGCTCAGGAAGGGTGTGCCGTAATCGGCTTCGACCTGCTTGGCCGCGCCCGCGAAGGCCGCGTCGAACGCACCTGCCTTCAAGCCGGTGCCGGTCGCCGGCGCGCCCAGCCCAGTGGTCAGGAAGCTCGCGATATCGGCGCTACTGATCTTGCCATTTTCGCCATTGTCCCACTGGATCGGCAGCCGGGCGAGGGCGGTTTTGGCCTGGAAGAATTTATCGGCGACCACGGCCACGCTGTGATCATCGACCTGCAAGACATGGCGCACCCCAGCCAGGGATTTGATCTTGGCAGCATCGAAGCTTTTCAGCTTGCCGCCGAACACCGGGCATTGCGCGATCGCCGCGTTCAACATCCCGGGCAGCTTCACATCGATGGCAAAGACCAGGCTGCCATTGAGCTTTTCCGCCGTATCGAGCCGCTTGACCGATTTGCCGACGATTTTCCAGGTTTTCGGGTCCTTGACCGGCACATCGGTTGGCACGGGCAGCTTGGCGGCATCGGCCGCAACGTCGCCAAAGCGCAGTTTCTTGCCCGATTTATGGGTGATGACGCTGTCGGCCGCACTGCATTCAGCAACCGGCGCATTCCACTTGGCCGCTGCCGCTTGCAGCAGCATGGCGCGCGCCGCCGCCCCGCCCTTGCGAACATAGGCAACCGAGCCGCGAATGCCCTGGCTGCCGCCGGTCGACATGTCGCCCCAGGCATGTTTCGCCGCCAGATTGGCTTCGGGCGTCACGAACTCGCATTTCACTTTGGCCCAGGCGCCATCGAGTTCTTCGCAGACCAATTGCGCGAGGCCGGTCAAGGTGCCCTGCCCCATTTCGGTGCGGGCGATGCGGATAACGATCGTGTCATCCGGGTGGATGACCACCCAGATGCCGACTTCCGACGGGGTTGCAGCGGCACCTGCCGGCATGGCCAATGCCATCCCGCCAGCGGCGGACGTAACGGTTAAGAAATGACGTCTATTGAGCCGCATGGCGCCCTCCTCCAGATGTCTCAGTCCGTAGGGCGGATAAGCGCTTGCGCCATCCGCCACGGTCTCCGCACGCATCGAGATGGCGGGTGGCGCAAGCACTTATCCGCCCGACGATGTTACCAACGCGATTAGGCCTTCTTCAAATCCGCATACCGCAACGGCAGCGTCCGCACCCGCTTCCCGGTCGCCGCAAATATCGCGTTCAGCACCGCAGGCGTCGCGACTGCAATCGTCGGCTCCCCCACCCCGCCCCAGAAGCCACCGGATGGCACGATCACGGTTTCCACCTTGGGCATGTCTTCCATCCGCAGCACCGGGTAACTGTCGAAATTGCTTTCGGCGATGCGGCCGTTTTCGATCGTGATCTCACTATAAAGCCCGGCGCTCAGGCCATAGGCGAACGATCCTTCGACCTGCGCCCTGATCTGATCGGGGTTGACCGCGTAGCCCGGATCGGTTGCCGCCGCGATGCGATGGATTTTGAGGGTGCCGTCTTTGGCCACCGACACTTCGGCGGCAGCGGCGGTGTAGCTGCCGAAGCCGACATTCTGGCAGATGCCACGGAACACGCCCGGCGCTGCCGGTTTGTCCCAGCCGATTTGGGCGGCGGCCGCGTTCAGCACCGCCAGTTGCTTCGGCGCCTTGGCAAGCAGTTTGCGGCGGAATTCGAGCGGGTCTTTGCCGGCCGCATGGGCAACTTCATCGATGAAGCATTCCATATAGACCGCGTTCTGGTTGGTGTTCACCCCGCGCCAGAACCCAACCGGGATGTGGGTGTTGCGCATGGCGTAGTCGATGGTGAGGTTGGGGATCGCGTTGTAGCCGAGTTCGTCCTTCGACCAGCCCTGGAAGGTCACCGGGTCGGCGCCATCCTTGACCGCGGTTGGGAACAAATAGGCGAAGATCGACTGGCCGGCAACGCGGGCATGCAGCGCCACCAGATTGCCATCCGCATCCAGCCCCGCCCGCATCCGCGCCATCGAAACCGGGCGGTTGAAGCCGTGCCGCATGTCTTCTTCGCGGGTCCAGATCAACTTGACCGGCACGCCGGGAACTTGCTTGGCGATCAGCACCGCCTGGCGCACCGCGTCCTGCTGGCCCTTGCGGCCGAAACCGCCGCCGAGATGGTGTTTATGGACCTTGGCCGCCGTAAGCGGCAGGCCAGACGCTTCCGACGCCGCCGCCAGCGCACCGTCGCCGTTCTGGCTGCCGACCCAGATTTCCACCGCGTCCGCCGTTACCTTGGCGGTGCAGTTCATCGGCTCCAGGGCCGCGTGGTTGAGGAACGGGGTCGCGTAATCGGCTTCGATTTTCTTGGCGGCGCCGGCAAAAGCGGCGTCGAAATCACCGATTTTCTGCGCGGTGCCAAGTCCGTCGGTTGCCGACAGGCCGGTTTTCAGCAATTCGGCAATGTCGGCGCTGTTGACGGTTGCGTTCGCACCTTCATCCCAGCGGATCGGCAGGCGGGCGAGCGCAGTCTTGGCCTGGAAGAATTTATCGGCGACCACCGCCACCGCATCATCCCCGACGGCGACAACATGGCGGACGCCAGCCATTGATTTGATCTTGCTGGCATCAAAGCTTTTCAGCTTCCCGCCCGGCACCGGGCAGGCCATGATGGCGGCGTTGAGCATGCC
>JANXRN010000367.1 GCA_025352995.1 Acetobacteraceae bacterium
CGGCTGCCCATTCGCACCACCCTCCATTCCCTCGACACCATGCCATCGGTTATCGACGGCATCGCCCGCATGCTCGATCGCGGCGGACGGGTTTACTGGGTCTGCCCCCTGGTTAATGAAAGCGACCTCATCGATCTCGCCGCCGCCGAACACCGCTTCGCCGCCCTCCGTGAACGTTTCGGCCCCCTCGTCGGCCTCGCCCACGGCCAACAGGACAGCGACATCCGCGAAGCCGCCCTCGCCGATTTCGTCGCCGGCCGCACTCGCATCCTCGTCGCCACCACCGTCATCGAAGTCGGCGTCGATGTCCCCGAAGCCACCATCATGGTCATCGAACACGCCGAACGCTTCGGCCTCGCCCAACTCCACCAGCTTCGCGGCCGCATCGGCCGCGGAACCGAGGCCAGCTTCTGCCTCCTGCTCCACGCCGACGGGCTCTTTGAAACCGCCAAACGCCGGCTGGTGTTGTTGCGCGATACCGATGACGGCTTCGCCATCGCCGATGAAGACTTCCGCCTCCGCGGCGGCGGAGATCTGCTGGGCACCTCGCAATCCGGCTTTGGCGACTGGAAACTCGCCGACCCCGAACGCGACGAGGGCCTGCTGCAAATGGCCGCCCGCGATGCGGCGGTGCTGCTCGATCGTGATCCGCGGTTGCGTGGGCCGCGTGGGGGGGCAGTTCGGCTGCTGCTTAAATTGTTTGGGCGTAGTGGGAGGACGCTTGGGTCGGGGTAAGAAAGCGCCTTCTTTTTGTGAACAAAAAGAAGCAAAAAAAACTTTATCCGTTTCTTGCCGTTGGCGTACCATCACCGGCGTCACCACCTCGGCGGACGCAAGCAGCCGGCACCATCATGTCATCAAGAACGCCAAGAAATAAGGATCGGACGCACATCTGCTGCCACCCCAAGAACTTGGCGTCTTGGCGTTTCACCTGTCTGTGCTTGGTCGGCCGAAAATCCATCCCGCTGAGCTATGCCGCGCCACGCCTATCGTGATCCGCCGATCACCCAACCGACGGATCATGCGCCCGCAGAAAACTCCCGACATGCCGGACCGCCAGCGGAATCAAATCCTTGGGGTCCTTCCAGGGATAGAAGCTCATCTGCCCATTCGGTGCCAGCCGCGCCGCCTCGACCGCCACCGCATAAGGATGCGCCGGAACGTCATCCGGCAACACCATGATCGGGGTCTGGCAAGCGCGGACGAAATCGCGCGACACGGTGAAAACGAAATCCGGATCGGTGCGATACATTTTCGTCAGGAACGCATCGACCATCGCCATCGTAATATCGGGCCGCCGCGCGCACAGCGCTGGGCCCCAGCCGGCCATGTTGTTGTTATAGAACATGTCGCGCATGTCCGGGCGGGACCCGCTCGGCTGCACCAGCACCGCCGCCGCCACCCGCGCCGACGCCCGCCGCAGCAAGTTCCAGATGAACGGGCCGCCGATGCAGAACCCCATCACCATGAAGTTGGTGACCCCGAGATGGTCCAGCAGCGCCAGCTGGTCATCGGTATGGGCATCCCAGGGGCGCTCCGTTTCCAGCGGCCCGCTCGACTGGCCGGCATTGGCGTTGCGCAAATCCATTGTGATGCAGCGATAGGCGCCTTTGAATTCGGCCATCGGGTTGAACGGGGCGCCGTCCGATAGAAAGCCCGCCGTCGCGTTCAGCCCGCCGCCGGGAATGATCAGCAGCGGGAAACCGCTGCCGGCCTCCTCATAATGAATGCGGACATTGGCTTTTTCGAAGACCGGCATGAATGTTTCCTCACCGATAATGTGACGCGTTCGCCAATTCTAGCCGAGCAGCGCGCCGCGTCCAGCACCCACCAACAGGCCACGCGCCTGCGCCGGCGTCGCGGCTTTGCGCAGCGCGTCGGCAATTTCCTTGTCGCGCAGCCGGCGCGAAATCGCGGCGAGCAGCGCCAGATGGGTGCTGTCCTGGCCCGCTGGGGTCAACAGCAGGAACACCAGATCAACCGCTTTACCGTCAATCGCATCATAGGGAAGCGCTTTGTCGAGGCGCACGAACAAGCCGCACGGCGTGGCCAATCCCGCGATCCGCGCATGCGGCACCGCAATGCCGGAACCGAAGCCAGTGCTGCCCAGCGCCTCCCGTGCCTCCAGCGCCGCAGCCAGCATAGCGGCGGGCAATCCGGTTACCGCAGCGGCGCGGCGCGCAAGCTCGGCCAGCAACGCGGCCTTGGTCGCGGCGCGCAGTTTCAGAACCACCTGATCGTCCGGCAACAACAGGGCGAGTGGGTCGGGCGTGGTCATTCGGGCACCGCCAGGCGATAGCCCACCCCGGTTTCGGTCAGGATGATGGCCGGGCGTTCCGGATCGACTTCGATTTTCTGCCTGATCTGGCGCACATAGACCCGCAATTGCTGCACATCGCCCCCTGCCCCCCACAGCTTAGCCATGATGCTGCGATGGGTCAGCACCCGACCGGCATGCAAGATCATCAACTTGAGGATATCATATTCGCGCGGCGATAAATGCACATCTTGGTCCGCAGCCTTGACGATCCGGCGCACCAGATCGACCGATAAGGGCCCGCTTTGAAACAAGGGCACGGCCCCCTCCTGCGCCAGGCAGTGGCGCAAGGCGGTGCGAATGCGTGCGATCAGTTCCGCCATGCCGAACGGCTTGGTCACGTAATCATCAGCCCCGAGATCGAGGGCGGCGACCTTGCCACGTTCATCATCACGCGCCGACAGCACCACAATCGGCATCGCAGAGCCTGCGTGGATGGTGCGCACCAGGTCGATCCCCTCCATGTCCGGCAAGCCGAGATCGAGCAATATCAAGTCGGGGCTTTCGCCACCGGCCATGGCAATGGCCTCAGCAGCGGTTTCAGCCTCGATCGTGCGGTAGCCGCCAGCGGCAAGGCCTGTGCGCAGCAGGCGCCGAATAGCGGGTTCGTCATCAACGATCAGCACCAAAGCGGTCATGTTGGAAGCCGCACGCTGAACACTGCGCCATGCCGGTCAGCGCGATTGGCCGCCGTAATCCGGCCGCCCATCGCTTCGACAAAGCCGCGACAGATCGCCAGGCCCAACCCGGTGCCAACCCGCGTCCGGTCGCGGGCTTGCACCCGGAAGAATTTGTCGAAAATCCGCTCGGTCAACTCCGGCGGAATGCCGGGGCCTTCATCGATTACTTGCAGCGTCACGAGTTTCTCCTGTCGCTCCCACCAGGCCCGCACCGTGATGGCGGTGCCGGCGGGCGCATATTTGGCGGCGTTGTCGAGCAGGTTGAACAGAACCTGCTCGAACAGCACTTCATCAAGCGGCAGCAGCGGCAGGTCGGAGGCCAGATCCAGCCCAACCCGATGCTGGGCCAGGACTTTGCTTGCGCGGGCCAACGTACTGCCCACCAACTCGCCAAGGTCGGCAGGCTGGGTGCGCAGCGCGATGGCGCCCGATTCCAACCGCGTCATATCCAGCAAATTGGCGACAAAGCGGCCGAGCCGTTCGGCTTCTTCAGCAATGGTGGCGAGTAGGTCCGTCTGGGTCGCCGCATCCAGACTATCCCGGTAGCTTTGCAAGGTGCTGGCCGCCCCCAGGATCGCCGCCAAAGGGGTGCGCAGATCATGAGAGATTGAGGTCAGCATGGCGGTGCGCAAACGCTCGGTTTCGGCGAACAAATGCGACCGATCGACCGCCTCGGCGAGCGCGATGCGTTCGATTGATACCGCCGCCTGATCGCCCAGCGCATCGAGCAGCCGGCGCTGATCCGGGGTCAGCAACCCATCGGCGGCGGCAATGCCGACCACAGCGACCGGCCCGGCGCTGGTGCGCAACGGCAGGAACAGCCACTTCGCCCCCGGCAACGTATTGGCGCCATTGCCGGCCGGCTGGTTGGAATGCCACGACCAATGCGCGGCCGCGAGGTCAGAATCGTCCAGCGTATCTTCGGGCGGATAAGCGCCGCGCACGCTGAGGCTTTCGCGACCCGGCTCAATCGGCAGCAAAAGGACCACCCGCCGCTTGACCATCGAGGCGATCTGGAACGCGGTTGCCCACAGCAGATCATCAAGGCTGGCGATCCCGGCGAGCTTGCGGCTGAACTGATATAAATCCTCGGTCGTACGGGCGCGGGCACGGGCGGTGATGGCCTGGGCGCGCACCAGGGCGGCAAGGTTGCTGGCGATAATGGCCGTCGCGGTAAAGAAAATCAGCGTGACGACATTTTCCGGGTCGGCAATGGTAAAAGTATAGATTGGTTCAAGGAAGAAGAAATTATAGGCCAGCACGCTCGCCAGGCAGGCGAACAGCGACGGCCCCAGGCCGAACGCGCTCGCAGCCCCCAGCACCGCGGTCAGGAATACCAGGCTGATCGACGATACGTTCAGCACATGGCGCAGCCCGAGGCCGACCAGAATGGCCGCGCCCACCAGCGCCGTGCTGGCAAGATAGGGCGTGGCCTGCACGCGCGGCCGCACGAAGCGGCGGGCGTTGCCAGCCTCGGTGCCAATGACATGCACCGGAATATCGCCCGCCGCTGCGATCATCGCCGATGCGCGCGAGGCTTGCCACCAATGGCGCGGCGGGCTGCCGATAACGATCTGGGTGAAATTATGCTCCCGTGCGTACGCCACCAGGTCGCCGACGACAGCACTGCCCGGCAGGGTGATTGCGTCCGCCCCTAATTGCTGCGCCAGACGCATGGTTTCGGCGATCTTGTCGAGGCTCGCCGGCGGCAACGCCAGATCGCGCGCGGTTTCGACATGGACCGCCGCCCAGGGCACCAGCAGCCGCTCGGCCAAGCGGCGGCCGTAGCGCACCAGCGTGTCACCGCCGCGCTGATCGATGCAGACCAGGATGCGATCGCCTGCCGCCCATGGCCCCTTGATGGCGTGCGCCTGCATGTGATCGCGCAGTTGCGCATCAACCCGCTGGGCGGTGCGCCGCAGCGCCAGCTCACGCAACGCGGTGAGGTTGCCGGGGGAGAAATAATGCGCCAGCGCCCTTGTGGCGGTTTTGGCAACGTAAATCTTGCCGTCGCGCAGCCGCTGCATCAGGTCGTCGGGGGTAAGGTCGATCAGCTCGATTTCATTGGCGCCATCGATGATGCTGTCCGGCACGGTTTCCCGCACCCTGATCCGGGTGATCTGCGCCACCACGTCATTGAGGCTTTCGACGTGCTGAATATTGAGGGTGGCGTACACGTCAATGCCGGCGGCAATCAGTTCCTCGACATCGAGATAGCGCTTGGGATGCCGACTGCCTGGCGCGTTGCTGTGGGCCAGTTCATCGACCAGCACCAAAGCCGGGCGCCGCGCCAGGATCGCGTCAATATCCATTTCTTCCAGCGTGTGGCCGGCGTACTCCACCCGACGGCGGGGCAGCGTCGGCAGGCCGCCGAGCAAGGCTTCGGTTTCCGCCCGGCCATGGGTTTCAACAATGCCGGCCACCACATCCACCCCGTCGCGCAGCCGGTCATGGGCGGCGATCAGCATCTGGTAGGTCTTGCCGACGCCAGGCGCGGCACCGAGGAAAATCTTGAGTTTGCCGCGCCCGTCCCGCAGCGCCGCCTTCAGCAGCGCGTCCGGCGACGGGCGCAGGTCACGATCAGACATGGTCAATCACTTCGATGCGGCATCCAGTGCAAGGTTCAACATCAGCACGTTGACCCGGTTTTCGCCAAGCAGCCCCAACAGCGGCGCTTCGGTGTTGGCAGAAACCAGGGCGGCCACCGCATCTTCCGACAAATGCCGCGCTTTGGCGACCTGCGGGATCTGAAAAGCCGCGGCCTGGGGCGAGATATGCGGGTCAAGCCCACTCGCCGAACTGGTCACCAGATCGCCCGGCACCGGCAGGTTGGGATTTTCCGCGCGCAGCTTGGCGACGTCATCGCGCACCCGATCGACCAGCGCTTTGCTGGTCGGGCCGAGATTCGATCCTGACGAGTTCGCCGCGTTGTACGGCGCCGGAACGGTCTTGCTGGCGTCGGCCGGGTCCGCGGTGGTCGCCGACGGGCGCGGATGGAAATAGTTCGGCGTGGTGAAGTTCTGCCCGATCAGGCTGGAACCGACGGTTTTGCCCCCGCGACTGATCAGGCTGCCGGCCGCCTGGTCGGGGAAGATGGCGCCGGCAATGCCGGTCATGGCCAGCGGGTAGGCGATGCCGGTGATAATAGTCATCACCACAATCATCACGAAGGCTGGGCGAAAATGCGAAACCATGGAAGCTCCTACGCCAGGCCAAGCTGGCTGATGACAAGATCGATCAGTTTGATACCGATGAACGGGGCCGCGATGCCGCCCAGGCCGTAAACCAGTAAATTGCGGCCGAGCAAGCGGCTGGCGCCGATCGGCCGGTAGCGCACGCCCTTCAGCGCCAGCGGAATAAGCGCGGTGATGATCAGCGCGTTGAAGATGATCGCTGACAGGATCGCGCTTTGCGGACTGGCCAACCCCATCACGTTCAGCGCCTGCAACTGCGGATAAAACCCCAGGAACATCGCCGGAATGATGGCGAAATACTTGGCCTCGTCATTGGCGATGCTGAACGTGGTCAGCGCGCCGCGGGTCATCAGCAATTGTTTGCCGATCTCGACGATTTCGATCAGCTTGGTCGGATCGCTGTCGAGATCGACCATGTTGCCGGCTTCCCGCGCCGCCATGGTGCCCGTGTTCATCGCCACCCCGACATCGGCCTGGGCCAACGCCGGCGCGTCATTGGTGCCGTCCCCGCACATCGCCACCAGCTTGCCGAGCGCCTGTTCCGAACGGATCAAAGCGAGCTTGTCTTCCGGCGTCGCCTGGGCGAGGAAATCATCCACCCCGGCTTCGGCGGCGATGGCGGCCGCGGTCAACGGGTTGTCACCGGTGATCATCACGGTGCGGATGCCCATCCGGCGCAATTCGCCAAACCGTTCCTTGATACCGCCCTTGATGATGTCCTTCAGGTGGATCACCCCCAGCAGACGGTTGCCGTCGCACACCGCCAACGGCGTGCCGCCAGCGCGGCCGATACGATCGGCAATAGCTTGCAGATCGCGCACCACCGCCTCGCTCACCGGCCTTGCATCCAAGGTCGCCGCGCGGACCAGGGCGAGCACGCTGTCAACCGCGCCCTTGCGGATTTGCCGGCCATCGACATCAACGCCACTCATCCGGGTTTGCGCGGTGAACGGAATGAACTGGGCGTTGAGTGGCGCCATTTCGCGGCCGCGCAACCCGTATTTTTCCTTGGCCAGCACCACAATCGACCGGCCTTCGGGGGTTTCGTCGGACAGCGAACACAACTGCGCCGCGTCCGCCAGCTCGGCGGCATCAACGCCGGTGACCGGCACGAACTCGCTGGCCTGGCGGTTGCCCAGCGTAATCGTTCCAGTCTTGTCGAGCAGCAGCGTATCAACGTCACCAGCCGCTTCCACCGACCGACCGGACGTTGCCATCACGTTGAAGCGCATCAGCCGGTCCATGCCGGCAATGCCGATTGCCGACAACAGCGCGCCAATGGTGGTCGGGATCAAAGTCACGAACAGCGCCACCAGCACCACCACCGGGATCGCGCCGCCGGCGTAAGTCGCAAAGCTCGGCAAGGTCGCCACCGCCAGCACGAAAATCAAGGTCAGCCCGGCCAGCAGGATGTTGAGCGCGATCTCGTTCGGGGTTTTCTGCCGGCTGGCGCCTTCGACCAGCGCAATCATCCGGTCAATAAAGGTCGAGCCCTGGGCTGCGGTAATGCGGATGCGCAGGAAGTCGCTGACCACCGTCGTGCCGCCGGTCACCGCCGATCGGTCGCCGCCGCTTTCACGGATGACAGGCGCGCTTTCGCCGGTGATCGCCGCTTCATTCACCGAGGCGACACCCTCAATCACGTCGCCATCGCTCGGGATCAGCGCGTTGGTTTCAACCAGAACGACATCGCCAACCCGCAACAAGGTGGCCGCAACATCTTCCAGGCTGCCATCGGCCCGGTAGCGCCGCGCCACCGCCTCGGTCTTGGTGCGCCGCAGTGACGCCGCCTGCGCCTTGCCGCGGCCCTCAGCCACTGCCTCGGCGAAATTGGCAAAAATCACCGTGAACCACAGCCAGAGATTGATCTGGATTGCAAAGCCCGAATGCGGGGCGCCGATGATCAGGTCGCGGATCAGCAGGATGGTCGTCAGGGTCGAAACCACTTCGACCACGAACATCACCGGGTTACGCCACATCAGGCGGGGATCGAGCTTGCGAAAAGCTTGCACGACCGCCGGGCGGAGGGTCGCCGGGTCGAGCAGGGCGTTGGCGGAGCGATTGGACATGGGTTTTTCTCGGTTCAGGAAAAAAAAGGGAGAATTTGACAGGAAGAGTCTTCTTTTTGTGAACAAAAAGAAGCAAAAAAACTTTATCAATTTCTGGCCGTTGGCTCGGGAACTCACCGCAATGGCACGGCAACCGTACCAAGTAGTAGAAAGTTTTTTTGGTTCTTTTTGTTCACAAAAAGAACGCCTTGCTTCCCTTCGCCTAGTAAACCGTGCCAGCAGCAAGCGCGAAATGCTCCACGATCGGGCCCAGCGCCAAAGCCGGGAAGAACGTCAGGCCGCCCACGATCAGGATGACCCCGACCGCAAGCGCCACAAACATCGGCCCGTCGGTCGGGAACGTGCCGGCGGACGCAGGCACGGTTTTCTTGCGCGCCATCGCGCCGGCGATGGCGAGCGCCGGAATGATCACAAAGAAGCGCCCGACCATCATCCCGATGCCTAGGGTCGTGTTCCAGAATGGCGTGTTGGCGGAAATGCCGGCAAACGCGCTGCCGTTATTGCCAGCGGCTGAAACATAGGCATACAGCGCTTCGGAAAACCCGTGCGGCCCGCTGGTCGACAGGGCCGATGTGCCCGCATCGACCACCACCGCAATGGCGGTGAAGCCGAGCATGACGAGCGGCAGGCACAAGATTGCCAGCATGGTCATCTTGATCTCGCGCGCTTCGATCTTCTTGCCGAGATATTCCGGGGTGCGCCCGACCATCAGGCCGGCGACGAACACGGCTACGATGGCGAACAGCAGGAAGCCGTAAAGCCCCGATCCGACGCCACCGAAGATGATTTCGCCGAGCATGATGTTGATCATCGGCACCATGCCACCAAGCGGCAGGAAGCTTTCGATCATTGCATTAACCGCGCCACAGGATGCATCGGTGGTAACGGTGGAAAACAGCGCCGTTTGGGCGATGCCGAAACGGAGTTCCTTGCCTTCCATGTTGCCGAGCGAGCCATCCATCCCGAGCGCCGTCAGCAGCGGATTGGCATGCGCTTCGGACCAGTAAAGGACGCTGACACCAGCCAGGAACAGCACCCCCATCGCCGCGAATATCGCCCAGCCCTGCCGTTCATTGCCGACCATGCGGCCGAACATGTTGGTGAGCGCCGCACCGAGTGCAAAGATCGAAATGATCTGGAGATAGTCCACCAGGGCCGTCGGGTTTTCGAACGGGTGCGCCGAATTGGCGTTGAAGAAGCCGCCACCATTGGTGCCGAGCATCTTGATCGCTTCCTGCGACGCCACCGGGCCGAGCGCGATGGATTGCGTCGCCCCTTCCAAGGTGGTGGCATCGACATAGGCGCCCAAGGTTTGCGGCACGCCTTGCCAGACCAGGAACAAAGTGAAGACGATGCAGATTGGCAGCAGGCCGTACAAGGTGATGCGGGTCAGATCGACCCAGAAATTACCGATCGTTGCCGCTGATCGCCGGGCAAAGCCGCGCACGAAGGCCATGGCGATGGCGATACCGGCTGCCGCCGACACGAAGTTCTGCACCGTCAGCGCCACCATCTGGCTGGCGTTGCTCATCGTGCTTTCGCCACCGTAAGATTGCCAGTTGGTATTGGTCAGGAACGAAACGGCGGTGTTGTAGGCAAGATCGGGCGTCAGCGCGCTTTGCCCCATCGGGTTCAGCGGCAGGCCCGCTTGCAGCCGCAACATGGCGTAGGCGGCCAGAAAGCACAGCAGCTTGAAGACCAGCATGGCGCTGGCGTACCCGACCCAGCCTTGCTCGGCATCGGCACGAATTCCGGCCATGGCATAAATGCCACGTTCCACCGGTCCCAACACCGGAGATAAGAAAGTGCGCGTGCCCGAGGCAAGCGCGGTGAGGTAGCCACCGAGCGGCCGCGTAATGGCGATGATAACGGCACAGAACAGCGCGATCTGCACCCAGCCGATGAATGTCATGGGGATGGCCTCAGAATTTTTCAGGACGCAGCAGCGCGAAGACCAGGTAGGCAAACAGCCCCACGGTCACCGCGCCGCCAAGAATAATGTCGATTGTCATGGCGCGGCCCTCACAACCGGTCGCAAAGGCGGACGAAGCCGTAGCAGACAAGAAAGCCGCCTGCCCCGAGAACCAGGAAAATGAAATCAGACACAGTGAACCCTCCGGCAATGATTGCACGCTGGATGTCCCGCTTTCGGCATAGGAATGCGATGGTGGAAGCGGCCGGGCGGCATAGGAATGTCATAGGTGCCGCGCCCGCGCTTTCGATCTGGACAGGCCTCGGCAGTTATTATAATAATAGGCTCAATCGGCCGGCATAAAACGCACGGACGCATAGCTAAGGGAGGGACGGCATGCGGGTTGACATGACCGGGCGCGTCGCACTTGTCACCGGTTCCGGTCGTGGCATTGGCCGCGCAATTGGTGATCGGTTGGCGTCCGAAGGCGCCTCGGTGATTTATTCCGACGTTGCCGCCCCCGAAGACGCCGCAACCGATCAGCGGCACATGGCGATTGCCCTTGATGTGACTGATGAAGATGCGATTGCCGCGGCAATGGCTGCCATCCTCGATCGCTACGGACGGCTCGATATCGCGGTCAATAATGCCGGCATCGGCACCAAGCCCGCCGAACGGGTCACCATCGATCAGGTCACCACCGCGCAATGGGACCAGTTGCTGAAAATCGATCTCGGCGGGGTGTTCATGGTCAGCCGCGCGGTTGCCGCCCCGATGATCGCGCAAGGCTCCGGCCGCATCATCAACATCGCCTCCGTGCTCGGCCTGGTGCCGATGCGGCTGCAAAGCGCCTATGTTGCCGCCAAGGCCGGGGTGGTGAACCTCACCAAATCCATGGCGCTGGAACTTGCCCAGCACGGCATTACGGTGAACGCCATTGCGCCGGGATCAACCGCCACCGATGGCTGGCGCAGCTGGATCAATGACGCAACCAGTGATGAACAGGAACTGCACGGGCGGCTGATGTCGCATATTCCGATGGGGCGGCCGGCAGAAACCGCTGAAATCGCCCATGCCGCGCTATTTCTTGCTGATCCTGACAGCGCCTATATCACCGGGCAGATCCTGGCCGTCGATGGCGGCTGGGTGGTGGGGTTCGCCCGCGACTTCTGAACAACCAATCATAACCGGGAGACGTAACGACAATGAAAAACAACAGTTCCGCCCTCACCCGCCGTAGCCTGATCGCCAGCGCCGCTGCCGCACCCTTGCTGGCAACCCCTGCCATTGCGCAAAATTCGCTCAAGGGCACCAAGCTCACCGTGCTGGTCGGGCAGTTCTATGTGCCTGAAACCAACGCCATGCTCGATCAACTTGCGGTGGACGTGGCCCGCGACACCGGCATGGAAATCCGCGTTGAACGGCTGGCCGGCGATGAGCTTGGCACCAAGACCGCCGCCGTTGTCGGCAGCGGCCGCGGCGCCGATCTGTCGATCGGGGTGGAGTTCGATACGCTTCTGTATGCCCCCAAACTCGCCGATGTCACCGATCTGGCCGATGAGATCGGCAAGAATTACGGCGGCTGGATGCAGGTCGCCAAAGACGCCTGCATGGTCGGCGGACGCTGGAAAAGCCTGTGCCTCGGCCAGGCGCCGGCGGCATGGAACTACCGGGTCGATCAGTTTGCCGCCGCTGGGTTCAACGCCTTTCCCGACAGCTTCGACGATCTGCTGAAGGCCGCCAAAGCGCTGCACGCCAAGAATACCCCGATTGGCATGACGCTCGGCCACGCATCCGGCGACGGGCGTTCGACCAACTATCCGGTGCTGTGGGCGTTCGGCGGCAAGGAATTCGAAGCCGACGGCAAGACGGTGGCGCTTGATTCGCCGCAAACCCTGGCCGCCGTTGAATGGTATGCCGAGGCCTATAAATACTTCATCCCCGGCACCACCGCCTGGCTTGACCCTGACAACAACCAGGCATTTCTGAGCGGAAAATGCTCAGCGACGGTCAACGTCAACACCATTTATCTCGCGTCGCGCGCTGCATCGGCCACCAATCCGGCAATGAAAAACATCGCCGAGAACATGAACCACGGCAACTGGCCGCGCGGCCCGGCGGGGCGCTTTGCCAGCTACAATATCAACACCTGGCTGCCCTTTGCGTCGAGCCAGAACAAGCCCGGCCAGGCGGCGTTCCTGCGCGCCTGGTTCGATAAGTCCTTCCTGGTGAAATGGACCAAGACCGGACAATCCTATTTCATCCCGACCTTCGAAGGCATGGATAATCTCGATGTTTGGCCGGAAGATCCCAAGCTGAAAATCTTCAAGGAGCTCAACAAGCTCAACCGGCTGGAAGGCTTTGCCGGCCCGCCATCGCCGGCTGCCGCCGAAGCGGTCAGCAAATATATCCTGGTCGACATGTTCGCCAAGGCCTGCACCGGCCAGTTGAAGCCGGCCGAGGCGGTGAAATGGGC
>JANXRN010000398.1 GCA_025352995.1 Acetobacteraceae bacterium
CCGCCCAATCCGCTCCCAAACCAGCACCAGCAGCACCGTCAGATGCCGCTCACGCGCCGCCACCACCGCGATCGCGGCCTGCAGCCCAGTGAGGAGGAAAGTAAAAGTCAACATAGTCACGCTAACACACACGCGCGATTAAAGTCAATAAAAACTAACAAAATCTGCGACCGAAATCCCCCGCCCGAGCGGCGCACAAGCTCCCCCCAAACTAATGCCAAGAAAGCACTCCTTTTTTTGAAAAAAAAGGAGCAAAAAAACTTTCCCACTTTGGTTCGGAGTGCCGCGCTATTGCGGGGGGAGGTACGCCAACGGCCAGGAATGGATAAAAAGTTTTTTTGGTTCTTTTTGTTCACAAAAAGAACTGCTTGCCTTCTGACCTTCCTTGGCTGCGAGCCTTACGATCCCGCCAGCAGGCACGCCACAGGCCAGGCCCCGCTGCGCACTTCAAGCGCCGGCACCGACGCTGAACAGCCCGCCTCGGCAATCCCGCAGCGCGGATGAAACGCGCAGCCCGGCGGCGGCGCCAGCGGGCTGGGCAATTCGCCGCGCACTGCGGCATCCCGGCCGCGCAGTCCGGGCGTCAATTGCGGCACCGCCCGCAGCAGCGCGCGGGTGTAAGGGTGGCGTGGGGTGGCAAACAGGTCAGCAGTCGGGCCAAGCTCGACCACGCGGCCGAGATACATCACCGCCACACGCTGGGTCATGTGGCGCACCAGGCGCAGATCGTGGGTGATGAAGACCAGGGTCAACCCCAGCCTTGCGCGCAGTTCGAGCAGCAGATTGACGATCTGCGCCTGGACCGACACATCGAGCGCGGAAACCGGCTCATCAGCGACGATAATTTTGGGTTCGACGGCCAGCGCGCGGGCAATGCCGATGCGCTGGCGCTGGCCGCCGGAAAATTCATGGGGCCGTCGCCCGGCCGCGTCGGGCGGTAGGCGCACCATCGCGAGCAATTCGCCCACCCGTGCCGCAATCGCCGCTTTCGGCACGATATTATGCACCGCAAGCGCTTCGGCCAGCGTGTCGCCGACCGACATCAGCGGATTGAGCGACCCGTAAGGGTCCTGGAAAATCATCTGCACCTGACGATGAAATCCCAATCGTTCGGTGCCCGTCATCCCGGCAAGATCGGCGCCGGCGAACCTGACCGTGCCACGATCGGGTGCATGCAGCCCGACTAGGCAGCGCGCCAGGGTGGATTTGCCGCAGCCGGATTCGCCGACAATCCCCAAAGTCTCCCCGGCGCGAATATCCAGGTTGATCTCGGTCAGCGCCTGCACCACCGGGCGCGGCGCGCGGCGCGCCATGTCGATCAGCCCGCGACGGCCGGGGAAATGTTTGGTCAGCCCTTCGGCTTCCATCAGGATGGTCATGCCAACGCCTCGGCGGCATGGCAGGCGCTGACCTGGCCGGGGCTGACATCGCGTAATAGCGGACGGCCGGCGTCGCAAATCGGCATCCGGTAGCCGCAGCGCGGCGCGAAGGCGCAGCCCGCCGCGGGGGTATCAAGGCGCGGCGCCATGCCGGGAATGGCGACCAGCATGTCCTGCCCCTGCCCCGGCATCGCGCCCAGCAGCGCCTTGGTATAGGCGTGGCGCGGGGCGGCAAACACCGGCGCCACCGCCCCGGTTTCGCACAGCCGCCCGGCATACATCACCGCCACCCGGTCGCAGGTTTCGGCGATCACCCCGAGATCATGGGTCACCAGGACTAGCCCCATCCCGAGATCATCGACCAGCCCGCGCAGCAGGCGCAAAATCTGGTCCTGAATGGTGACATCAAGGGCTGTGGTCGGTTCATCCGCCAGCAGCAGGGCCGGGTTGGCGGCCAGTGCGATGGCAATCATCGCGCGCTGGCGCATGCCGCCAGAAAACTCGTGCGGAAACTGGCCGAGCCGCGTGCGTCCGGCGGCGATGCCGACCAGATCAAGCAGTTCCAGCGCCCGCTTTTGACGGCCAGCGGCATCAAGGTCGGTGTGGGCGACCAAGGCTTCGGTGATCTGCAAGCCGATCGGCAGCACCGGGTTCAGCGCCGCCATCGGTTCCTGAAAGACCATGCCGATTTGCCCGCCGCGCATCCGGCGCAGCCGTTCGGCGTCCATCGCCAGCACGTCCTCGCCCTGCCAGGTCACCCGGCCGGTGACCTCCGCGCCATGCAGCAGGCGAGTGATGGCGCGCAGGGTGACAGATTTGCCCGATCCCGATTCGCCAACGATGCCCAGCACTTCACCCCGCCCCACCGAAAAGCCCACCCCATCGACCGCGTGCACTTTCCCGCGCTTAGTGTGGAACACCACCGCGAGGTCGGCCACATCCAGCAAAATGCTCATCGCTTGACCGCCAGCAGGTCGGCCAGCCCGTCGCCGGTCAGGCTGAAGCCGAGGCCCGCCAGCACGATGGCCACCCCGGGGAACAAAGCCATCCACGGCGCGGTGGTGAAGAAATTCTTGCCGTCGGCGATCAGCACCCCCCATTCGGCAGTCGGTGGCTGAGCGCCGAGGCCGAGATAGCCAAGGCTCGACCCCAGCAAGATCGCCAAAGCCATATCGGTAACGGCATAAACCAGCACTGGGCGGGCGGCGTTGGGCAGGATGTGGCGGAGCACGATGCGCGGCATCCGGTAGCCCAGCACGCGGCCAGCGGCGACATAGTCGGACTGCGCTTGCACCAGGACTTCGGCCCGCATCAGCTTGGCATAGGGCACCCAGCCGACGCAGGTCACCGCGATATAGACGTTGACCAGGCCGGGACCGAGCACCGCGACAAAGAAAATCACCAACACCAGAAAGGGAAATGTCACCACCAGATCAACCAGCCGGCCGAAAATCGCGTCCACCACCCCACCATACCAGCCGACCAGCAGGCCGATGGCGCCGCCCAGCACCAGTGGAAAAATCACGCAGAACACTGCGATCTGCAAATCAATCCGTGACGCATGGATGGTGCGGGACAGCACGTCGCGCCCGAACTGATCGGTGCCAAACCAGTGATCGCCGGATGGCGGCGCCGACAACGCCTCAAAATCAAACACCAGCGGATCGAACGGGGCAAACCAGTCCGGCACGGCCGCGGCAATTAGCATCAACGCGAGCAGAAACCCGCCGATCAACAGGCTGAGCGACACCCGCATCAGCGCCCGACCCGCGGATCGAGCCACATTTGCACCAGATCGGTCAGCAGAAACGCCAGTGACACCAGAATTGCCAATACCAAGGTCAGCGCCTGGATCACCGGATAGTCGCGCGCCAAAATCGAGTCGATCATCAACCGCCCGACGCCGGGCACCGCGAACACGGTTTCGGTAATGACCGCGCCGCCGAGCAGCGCCCCGACATGCAGGCCGACCAGGGTAACCGTTGCAATCAGCGCATTGCGCAACACGTGCCGGCCAAGCACGACACCCGCCGACAAGCCCTTGGCGCGGGCGAAATCGACATATTCGGCGGTTAGCACCGCCAGAATGCCGGCGCGCAAATTGCGCATCACCACGGCTGCGAAACTGAACGACAAGGTCAGGCCGGGCAGGAACAGATGATATAAATGCTCCCCCCAGTCATCGCCATAGCCCCCGACCGGAAACCAGCGCAGCCCGGCGGCAAACACCGTCAGCAGCAACAGCCCGATATAGAATACCGGTGATGACAGCCCGATCTGGAATATTGTCCGGATCAGCATGTCAGGCCATCGATTGGCGTTCAATGCCGCAACGAACGCCAGCGGCAAAGCGATGGACAGCGCCAGCACCACGGCGATGGCCATCAAGGCCAAGGTCACCGGTAACCGTTCGGCAATGACCTGCAACACCGGCAAGCGCAACGACATGCTGTCGCCGAAATTGCCCCGCACTGCCGCCGCAAGAAAATCCAGCAGCTGCACAAACACCGACCTGTCGAGCCCAAGCTGGGCCTGCATCCGCGCGATGGTGTCGTCGGACGCACGTTCGCCCAGCATCGCCGACACCTGATCGCCCGGCAGCAGCCGGGCGAGCACGAACACGGCCACGCCGATCATCACAAAGGTCGGCACGATCTGCGCGAGGCGGCCGAGGAGCCAGGTTCCCCGGTTCATCGGCGCGTCAGGCGCCGATGCTCGTCGCCTGGAAGTAGTTGTTGCCGAGCGGGATTTGCACAAACCCGGTCACGTTCTTGCGCCAGGCAACGGTATAAGGCGTTTCATAGAGCGGCACGATCGTCGCCGCATCATTATAGATTTTCTGGATTTCCTTGAACTGGGCTTTACGTTTCGCCGGATCGGTTTCCTGCTGGCTGGCCAGATACAGCGCATTCAGTTTGTCATCGTTATAGCCCGAATGCAGCGCATGGATGGTCGGGCCATAGGCGAAATAATTGGTGATCTGGCCGGGGTCAGAAATGTCGTTCGTCCAGGCTGCGGTGCGCATCTGGAAATCCTCGGCGCGGTAACGCTTGGTCAGCGACGGGTTATCCATCGGCTCGATTTTTAAATTGACCCCGATCGCCGCCCACATTTGCTGCACGGTGGTGAGGTTGTTGAGGTTGTCCTGGTTGCCGGCGACGGTCATGCAAGAAACCTCGAAGCCTTTTTCGAAGCCGGCTTCTTTCAACAGCGCTTTCGCTTTCGCCAGATCATATTTGTAGAGCGGCGCCGGACCATCGAACAGCGGCGTGGTCGATGACATGAAGGACCGCATCGGCTTGCCGAGGCCCAAAGTGGTGATGGCGATCACCCCATCCTTGTTCACCGCGTAGTTCAGCGCTTGGCGCACTTTCAAATTGGCCAGCGGGTTGTCGGTGCCGTTGGTCAGCTTGGGTTTCACCATGAACGACAGATAGGTGACCTTGGTTGACGGCCATAATTCCATCCGCAAATTCTTGTCGCCCTGCAATTCCTTGACCCGGGCGAGCGGAATGAATTCGCTGCCGTGCAGTTCGCCGGCTTTCAGTTTTAGGATGCGGGTCGAATCATCAGGGATGATCTGGAATTCGAGTTCGTCGAGATACGGCAACGGCTTGCCGTCCTCGCCCTGGCGCCAGTAATGCGGGTTGCGGGCAAGCCGCATCACCTGGTTGCGCTTCCATTCGACCATCATGAACGGCCCGGTGCCGACCGGCTTTTCGCCGAACGCCTTGGCCTTGTCGTCGGGTGTCGCGCCGGCGGCCGCTTCGAACAATTTCTGCGGCATGATGCCGGTATTAAATGTCGCCAATGCCGCCAGGATGGTCGGGTCTGGGGTTTTCAGCTTCAACACCACGCTATCGGCGCCCGCAACGTTTACCGCATCGATCGAGCCGATCAGATCGTTCCAGGCACCCGCCTTCGGGTCACGCGCACGATCGAGCGACCATTTCACGTCGCCCGCGGTCATCGGGGAGCCATCGGAGAACTTCACCCCGGCCCGCAAAGTCAGGGTGAGGGTTTTGCCCGCATCGGTGAACGCCCATTTGGTGGCGAGGCCGGCCTGCACGCCGGTGCCATCGGCAGTTGGAAACAGCAACGTATCGTAAATCGAGTTCATCACCCAGATATCGACATTGTTGTCGTTGAGCACCGGATCGAGGAACTGGCTGTCGGCATAGCGCCCATAGATCAGCTTGCCGCCGCGTTTCGGCGCAGCGTTCGCGGTGCCGGCCAGGGTAACGGCGGCAAGCCCGCCCGCCATTGCAAGAAAGCCTCGGCGATCGGGGAGAAACTGGGCGGTCATGGAAGCCTCCGGATTATGCGGTGCGATGGGGGATTGTCAGGGCGCAGGGATCGCCTGTCAACGTGGGATGACTGCTCGTTTGGGAAGAGGTTGGCGCTTTTTTTGTTTGACTAGCTAGCTTGTATTAGCTAAATAACCTGCATGTCATATGTCACTGTGCATGCCGCCAAAACCAATTTGTCGCAATTGCTCGCCCGGGTTGAAGCGGGGGAGGAAATCATCTTGGCACGCGGGAAGCAACCGATCGCCAAACTGGTGCCGATCGAGCCGCCGAAGTCCAAGCGCCAGTTTGGTGCGCTGCGCGGATTGATCAAGTTCGACGAGAGTTTTTTCGACCCGCTGCCGGAGGAAGAACGCGCACGCTGGGAATAGCGCCGTGCGGCTGCTCCTCGACACGCATACACTCATCTGGTGGTTCGTCGGCGATATGCGCCTGTCGCAATCTGCGCGCACTGCAATTTCCGACGACGCCAATGATATCTTTGTAAGCGCCGCATCGGCGTGGGAAATCGCCACCAAATTCCGGCTTGGCAAACTTCCGTCCGTTGCGGGCATTGCCGCCGATCTCGGGAGCGCGATCAACGGTCAGGGCTTTTCTCCCTTGGCGGTGTCTCTGCGCCACGGCCAGGCCGCCGGCGCGCTGCCTGGCCCACATCAGGACCCGTTCGATCGCATGCTGATCGCGCAAGCGATGCTGGATAATCTTGTGCTGGTGTCGAACGAAACCCAGTTCGATATCTACGGCGTCGCGCGGCTTTGGTGACGCCCGCTTTCCCGCGCCGTCGAAGCTGCTAGCATCGGACTAGATTTGCCGCAGGGAGGAATAGACTTGCCAGAAGAAACCGACATGCTGCGAGAAACCGCAACCCGCGTCTTCGCCGATCATTTCGCGCCGCGCGATCTGGCCGCGGCCGAGGCCGGCAACTGGCCCGAAGCCGCTTGGGCGGCGGTGGAAGATGCCGGCCTGACCCGGGCGCTGGTGCCGGAAGAGGCCGGCGGCTACGGGGTTGATCCGGCCGAGGCGCTGTCAATCTTGCGGGCCGCCGGTGGCGCTGCGGTGCCGCTGCCGCTCGCCGAAACCATGATGGCAAGTTGGCTGCTGGCGCAAGCTGGCTTGGCAATCCCCGACGGCACGCTATCCATCGCCCCAGTGCTGCCGGGCGATAGCCTGACGGCCACGCGCAACGGTGACGCCTGGCGGATCACAGGCACGGCCGGGCGCATTCCCTGGGGCCGTTCGGTCGGCGCCATTGCGGTGCTGGCCGAAGGGCCCGATGGGATGGTGGTGGCGTCAGTCCCAGCGGGCGGCTGGACGGTGACCACCAGCGCCAATCTGGCACGGGAGCCGCGGGACACCGTGACGTTCGATGCGATTGTGCCGCGCAATGCGGTCGGGGCGACCCTGGTTGATGCCGCGCAGCTGCGGCGCTTGGGGGCTGCCGCACGCTGCCAGCAGATTTCCGGCGCGATGGATCATATCCTGGCGCTGACGGTGCAATATGCGCTGGACCGCAAGCAGTTCGGCAAGCCGATCGGCAAGTTCCAGGCGGTGCAGCAGAATCTCGCGATCATGGCGAGCCAGACCGCGGCCGCCAGTGCGGCGGCAGACCTTGCGGCTGAGGCCGTTGGGCAAGGCATGGGCGTAACTGCGATCGGGGCAGCGAAACTGCGCTGTGGCGAGGCTGCCGGCACGGTTGCCAGCCTGTCGCACGCAATCCACGGCGCGATCGGCTTCACCTACGAACACAGCCTGCACTACTTCACCAAGCGCCTCTGGTCGTGGCGCGACGAATTCGGCGGCGAAGCCGAATGGGCGTTGCTGCTGGGCCGGATGGTAGCCGAGCGAGGCCCAGAGCGCTTCTGGGCCGACATGACGACGCACCAATAGATAAAGTTTTTTTGGTTCTTTTTGTTCCCAAAAAAAACGCTCTTCATTGCTTGAGGTTTGCTTCATGAACGCAATAAACTTCCCCAAACCCCCACCCTGCCCCGAAGCCGAAGCGTTACGCGCCGAGGTACGCGAATTCCTGCGGGTTGAACTCGCCGGCCGGGACGCCAGAAGCAAAGCCGAAAGCTGGTCCGGTCATGATGCCGAATTCAGCCGCAAGCTCGGCGCCAAGGGCTGGATCGGGATGACCTGGCCAAAAAAGTATGGCGGGCATGGGCGTAACGCGCTGGAACGCTATGTGGTGATGGAGGAAACCCTCGCCGCCGGTGCCCCAGTGAGCTTGCATTGGGTCGCCGATCGGCAAAGTGGCGTGCAAATCCTCAAGATCGGCACCGAGGAGCAAAAGCAGAAAATCCTGCCCAAGATCGCCGCTGGCGAATGCTGTTTCTGTATCGGGATGAGCGAGCCTGACAGCGGGTCCGACCTGGCATCCACCCGCACCAAGGCAACCAAGGTGCAAGGCGGCTGGGTGGTCAACGGCACCAAGCTGTGGACCAGTTCGGCGCATCTGGCGGACTACATGATCTTGTTCTGCCGCACCGGGTCGGTGGATTCCACTGACCGCCATGCCGGCACGACCCAGTTCCTGGTCGATATGAAAACCACATCGGGCATGCAAATCCGCCCGATCCACGCTTTGTCCGGCGCGCATCATTTCAACGAAGTTGTCTTCACCGACGCCTTCCTGCCGGAAGACGCGCTGCTGGGCACCGAAGGCGCCGGCTGGAAGCAGGTCACTGGCGAACTCGCCTTCGAACGCAGCGGGCCGGAACGCTTCCTGTCCAGTTTTGGCCTGGTAGTCGAACTGATGCGGGTGCTCGGGCGGGACCCCGCGGAACGCGCGGCCATCGCGCTTGGGCGCCTGCAGGCGCATTTCATCACCCTGCGGCGCATGTCGCGATCAATTTCCGGAATGCTGCAACAAGGGCTGGAACCGGCCAATCACGCAGCGATGGTGAAAGACCTCGGCACCAGTCTGGAACAGGAAATTCCGGAGATCGCCCGGACGCTGATTGCCAGTGAACCGACCGCCGAAACGACCGAGGATTTTCTCGCGGTGCTGGCGCATAGCATGCTGCACGCGCCGAGCTTTTCGTTGCGCGGTGGCACGCGGGAGATTTTGCGGGGGATGATCGCAAGGGGATTAGGGCTTAGGTAAAGGAAGCGTCTTCTTTTTGTGAACAAAAAGAAGCAAAAAAACTTCCCCAATTGGTTCCGAGTGCGCACCGGCAGTGGTGCGCCAGTATCAAAAAGTTTTTTTGGTTCTTTTTGTTCACAAAAAGAACTGCTTTCTTAAAGGAATTTCCTTAGTATGTCCGAAGACCTGCTCTACCAGCAAGACGGCGCCATCGTCACGCTGACCCTCAACCTGCCCGAACAGCGCAACCCGATTTCCGACGACATCATTGACGGCCTGGTCGCCGCCTGCGACCGGATGAACGGCGACAAGTCCGTGCGGGTAGCCATCCTGACCGCGGCCGGCAGTGCGTTTTCCGCCGGCGGCAACGTCAAACGCATGGCCGAAGGAGCGGAGGAACGCCGCCGCCGGCCGGTGAACACCACCAGCTACTATAAGCGCGGCATTCAGCGCATTCCGCTGGCGTTCGAGAAACTGGAAGTGCCGATCATCGCGGCGGTGAACGGCCCGGCGATTGGGGCGGGCTGCGATCTGACCTGCATGTGCGACATCCGCATCGCGGGCGCCTCGGCGCGCTTTGCCGAGAGCTTTGTGAAAGTCGGGCTGGTGCCGGGCGATGGTGGGGCGTGGCTGTTGCAGCGGGTTGTCGGCTATTCGAAAGCCGCTGAAATGGCGCTGACCGGCGATCCGCTGACTGCGGACGAAGCCTTGGCCTGCGGCTTGGTGTCACGGGTGGTGCCGGATGATGAGTTGGTGGCAACAGCCATCGCGCTCGCCAAACGCATCGCCGCCAACCCGCCCCAAGCGGTGCGGCTGACCAAGCGGCTGCTGGTTGAAGGCCGGCATTCGCGGCTTGATACGGTGCTCGAACTGTCATCGGCGATGCAGGCTTTGGCGCATGCAACCGATGATCACCGGGAAGCGGCCAACGCATTCGTCGAAAAGCGCCGCCCGGTCTTTACCGGCGAATAAATTCCATTGCCTTGCCGATCCATTCCGGCAGGGCGGTCATATCGATCCAGCGCAGGACAGCAACAATGTCGTGCGCGGGATCGATCCAGGTGATGTTGCCACCGGCGCCGAGGGCAAAATAGCTTTCGGGGGATGCGGTGCGCTGAAAACATCCGTCCGGGTTCAGCCACCACAGCAGCCCGTAATCCGGCTTCACCGGGCACGGCGCGCGCATTGCCGCAACCCAGCCTTCCGGCAGCAGCCGACGACCGTTCCAGACGCCATCAGCCAACATTAATTGCCCGACCAGCGCCTGGTCCTCGGCATGGATGAACACGCCGCCGCCCCAATGTCCGCCGCCGGACACGCATTCGATGTCCTGGCCGCCAACCAAAACGGTGGAATTGCGATAGCCAACCCAACGCCAATCATTGCTAGCGCCGATCGGGGCCATGATCCGTTCGGCGAACACATTGCGTAACGACCGGCCAAAGCGGCGCAGCAAGGCGAGCGACAGGCGGTTCACGCGGATGTCGTTATATTCCCAGAAGCTGCCCGGCGCTTGTAATGGCCTTGGATCGCCCTTCTTCCGCCCCGGCACCGGATCGCCGCTGTTGGCGGTGCCGCGATAGCGGTCAATCTGGTCGGGCTTGCCGAACAAACTGCCTTCCCATTCCGATGTCTGGGTCAGCAAATGCCGCCAGGTGATGGCCCCGTTATGCGGGCCATCAAAGCCGCCATCATCAACGGTCGCGCCGACCCGATCATCAAGATCGCTGATCATGCCATCAGCAATCGCGACGCCGGCCAGAATTGCCAGGTAGGATTTGGCCACGCTGAAAGTCATATCGATCTGGCGTGTATCGCCCCACTGCGCGATAAGTTGGCCGCGATGCAGCAGCACCCCGTTCGGCCCCCCGCGCGGCGCGGTCGGGCCAAGCACCTCGTTCCACGGCGCCGGTTCGAACACACCGGCCAGCAGATGGGCGCCAATATCGCGCGGCCATTTGGTTTCGTGGGCAAGCGCGAATTCCGCGATATTCATAGCGCTTCGCCCGTCACTTTCTTTTGCAAAATCGCCAGCCGTTCAGCACCGCCAGGGGTTTTTGGATCGATGTCCAGGCAGCGTTTATAGGCCGCCAGCGCGCCCTTCCAGTCCTTGCGCGCCTCGGCGATGCGCGACAGGGTTTGCAGCACCAGGAAATGCCGCGGCTCCCGCGTCAGCGCTTCCTGGATGTCTTCGAGCGCGAGGGCATACTTTCCCGCTTCAAACCGCGCGACGGCGCGGCGGTGATAGCCTTCGATGTAGTCAGGTTCCAGGACAAGGGCGGAATCGAACGCATCGAGCGCGCGGTCGAGGTCATGGGCGGATAATTCCCGCATGCCCCGTTGCAGCATCAACACCACCGACGGCGACCCGGACTTGATCCATGCGTCACGGATACGGCGTTCCAACAATGCCGCCACTTGCTCATCCGGCGCGACCTTGAGCTGGGTGAGCAAATTATCGATGTCGGACCGGCCTTGGCCGATGGCCGCGCCCGCCGCGAAAAGCACCACCAGGCCCGCCAGAATCGTTTGGAATATGCGCATGCGCCAATTTCAGCCACATCGGTGGCGGCGGCAAGTTAATCTATCGCGACAACGCGGTTTTGAAGCTTTCCGGGCGCCGGTCCGCCGGCCATCCAGTCCAGCAATTCGACGCTATGCACCACCGGCATGCTGTCCCCCGCGAGCTGCGTCATGCAGCCGATATTGCCAGCCGCGATCAGATCGGCGCCGGTGGCGTTCAAATTGCCAAGCTTGCGGGCGCGCAGCCGATCGGCGATCTCCGGTTGCAGCATGTTGTAGGTGCCCGCCGAACCGCAACAAATATGCGCCTCCGCCGGTTCGACGATTTTGAACCCAGCCTGACGCAACAAGGTTTTCGGGGCCTCGGTCACTTTCTGGCCATGCTGCAACGAACAGGCGGAATGATAGGCCACCGTCAGATCGGGCGCGGCACGGCTTGGGGCGTAGCCGATGCGCAGAAGATATTCGCTGATATCAAGCGCGATGTCAGCAATCCGCGCCGCTTGCGCCGGCCAGGCGCCAAGCTCCGCCCGGAACATGAAGCCGTAATCTTTGACGGTGGTGCCGCAACCTGATGCGTTGATGATGAC
>JANXRN010000418.1 GCA_025352995.1 Acetobacteraceae bacterium
CCCTATCCGAAGAAAGCTAGGGGTGAAGCGAGAGGGGGGCGACTCGTATGTTGCAGCCACCACCTTGCCCCCCTCTCGCTTCACCCCTCTCTTAAAGGTTTGGCGTCCAGGGACCTTCCCTGGCGGGGGTCCAGGGGGCAGCGCCCCCTGGCCTTGCTTGCCTACCGTCCTCACCCCGGCCGCGCCCCGAACCGTCGGTCGCGACGGGCGAATTCGGCGAGGGCGGCGGTGAATTCGCTGGGGCCGAAGTCGGGCCATAATGTGTCAACGAACAGCAGTTCGGCGTAGGCGCCTTGCCAGAGCAGGAAGTTGGACAGGCGTTTTTCGCCCGAGGTTCGGATGATGAGGTCGGGGTCGGGGATTTCGGCGGTCGACAGGCGTTCGGCGAAGTTTGTTTCGTCGAGGGCCTCGATGGGGAGGCGTCCGGCGATGATGTCTTCGGCGGTTTTGCGCGCGGCGGCGACGATTTCAGCGCGGCCGCCGTACGATAGTGCGATGACGAGGTTGAGGCCGGCGTTGTTATTGGTGGTTTTTTCGGCCTGGGCGATATCGGATTGGATGCCCGGATCGAATTTGGTGCGGTCGCCGATGAAGTGGAGGCGCACGCCTTTGGAGTGGAGGTCGGCGATTTCCATGCGCAGGAAGTGGCGCAGCAGGCCGGTGAGGTCGATGATTTCCGACAGCGGCCGGCGCCAGTTTTCGCTGCTGAAGGCGTAGAGCGTCAGCCATTGCAGCCCGAGTTCGCCGGCGGTGCGGACGGCACGGCGGACGGCTTCGACGCCAGCGCGGTGACCGGCGACGCGGGGCAGCCCGCGGGAGGTTGCCCAGCGCCCGTTGCCATCCATGATGATCGCGACATGGACCGGCGGCGGCGGGCTGCCGCCGGTTGCGGTTTGGTTGTCTCGGACGGGTTGGGTCGAGCCGCTTTGGGTCATGATGCTGACCCTAGACGGTTTTGATTTCCTTGTCTTTCTCCGCAAGCATGTCATCGAGCTTTTTGATGTAGCTATCGGTCAGTTTTTGCACGTCGTCGGCCCAGCGTTTTTCCTCGTCTTGGCCGATGATGCTTTTCTTTTCGAGCGCTTTGATTTGTTCCATCCCGTCGCGCCGCACGCCACGCACGGCGATTTTGGCGCCTTCGGCGTAACGGTTGGCGGCCTTGGCGAGTTCGATGCGGCGTTCGCCGGTTAATTGCGGGATCGGAACCCGGATCAGCTGGCCGTCAGGCTGTGGGTTGAGGCCGAGGCCGCAGTCGCGGATGGCCTTGACCGTTGCCGTCACCAGGCTGCGATCCCAGACTTGCACGGTGAGCAGGCGCGCTTCGGGCACGCCCACGGTGCCAACCTGGGAGAGCGGCACTTCGGAGCCATAGGCCTCGACGCGGACCGGATCGAGTAGGGCCGGGCTGGCGCGGCCCGATCGCAGGCCGCTGTACTCGCGGCGCAGAGTTTCGATGGCGCCGTCCATGCGCCTTGTCAGGTCAGTTTTGATGCTGGGTAGGTCAGTCGCCATGGCAGGCTCTCCCTAAGATCACGCCGCGGCGCGCGGCTCGGCAATGGTGGTGAAAAATCCTTCGCCGCGCATGACAGCGGCGAAGGCGCCGGGTGCGCGGATGTTGAAAACCAAGATCGGGACGTGATTTTCCCGCGCCAGACTGATCGCGGAAGCATCCATGAAGGTGAGGTCGCGCGACAGCACGTCGTGATAGGTCAGCTGATCGAAGCGGGTGGCGTTGGCGACTTTGCGCGGATCGGCGGAATAGACCCCATCGACCTGGGTGCCTTTGAGCAGCGCGTCGCATTTCATTTCCGCGGCGCGCAACGCGGCCGCGGTGTCGGTGGTGAAGAACGGGTTGCCGGTGCCGGCGGCGAAGATCACCACCCGGCCTTTTTCCATGTGGCGTTCGGCGCGGCGGCGGATATAGGGTTCGCAGACCGACGCCATTGGGATGGCGGATTGCACCCGGGTTGGCACTCCGCAGGCTTCGAGCGCGCCTTGCATGCCGAGCGCGTTCATCACGGTTGCCAGCATGCCCATATAATCAGCCTGGGCGCGGTCCATGCCGGCGGCCGCCCCTGATATCCCACGGAAGATGTTGCCGCCACCGATCACCAGGCAGACCTCGGCGCCCATTTTCACCACATTGGCGATGTCGGACGCGATGGCGGCGACGGTGTCGGTATCCAGGCCGTAATCTCGTTTGCCCATCAGGGCTTCGCCCGAAACCTTCAGCAGGACGCGCTTGTAGGCGAGGTTTTGGGTCATTGTTTCCTGCCGGGCGAGGGTTTGCGGACGCGCGCGGGCGAGTCGCGCCGTTCAGGCGCGTGCCATGGCAGTTGCGGGGTCTGTCACAACCCCGCGCGGCTTGCAACCGCGCGGGGTTGGTTCGTCAGACTGGCGCCGGCTGAGCAATCCCGGAAGCGGCAGCGACTTCGGCCGCGAAGTCCCCGACTTCCTTTTCAATGCCTTCGCCGAGCTTGAAGCGGGCAAAGCCACCCAAGCGGGCGCCGGCTTTTTCGACCACCACGGCGACGCGGCTTTCGCCGTCATGCACCCAGATTTGTTCAAGCAGAACAACTTCCTGGTAGTATTTGGCGATCCTTCCGGCGACCATTTTTTCAATGATCGCTTCCGGCTTGCCGGACGCGCGGGCCTGATCGGACAGCACCGCTTTTTCGCGTTCAAGCTCGGCCGGATCGACGTCGGAGATATCCAACGCGGTTGGTACGGTGGCCGCGACATGCATCCCGACCTGACGGCCGAGCACTTCAAGCGCCGCCAGTTCGCCGGTGCTTTCAACCGCCACCAGCACGCCGATCTTGCCCAAGCCGGGCTTGATCGCCTGATGGATGTAGGACGCAACGGCGCCGTTGGTCACCGTCAGCACGCGGGCACGACGCAGCGTCATGTTTTCGCCAATGGTGGCGATCAGCTGGGTCAGTTCTTCGGACACGCTGCGGCCGGTGCCGGGGAACGGGGCGGCGGCGATTGCTTCGATATTTTCGCCGACCGAAAGCGCCACCTGGGCGACTTCGGCAACGAAGTTCTGGAAGGTTTCGTTGCGCGCCACGAAGTCAGTTTCGGAATTAACCTCCACCATCGCGGCTTTTTGGGCACTGGTGGCAACGCCGATCAGGCCTTCGGACGCGACGCGGCCGGATTTCTTGGCGGCGGTGGACAGGCCCTTTTTGCGCAGCCAGTCGATCGCGGCTTCGACGTCGCCATCGACTTCGACCAGGGCTTTCTTACAATCCATCATCCCGGCGCCGGTCCGCTCGCGCAGATCCTTCACCAGGGCAGCAGTAACAGCAACCATATCGGCTCTCCTATTCGGTCGCGCTATTCGGCAGCCGGGGCTTCGGCGATCGGCTCCATGGCGGGCATGGCGGCGATCGGCAGTTCTTCGGACGCACCGATATCGCGGCCTGACGCCTGCATTTCCGCGCTGATGCCGTCGAGCACCGAACCCGCGATCAGATCGCAATACAGCGTGATGGCGCGGATCGCGTCGTCATTGCCCGGGATCGGGAAAGTGACGCCGGTCGGGTCGGAATTGCTGTCCAGGATCGCGATCACCGGAATGCCAAGCTTGGTGGCTTCTTCCACCGCCAGCTTTTCCTTGTTGGTGTCGATGATGAAAAGGATGTCCGGCAGGCCGCCCATGTCCTTGATGCCACCCAGCGCGCGTTCCAGCTTTTCGCGGTCGCGGGTGATGTCGAGCACTTCTTTCTTGGTCAGGCCGTCGATGTTGCCGGCCAGCATGTCGTCAATCTGGCGCAGGCGCTTGATGCTGCCGGTGATGGTCTTCCAGTTGGTCAGCATGCCGCCGAGCCAGCGATGGTTGACGTAATACTGGCCGCAGCGCTTGGCGCTGTCGGCGACGTAATCAGCGGCGGCGCGCTTGGTGCCAACGAACAGCACTCGGCCACCGGCGGCGGTGACGTCACGCACCGCGCGCAGCGCGCGGTCGAGCATCGGCGCGGTCTGCTGCAGGTCAAGAATATGGACCTGGTTGCGGATGCCGAAGATATAAGGCTTCATCCGCGGATTCCAGCGCCGCGTGTGATGGCCAAAATGAACGCCTGCTTCAAGCAGGCCACGCAAAGTGAACTCGGGCATCGCCATAAGCGTGCTCCTTTCCAGTTACCGGTTGAACCTCCGCGGGGCCTGGCCTTGATGTCCATCCTTTGGGATGACCATTTCGGCACCGGGTTCTGGTCCTGATAAGGACCGGAAAGGCGCCCCGCGTGTGAATTACCGACGGCGGGTGCCGTCGACGGGCCGGCTTATGGCGCAAGTATCTGGGAAAGGCAAGGTAGGGGAGGCAAGCAGTTCTTTTTGTGAGCAAAAGCAAGAAGCTTACTTATACCAAGCGCCCTTGATGTTGACCCATGAAGAATGGGTCAACGGCGCTTGGTATAAGTCTTTGCTTGGCGCACCGCCGCCGGCCAACCCGGTGCGCAATACCAAGCGCCCGAATGGCTGGAACGGTCA
>JANXRN010000383.1 GCA_025352995.1 Acetobacteraceae bacterium
CTTCGTGCCGTGGGCCGCGATGCGTCGCGCGATGGCGGTCAATGATCAGGCGACTGCCGTTGCCGCCCTCGGCCGCATTCGCCATCTGATTACCGTCAACCTCGTCATCGGCCTGCTGACCGTGGCACTTGGCACCCTGAAGTAAGGCCCGCCCCGCAATGTCAGCTGTCGCCATCGATACCGTTGCTGATTACTGGAACCGCCGCCCCTGCAATATCCGCCATTCGGCCGCCAAGATCGGCAGTCGGACCTATTTTGATGAGGTTGAGGCACGGAAATACTTCATCGAGCCGCACATTCCCGGCTTTGCCGACTTCACGCGCTGGAACGACAAACGGGTGCTCGAAATCGGCTGCGGCATCGGCACTGATGCGGTGAACTTCGCCCGCGCGGGGGCTGAATATACCGGGATCGAACTGTCCAAGATCAGCCTCGACCTCGCCCGCAAGCGGTTCGAGACGTTTGGCGTCCACGGCAATCTGATCCACGCCAACGCCGAACAGCTCAGCGATCATGTCCGTCAGGCGAGCTTTGATTTGATCTATTCTTTCGGCGTTATCCATCACACGCCAGACCCCGACGCGATCATCCGCCAGGCGCGCCGCGCCATTCGCCCCAATGGTGAATTCCGCCTGATGCTCTACGCCCGCGACAGTTGGAAGGATTGCATGATCGAGGCCGGGTTCGACCAGCCCGAAGCCCAGTCCGGCTGCCCGATTGCCAACAGCTACACCCAGGCTGATGCGCGCGCCCTGCTACGCGCCAATGATTTCGGGGCTGTCTCGATCACCCAGGCGCATATCTTCCCCTATGTGGTCGAGAAATATCTGAGATACGAGTACGAATTGCAGCCCTGGTTTGCTGCCATGCCGCAAGCGATGTTTGCAGCGCTGGAGCGGCGGTTTGGGTGGCATTTGTTGATCGTGGCTAAGCCAAGTTAGGGGAAGGACGCGCCTTCTTTTTGTTAACTGCCCAGGTTGTTCCTGGCCGTTGTCGCAGGAAGAGTAAAGCCAAGAAAGCACTCCTTTTTTTGAAAAAAAGGAGCAAAAAAACTTTTCCACTTTGGTTCCGAGCGCTTCGCTGCTGCGGGGGGAGGCACGCCAACGGCTAGGAATGGATAGAAGTTTTTTTGGTTCTTTTTGTTCACAAAAAGAACTGCTGGCCTTTACACAAAAAACCCAAAAAGCTTTTTATCCGTTTAGGCTCCTCAGCATGAACGCCATGGCGCGGCGGAGGAAATATGGGCCTGCCCAGACGGTGGTGTGGTCGTCGTTTGGCAGCGGCAGAAACTCGAAATCCTTGTCCGATTTGATCAAGGCTGCCGCCAGTTGCATTGTCAGCGCGGGATGGACATTGTCGTCCATGTCCCCAGTTGCCAGCAGCAACTTGCCTTGTAAGGCGACGACATCCGGTGGGTTTGCGGCCGCGCCGTAATCGCCATCCGGGCCCATATATTTCTCCGTCCAGGCGAAGCTATAGCCACGCTGATCGTGGTTGCCCGAACTTGCCACCGCGGCGTGAAATCTGTGCGGATATTTCAGCAACGCCCGCACCGACGCATAGCCGCCGCCGGAATGGCCCATGATGCCGACCCTGGAAATATCCATCCAGGAATGCCGCGCCGCCAACTGATCCAGCGCCGAAACATGATCGGCAAGCGTGCCGGGGTCTTCCAGCTTGCCGTAACAAAGATCGTGGAACGCTTTCGACCGCCCTGGATTGCCGCGCCCTTCGATGTTGAGCACGATAAATCCCAATTCCGCGAACGCCTGCGGCAAGGTCGCGCGGCCGAGTTCGCCCAGCACATCGGTCAACATCACCGTTGGCAACTGGCCGCGCTGCGGGCCGGGATAGATGTAGTCGATGACGGGATAGCGCTTTGCCGGATCGAAGTCGGACGGCAGCCACATCGCGCCGAACAATTCCGTTATCCCATCGGCGGCCACGGTGCGGAACGGCGTGGCAAAGCGCCAGTCTGGAACGGCAATTTCGGCGACCGCCAAAGTGGTTACCAATGAGCCGTCGGCGCGCCGCAGTTCCGATACTGGTACGCGGGTGAGGTCGGAATGCGTATGCACGAAGAACCGCCCGGACGGTGAACGATACTGCCCCACATCCATCGCCGGCCTGATATGGTCGCGCGGCACTCGCTTCAGCGGCATCGCCAGTTGCTGGTCGCCGTCGCCTGGCGTCAGCACCTGCAAATCGCCACCATCCAGCCCGATGCGGCACAGCACCCGATGGTACGGATTGGTGGCGGGGTCCATCCCACTTGCCAGGAATTCGATGCTGCGCGCCACGGGATCAACATGCAGCAGGTCGCGGACCAGCCAATCGCCGCTGGTGATGGCAAGTTTGCGCGCCCCGGTCGCGAGATCGTGCAAATAAAGATGTCCCCAGCCGGATGCCTGCGAATACCAGATGAATTCCCCGCTTGCATCCAGCACCCGGACGTTCGGCAAGCCCATCACCGAAACGTTATTGTCAAGGAAGGTGGCGCCGGTTTCGGTGAACACTTCCCGCGCCAGCCCGGTTGCGGCGGAGAATTCCCACAAAGTCAGTCGCTGCCAGTAACGATCGCGATCGAGGAAGAACACAAGGCTGCCATCTTGGCTCCACCAGGCTTCTTCTTTTTCAAGGCAGGTGGTCATCCCGGTGACGTGCGGGCCGGCCGGGCATTGGGTCACGGCGCCGGAATTGAGATCGATAATGTAATGCGTTTCGACTGGCAGATGCTTGTCCCCGCTCAGCGCGAACTTCATCTGATGCAGCAACGGCCGCACCGATCCATCATCCGGCACGTGCTGCACCAGCGGCAGGTCGGCAACCAGGCGTTGATCAACGCGGGAGGTAAAAACTTTGCTGCCATCTGGGGAAAACAGCGCGTTCGCCGGCAGCACGATCCCGCGTCGCTGCAAGGATACATGCGTGAGGTTCATTTCCCCCGACACGCCATAGGCGAAATGCGGTGCGCCGTCGAAGGTCAGGCGGCGTTCGGTGGCGCTGTCCCGCAGCCAAAGATCATGCGCCCG
>JANXRN010000446.1 GCA_025352995.1 Acetobacteraceae bacterium
TTTGAAGAGAGATGTTGATGCCTTAAGAGGTGGCGAATAATCTGTATAAAGACCGCAGAGATGTAGACCCAGTTCGCGCAATAGATTCCGATTGCCCATTTTGCACTCGCACCTTGGTTGTACCAAACAGCTGCCAGTGAGGTAGTGAGGTAGTGAACGGAATAGTGACAATTCCAATAAGCAGATGTAAATGAATGAAGAGAAGGTCGCGATCAGCCATCACAACGCGATCTAGCATTGAGTTGTGGTTAACCCAACAAATTCCGATAGTCGAGAAACTAATTGAGATAAGCGAGATAAGAGGGCCACTGATGGCCAAGAGCGCTACTGAGACTCCCGGAGCCTTGACAAAGTTTTTTTGCTGCTTTGTTTTCAAACAAAGTAGATTCTTACTTACGCTACCCCTTTAGAATCCTTCCGCGTGGCCGCGATTTGCATCTTCGCGTAAGTCGCCATCAGCCCGCTGTCATTGGCCAATGTCGTCAACCGGAACCCGCGCGCAATGCACTTGGCCGCGTCCGCGGCGCCCGACGTATGGATGCCCGCGTAAATCCCACGCTTGCCGCATTCCTTCAGGATTTTGTCATAGATTTTGAGGATTTCCGGCTCATCGCGATCCAATTTCGGCACCATGCCATAGGACAGACCGAGATCGGACGGGCCGATATAGACGCCGGCGACGCCTTCGACATCGAGGATGGCTTCGAGATTCTTGATTGCGGTTTTGGTTTCGATCATCGGAATGCACAGCGTTTCGGCATTCGCGGTGGTCTGGTAGCTTGTGGCTTCGCCATACATGCCGGCGCGGATCGGCCCGTTGCTGCGCACGCCAAGCGGCGGGTATTTGCACGCCTGCACCAGCGCTTCGGCTTCTTTTTTGGTGTTGATCATCGGGCAGATGATGCCCATGGCGCCACCATCGAGCGCCTTGCCGATGATGCCAGGTTCATTCCACGGCACCCGCACCATCGGCGTTACCGGATGGGCCTGCATCGCCTGGAAGCATTGCACCATGGATTGATAGTCTTGCACGCCATGCTGCATATCGACGGTGACGCTGTCGAAGCCACATTGCGCCATCACTTCGGCCGAAAAGCCCGACGGGATGGCGAGCCAGCCATTGACGACGGCCTTGCCGGACGCCCAGATTTTCGCGACTTTTGTTGGCATGAGATCGGTTCCTTCCCTGAATTAGGTAGCGCTAACGCTAGGCTCGCGATTGGGGCCGGTCAAATGGAGAGAGGTACGAAATGCGATATGCTGGCCCGATCATCGATGCCCATCATCATTTGTGGGATTTGTCGCTCGGGCGGCATCGCTGGCTGGATGAAGGCGACCCGACGCTCGCTTCCATGGGCGATATTTCCTATATGCGGCATGATTATCTGCCGGCTGATTTCCGTGCCGATGTGGGCGCGCATAACATCGTCGGCAGCGTGCATATCGAAGCGGTCTGGGACCGGGCACGCGACGCCGAAGAAGAAACAATCTGGCTCGACGGCCTGGACAAGGCGCATGGGGTGGCCGCGCGCTACATTGCCTATGCCCCGCTGACCTCCCCCGACGCGCCCGCCTTGCTGGCGGCCCAGGCAGCGCATCCACGGGTGGCGGGGGTGCGGGAAACCATTCGTTGGCACCCTGATCCGGCGCGCGCCTGGGCGGAACGCGGCCTGGTTGATCGCGCTGATTTTCGCGCCGGGGTGGCAGCGCTTGGCCGGCATGACCTGGCGCTGGAACTGCTGATGAACCCGCATCAGGCGGCCGAAGTGGCGCGTCTGGCGCATGATTTCCCCAACCAACTGATCCTGATCAACCATTGCTGCAGCCCGAGTGAACGGGACGCCGCGGGGATGGCGCGTTGGCGCGACGGGCTGGCGCTGTTGGCAGCACAATCGAATGTGGCGATCAAAATTTCGAATTTCGGCGCGTTTTCACCCGATCGCTCGCTGCCGGTGCTGCGCGAAACGGTGATGGGCTGCATCGAAGCGTTCGGCGCGGCGCGCGCGATGTTCGGCACTGACTATCCGGTGGCGCGGCGCAACATGGGGTATGGCGCGATGGTGGAGGCGTTCGCGGAGATCATTGCGGCGCTGTCGGCAGGCGAACAGCGCGCTTTGTTTCACGACAATGCGATGCAATTTTATCGGTTTGAGGGTTAGCGCGTGATCTTCCTACTGTCGGGGAACATCGGCCGGGGAAACGCACCATGAAATTCGGCGTCTTCTACGAACTGCAACTCCCCCGCCCGAAGACCGAAACATCCGAAGCGCAATTGTTCAGCGACGCCCTTGTAGCAGGCAGCCTCAGCTGCTTTGCCGAACCACCAGCAGATGCGGCAACGCGGTGGGCGCGGGGAGTTCGTCGCCCGCCAAGGCCGCGAGCAAAATCCGCGCGGCCAGCCGGCCCATCTGCCGTCGTGGCTGGCGCACCGTGGTGAGCGGCGGATCGTAGGCGCCAGCAAACGGAATATCGTCGAACCCGATCACCGCAAGCCCGGCTGGCACGCCGATCCCGAAGGCGCGCGCTGCCCGGATTGCCCCCACCGCCATTTCGTCATTGCTACAAAATACCGCCGTCGGGCGCGCCGCCTCATCCAACATTCCCCGCATCGCCGCTTCACCAGATGCGATCGAGTAGTCGCCATATCGCACCAGGCGCGGGTCAAAATCGCCGCCCTGCGCGTCGCGGTAACCTTGGAACCGTTGCGCGGTCAGGACATTGCCCGCCGGCCCACCAATATGGGCAATCCGCCGGTGCCCCAGCCCGCGCAAATATCCAACTGCTTCGATCGCGGCTGCATGATTATCGATCGACACGGTCGCAATGCTGTCATCGGCAATATGTTCCGAAACCGCGACCATGCGGGATGCCGGCACGTCCGCCAGCAGGGCCGGCCGGCGCCCGGTCAACAGCACCAGCCCATCGACCGCCCCGGTTTGGAACTGCCGGGCAAGCGCGGCTTCGCGATCCGGGCTGCGACCGGTATTGCCGATCAAGACGCCGAAGCCCTGATGCTGGGCTTCTTCTTCAATCCCCAGTACCACTTCGCCAAAGAACGGATTGGCAATGTCGGGCAGCATCACCAGGATTTGCCGGCTGCGTTGCAGGCGCAACCCGGCGGCGACCTGGTTGACGACATAGCCGGTTGCCTCGACCGCTGCCTCAATCCGTGCCCGCGTGTCCTGCGAGACCAGCACTGACCCCGATAGCGCCCGGCTGACCGTTGCCACCGACACCCCGGCGAGGCGGGCGACATCGGTCATTTTCAAACGGGCGGGCGGGGTTTGATCCATAGTGCAGGTTTCTCGCACTGGCGGGAGCACAGGTCCAGAGTTTCGGTTGACCGTACGATGAAATCGATTGTAAGGTTCCCCATCAACCGCGCGCCGGGGTTCCGTACGCGCGGATTAATTTTGTCCTCGGGAGGATGCCACCATGTCACGCACACGCACGGCCCTGCTTGCGCTCGCGCTAACCGCCGCATCCGGCGTCGCTTCGGCGCAACCGGCCGATGTCATCCATTGGTGGACCAGCGGCGGCGAATCAAAAGCGGTGAATGTTTTCGCCACCGAATTTGACGCCCGTGGCGGCAAATGGGTCGATAACGCCGTCGTTGGTGGCCCGGCCGCCCGCGCGGCCGCGCTCAACCGGATCGCCGGCGGCAACCCGCCGGCAGCGACCATGTGGAATGTTGGCGTCGCCGTGCGCCAGCTCGCCGAGCAGGGCATGCTGACCGAGCTTGATGACATCGCCAAGGCCGGCAAATGGGTTGAAAACCTGCCGCCGCTGATCGTCAAGAATATCTCCTATAACGGCCACATCATTGCTGTCCCGGTTGATCTGCATGGCGGCAACTGGATGTTCTACAGCAAGAAAATCTATGACGAGCTGAAAATCCAGCCGGCCAAAAACTGGGATGAATTCCTGATCCAGGCCGAAAAGATCAAGGCGGCCGGCTATATTCCGCTGTCGATTGGCGGCCAGCCTTTCCAGGAAGTCTGGCTGTGGCTGCCGGTGCTGCTCGGCAGTGCTGGCAAGGAAGATTTCAAGAAAATCTATGCCGACCATGATGCCAAGCTTGCCGCCGGCCCTGGGGTGAAGAAGGCATTTGAAGTGATGCGTAAGCTTGCCGCCTACACCGATGCCGGGCGCCCGAACCGCAAATGGAATGATAGCCTGCTGCTGGTGCAGAACAACAAGGCGGCGTCGCAGTTTCTGGGGGACTGGGGCAAGGGCGAATTCGCCGCCGCCGGCCTGAAGCCGCAAATTGACTATGGCTGCGCGATGGCCCCGGGCAATGATGGCGCCTACATGATGAATGTCGACGTGTTCGCGTTCCCCAAAAGCAAGAACCCGACCACGATTGCCGCGCAGCGCAAGCTTGCCGAAGTGATGATGGACCCCGCCGTGCAGGTGAAGTTCAACGCCTTCAAGGGCGCACTGCCGGCCCGGCTTGATGCTGATACCGGCGCACTCGATGCCTGCGCCCAGATTGGCAAGGCAATCATCGACGGCGGCCCGGCCAACCAGATGCCCAACACTGCGCTGGCCTTCAGCCCCGACGTCGATGGCCAGATCACCGATTTGATCACCCAATACTTCAACTCCACCACGATGACCGCCGAGGCCGCAACGGCCGCTTTCGCCAAAATCATCGCTAACGCCGACAAATAATGCGCTCCCTGGCGGCGCGGCTGGTATTGTCACCCACGGCGTTGATTACGCTTGTGTGCTTTTACGGCTGCGCCGTCTGGACGGCGTATATTTCGCTGACCCGATCGAGCTTCTTCCCAAACTACGAATTCAGCGGCATCGCCCAATATACTCGCCTGTTTTCCACCGAGCGCTGGAATGTCGCCTACGCCAACATGTTCATCTTCGGGGTTTTGCTGGTGGCCGGTGCGCTTGCGCTCGGCATTATCCTTGCCCTGATGATCGATCGTAACGTGCGCGGGGAAGGGTTTTTCCGCACCATCATGCTGTACCCGCTGGCGATGTCGTTCATCGTTACGGGGCTGGCATGGCAATGGGTGCTCAGCCCCAGCATCGGGGTGCAGCATTTTGTTCGTGATCTTGGTTTCCCGGACTTCACTTTTGACTGGGTCGCCCGCCAGGACCGCGCGATTTACACTTTGGTGTTCGCCGGCGTCTGGCACCAGGCCGGGCTCATCATGGCGATCATGCTGGCCGGCTTGCGCGGGGTTGATCGCGACATCTGGAAGGCGACACGGATCGAAGGCATTCCGGTCTGGCGCGTCTATCTCGGCATCGTATTGCCGATGCTGCGCCCGCTGGTAGTGACCTGCGTGGTATTATTGTCGGTGGCGGTGGTGAAAAGCTATGATCTGGTGGTCGCCATGACCGGCGGCGGCCCGGGGTTTGCGTCTGACCTGCCCGGCAAATTCGTGGTCGAATTCAGCTTCGAGCGCGCCAATATCGGCCAGGCATCGGCGGCAGCCGTGGTCATGCTCGGTTCGATCTTCGCCGCCCTTGCACCTTATTTCTATATCGAAATGCGGCGGAAAGCGACATGAGCGTCGGGCGCATCGGGCTTTATATCTTCCTTGCCGGGGCGGCGCTGTTTTTCGCCATTCCGCTATTGATTGTGGTGATGACGTCGCTGAAACCGATGGATGAAATCCGCGCCGGCTCGATCTTTGCGTGGCCAATGGCGCCGGGCTTCGCGGCCTGGGTCAAAGCCTGGTCCAGCGCCTGCACCGGCCTTGCCTGCAATGGCATCCAGGTCGGGTTCTGGAATTCATTTCAGATCCTGATCCCAAGTGTGGTGCTGTCAGTTTCCGCCGGCGCCATCAACGGCTACGCGCTGGCGCAATGGAAACCGCCGGGCGCCAACATGTTGCTGACCGCGCTGATGTTGGGGGCCTTCATTCCGTATCAGGTGATTTTGTACCCGATGGTCAAAATCATGTCGAATGTCGGGCTGTATAATTCGCTGCCCGGCATCGTTGCGATCCATATTATTTTCGGCCTGCCGGTGATGACCTTGATCTTCCGCAATTTCTACGCCGGGCTGCCCGATGAACTGCTCAAGGCCGCGCGAGTCGATGGCGCTGGATTCTGGCGGATTTTCTGGGAGATCATGCTGCCGATCTCGGTCAATATTCTGGTCGTCGCGGTGATTTTGCAGGTGACCGGCATCTGGAATGATTATCTGCTCGGCCTGATATTTGCCGGACGGGAATACGCACCGATGACGGTGCAATTGAACCTGATCGTCAATTCCCAGATGGGCGAGCAAGAACACAACGTCAACATGGCGGCAACCTTGCTCACCGCGCTGCCGCCATTGCTGGTTTATGTCGCCTCCGGGCGCTATTTCGTTCGCGGCATCACCGCGGGCGCGGTGAAAGGTTAGGCGATGTCGGTCAATGTGCAGGGCTTGCGCAAATCCTACGGCGCGCTCGATGTTCTCAAGGACATCAATCTTGATGTTCGCGAAGGCGAGTTCACCGTGCTGCTTGGCCCGTCCGGCTGTGGCAAATCGACCTTGTTGTCGGCGATCGCCGGGCTTGATCCGATCAATGCCGGCCGGATTGATATCGCCGGCATTGATGTCACCGACCGCGATCCGGCGGCGCGCGGCATTGCGATGGTGTTCCAATCCTACGCGCTGTATCCGACCATGACGGTGCGCGGCAACATGACTTTCGGCCTGCGGGTTAAGCGGCTGCCCAAGCCGGAGATCGAAAAACGCCTGACCTGGGCTGCCGATATGTTGCAGATCACCGATCTGTTGGATCGCAAGCCCGGGCAGCTTTCCGGCGGCCAGCGCCAGCGCGTCGCCATTGGCCGCGCGCTGGTGCAGCAGGCAAGGGTGTTCTTGTTTGACGAGCCACTATCGAACCTCGACGCCAAACTGCGCGCTGAAATGCGGGTCGAAATCAAGCGCCTGCATCGCGAGTTGGCACCGACGGTAGTGTACGTCACCCATGACCAGATCGAAGCGATGACCTTGGCATCACGGATTGCCGTCATGCGCGGCGGCAGGATCGAACAATACGCCACGCCTGATGAACTCTACGAACGGCCGGCAACCTTGTTCGTGGCAGGCTTTGTTGGCGCGCCGGCGATGAACTTCCTGCCGGTGATTTTGCGCGGTGGCGTCGCTGAACTCGGCGCGTTACGCATCCCGCTTGATGCCTATCGTTTCACATCCCCGCCCGCAGATGGCACCCCGGCTGTCCTTGGGGTGCGGCCGGAGCACGTGACCATCGGCGGCCCAGGCGTGGCGGTTGCAACCGAAACATTGTTTATGGAGCCGATGGGCGCTGACACGCTCGGCTGGTTCCAACTCGGCGCGCAACGACTTTCCGCCCGCCTTGCCCCGCAACTGGCGCGCGGGATTGACGGCGCGCAAACCGTTGCCCTCGATATCGCCAACGCTTCGATCTTCGATCAGGCCACCGAACTCCGTCTCTAATTTTCCGAGGTCCCCATGCAGCTCACTGATGTTCTCTCGATCCAGCTCTATTCGCTCCGCACGATGGAAAACCTTGATGCGATCCTCGATGCGGTGAAAGCGGCCGGCATCACCAAGGTCGAAACCATCGGCGGCCATCTCGACAATGCGGTCGTGACCCGTGCCGCGCTCAATGCGCGTGGCCTGTCGGCCACCACCGGGCACGTCAACATGCCGGCGCTGCGCGACAAACTCGGCGCCACCGTGCTTGCCGCCCGCAGCCTCGGCATCGAAACATTGTACATGCCGGCGGTGCCGCCTGATCAACGCCAGATGGACGCTGCCGGCTGGATCGCGATGGGCCGCGAGCTCGGCGCGCTCGCCAAATCCCTCGCCAATGATGGCATCGCGTTGGGGTATCACAATCACCATTGGGAAATGGACAAAAAGGACGGCGATCTGACCGCGCTTGACCTGCTGTTCGCCGCGTCCGAGGGCAGCGGCTTGTCATGGGAAGCTGATGTCGCCTGGTTGGTGCGCGGCAAGGCCGATCCGAAAGCGGTGATGACCAAATACCAGCACCTCGTCACCGCCGCTCACGTGAAGGACATCGCGCCTGACGGCGAATGTCTCGACGAAGATGGCTGGGCCGATGTCGGCCATGGCGTGATGGACTGGAAGGATATGTGGGGCTTCTGCCGTGGCCTCGGGGCGCGCTGGATGGTGCTTGAACATGACAAGCCCAGCGACGCCCCGCGCTTCGCCCGCCGTTCAGCCGAGTATCTGCGCGCGACGGTGGCGTAACATGGTGGTTCTTGGCTTGATCGGCTGCGGCGTCATCAGCGACAGCTACCTCACCGGGGCGGCGCGTTCCGGCCTGGTGCGGATGAAATCGGTCGCTGATATTCGCCCCGAGGCCGCTGCCGCGCAGGCTGCCAAATACAACGTGGCCGCTGTCAGCATCGACGATCTGCTCGCCGATCCCGACATCAGCATCGTTATCAATCTGACGGTGCCGATGGCGCATGCCGATGTCGATCATCGCATTCTTGCTGCCGGCAAACACGTCTATTCGGAAAAGCCGCTCGCCGCGACCTTCGCCGAGGGCCAGGCGGTGCTGGCTGACGCGGCCAAACGCGGCCTGCGCGTTGGGTGCGCGCCCGACACGTTCATGGGCGCCGGCCACCAGGCTTGCCGCCACGCCATCGACAGCGGCCGTGTTGGCCGCATCGTCAACGGCGTTGCCACCGTGATGAGCCACGGGATGGAGCATTGGCACCCCAACCCGGACTTTTTCTTCCAGCCCGGCGGGGGGCCAATCCTCGATCTCGGGGTTTATTACGTTACCAATCTGGTGCAGCTGCTTGGCCCGGTCAAAACCGTTACCGCCATCGCCGGACGTGGCAGTGAAACGCGGACCATCACCAGCGAACCCCGCGCGGGCGAGGTTATTCCGGTTACCGTCAACACTACGGTCAACGGGGTGCTCGGCTTTGTCAGCGGCGCGCAAATTGTGCTGAGCACGTCATGGGATGTCTGGAAGCATCGCCGTTTGCCGTTTGAGCTTTACGGCAGCGAAGGCAGCCTGCTGGTGCCCGACCCCAATTTCTTCGGCGGCGCCCCGATGATCAGCGCGCGGGACGGAGAATTCGAAGCGCTCGACATCGCTGCCCACCCGTTCGGCGTGCCCAACCGCGCTTTGCGCGATGGGCGCGAAGTTGCCGATTACCGTATCATCGGGCTGCTCGACATGGCGTGCGCGATCGGTGCCGGCCGGCCGCATCGGGCGAGCGGGGAACTGGCGCTGCATGTGCTGGAAGTGCTGGAGGCGTTTGATCGGTCGTCCGCCGAGGGCCGCCATATTGCGATGGCCACGACCTGCACTCAGCCGGTGCCGGTGCCGTTGGGGAAAAGCGAGGAAGTGTTTGTAGGGTAGGAAGGAAGGTCTTCTTTTCTTGAAAGAAAAGAAGCAAAAGAACTTTCCCACTTGTTGCCGTTGGCCTGGGACTGCGGAGGGACCCGAGCCAACGGCAACAAGTGGGAAAGTTTTTTTGGTTCTTTTTGTTCACAAAAAGAACATTCTTCCTTGGAGTCCTGCTGATGCTAGGCCACGCCCTACGGTCTGAATTCCACCTAGACCCGGACTTCATCACCATTAACCACGGCTCCTACGGCGCCACCCCCAAGCGGGTGCTGGCCGCCCAGGATCGCTGGCGCCGCCAGATGGAAGCGCAGCCGAGCCGCTTCATGCGCGCCGAACTGCCGCAGGCCCTGCGCCACGCGGCCGACGCCCTGGCGGATTTCCTTGGGGCGGACGGGCAGGACCTCGCTTTTGTGTCCAACGCGACTGAGGGCTGCAATGCGGTGTTGCGGTCCTTGGTGTTCAAGCCGGGCGATGAAATTGTTGTGCTCGGGCATGTTTATGGCGCGGTGCGCAATACGGTGCAGTATCTGTGCGATCGTTTCGGCACCAGGCTGGTCGAAGCCCCAATGCCGTTCCCGCGGCTGGATGAGGCGAAACTAGTTGCGTCCCTGACCGCGGCCTTCACACCAAGTACGAAGCTTGCGGTGATTGACCACATCACGTCTTCCTCCGCGATGGTGCTGCCGCTGCCGGCGATCATCGCGGCATGCCATGCGGCTGCGGTGCCGATCCTGGTGGATGGCGCGCATGGACCGGGGCATGTTGATATCGATCTGAACGCGTTGGGCGCAGATTACTATGTCGGCAACTGCCATAAATGGCTGATGGCGGCCAAGGGCTGCGCCTTCATCTGGGCGCGGCGAGACCGTCAGGCGGGCTTGCACCCAACAGTGATTTCGCACGGCTATGGCAAAGGGTTTCTGCCTGAGTTCGACTGGACCGGCACGTTTGACCCAAGCGCCTATTTGTCGGTGACGGCGGCGCTTGATTTTCATGCTGAACTTGGCGGTGCTGCCTTGCGGGCGCGCAATGCGAACCTTGCGGCCGAAGCTGCTGCCTTGCTCGCCGGTCGGCTTGGCACCGAAACCGCGTCCGGCAATGCGGCGGCCGGCGCCATGGCGCTGGTGCGGTTGCCCGCGTCCGGGGACCGCGCCATGGCATTGCGCGATGCGCTGCTGGTGGCCGGCACCGACGCGCCGGTGCAATCGCTGGCGGGCGATGCCTGGCTGCGCCTGTCGGCCCACGCCTATAACGAAATTGCCGACTATCAGGCGCTCGCTGATCGCGTGCAGGCAGTCTTGCGCGACTGACCCAGGGCTTTATCCTTCGCGGCGGAGGATTGCCCATCATGAAGCTCGTCATTGTCCCGGCCAACCCGGCAGCACCCCATTTCGCCGGGGAGGTTTCCGGCATCGACCTCACCCAGCCGCTCGCCCCGCAGCAGATTTCCGCGATTGAAGCCGCCATGGCGCGCTTTGCGGTGCTCGCCTTTCGCAACCAGGTTTTGACTGACGACCAGCAGATTGCCTTCACCCGCTATTTCGGCCCGTTGGAGCAGGCGACCGGCGATATCGTGCAGGGCGAGGCACGCCGGCTGCCGATGGCGTTGAACGACATTTCTAACCTTGACCGCGAGGGCAATATCCGCGCCCGCGATGATCGTGCGCGATTATTCGGCCTTGGCAACCGGCTGTGGCATTCCGACAGCAGCTTTAAAACCATCCCGGCGCGGTTTTCCTTGCTATCCGCCCGACAAATTCCGGGGCAGGGCGGCAACACCGAATTTGGCGACATGCGCGCCGCCTGGGACACGCTCGATCGTGCCACCCAGGGCGAAATCCGCGGCCTCATCACCCATCACAGCCAGCTTTACAGTCGCGAATTGCTGGGCTTTCCGTTCACCGACGCCGAGCGCGAACAATGGGCGCCGGTGCGCCAGCGGCTGGTGCGTCGCCATGCCGAAACCGGACGGCTGTCGCTGTACCTGTCCGCCCATATTGGCCAGATCGAGGGTATGCCGACGCCGGAAGCGCGGGCTTTGTTGCGTGACCTGACCGAACACGCCACCCAGCGGGAGCGGACCCACGCCCATGTTTGGCAGCAGCACGATCTGGTGATGTGGGACAATCGCATCACCATGCATCGCGCCCGCCCGTTCCCGGCCGATCAGGTGCGCGACATGCGGCGCACGACCATCGAAGATGAAGCGCCCAGCTTGCAACAAGGTGGCTGACAGTCGGTTTAGGGCAAGGAAGGTCTTCTTTTTGTGAACAAAAAGAAGCAAAAAAACTTTTTGTCCATTCCTTGCCGTTGGCGTGCGTCCCCCCGCAACAGCGAAGCGCTCGGAACCAAAGTGGGAAAGTTTTTTTGCTTCTTTTTGTTCACAAAAAGAAGAATTCTTAAGCTGCCATCCAAACAAGAAGGACCCTCCCCATGGACGCCAATCCCCGCTGGACCCGCCGCCCCGAAGGCTCAACCTGGGGCGATTGGGGGCCGGATGATCAACTCGGGCGGCTGAACCTGCTCACCCCGCAAAAAGTCCTGCAGGGCATTGCGGAAGTGAAGGAAGGCCGCGCTTTCTGCCTGTCGCTGCCGCTGGATTATCCCGGCGGTGAAGGCTTCAGCCCGAGCCGGCTGCCGCCTGAATTGATGCCGACCCAGCGGGTTGGAGGGCGGGCCAATATGGCAGTGCCGCTGCGCTGCTACGATCCCACCGCGCTTGACGTGATATGCGATGACCGGGTTTTGCTGACGCTGCAATATTCTACCCAATGGGACACGCTCGCCCATGTCGGGCAGATGTTCGATGTCGATGGCGACGGCAAACTTGAAGACGTATTCTACAACGGATACCGCGCAGGCACCGATATCGCCGGCCCGGTGCTCTATACCGGGATGGCAGAAAGCCGCAACGATGTCCCCCAGGGCGCCCACAAGCTCGGGGTGGAAAACATGGCGGTGTCCTGCGTGCAGGGCCGTGGGGTGATGATTGATCTTGAAGCCCATTTCGGCCGCTCTGGCCTGTCGGTCGGCTATGACGATCTGATGATGGTGCTGGAAAAAGACAAGGTGGAAGTCGAGCAGGGCGACCTGGTGTGCATCCGCACCGGTTTTGCCAAAATGCTGCTGGGGATGAACAAAAAGCCCGATCGTGACAAATTGTTCGGCACCAACTGCACCCTCGATGGCCGTGACCGCCAACTGCTCAACTGGATCACCGACAGCGGCGCCGTGGCGCTGCTGGCCGATAATTTTGGGGTCGAAAGCACGCCGGCCAAACCCTGCATGGATGATTACTGCGCCCAATTGCCGCTGCACGCGCACTGCCTGTTCAAACTCGGCTGCTATCTGGGGGAGATGTGGTACCTTAGCGATCTCGCCGACTGGCTGCGCGCGGCGGGGCGCAATCGGTTTTTGCTCACTGCGCCACCGTTGCGGTTGCCGGGGGCGGTGGGGTCTCCGGCGACTCCGGTGGCGACGGTTTAGGGGAAGAAAGCAGTTTTTTTTGAGACCAACCGGCGAACGCCCCCTATGCCTTTAAAGATACTTTGCCAAATGTTGCCGAAAAATCGCGGGCACGTTAGGGTCCTGGACATGCTCCGGCGGCATGATCGCCCCACGCCATGCCACGCCGAGAATTTGCATCGTATTGAACAGCTTTGTTGAAAATCCTGCGTCACGAAGCACGGCTAAACCCTGTTCCACATGCGGTGAGGTCAGGTCATGAAATACCACCACCGCATCCTCCGCTAGATATTCGATGATCGCGCGGGCATCGTCGCGCGGTGCATCGCCGTCATGGTCGCCGTCGATGAAGGCAAATGACCATGGTCCTGGCGCCGCCGCGTAAGCGTGCCTCAGCAAAGCCGGAGAGAACCCGGCCCATAGCCGATAGGGCAGCGCATCTGGTATGGCATCGAAAACCTCCCGTATCTCGGCCTCACGGGCGGGGCTGGCGAAGGCCGGGTCGATGCAGTCGAGTTCCAGGCCGGCCGCCAACAAATGCGCTCCGGTCCAGCCGAAATGGCTACCGATTTCGATGCCACGTTTACCACCAAACAGCGCGGCGAGCGCGTAGAGACAGGTTGCCTCTTCGACAGATGCGTTGCCAATGATCGTTGCGATCGGATTGCGGTCATCGGATCGAAAAATATGGGGGACCTCGGGCCTTAGATACTGCCACTGGACCGTCCATGGATTCATCGCCCGCGCGTGCGGAAACAACGGCAATAGGTCGGGCGGACGCAACATGCCGGGCGGCCGATAATCGTAGCGCGCGATTTCAATGTCGCCGGTCGCCTCGGTTTTCACCCCGCCCCGACCGGTATAGTCGATGGCCCATAAGACCGGTCGGGAAAATTCGGTTGTAGGATCGGCGAAATAGTCTTCGACCGCTTGGCGGGCGCCGAGCCAGTGACCGTAATCGTCGATGATCAGCGGCCCGCCTGGCGCCAGGCGCGGATAAAGCGCGCGCAACTCGGCCAAGGTGCTGTCGTAGAAATCCGTATCGAGCCGCAATAGACAAATCCGCAGCGTCTGGGTCTTGGGCAGAGTCTCGCTCACATCGCCTTTCACCAATCGCACCAGCCGCATATCGTAGCCGGTGCCCGCAATGGCGGCGATGACATCTTCCAGGCTGATTGCGGCTTTCACCAGTTCGGCGATCTCCGGCCCACGCGTCCCGGCCATCAGGTCTGCTGCGTGCTCACCGTTGAGATCGACATCTTCCGGGCCAGGTGGGGTCATCCCGACGAACGTGTCGAACAGATAAAGTGCTCGATCGACGATCCCGCGTTGGAGCAAGGTGAGCGCGATCAGCATCGATGATCCACCTTTCCACACGCCGCACTCGACGAATGCCCCCGGGATGTTGTTGGAGATTACCGAGTTGACAGCGGTCCACAGCGCGAAGCCGCGCTCCGGCGATGTCATAGAAAATGGCGCCACGCGGTTCCACAGGATGGTAAACTCGGGCGGAAATTGGCTGTCGCTGATCATACTCATTACTTTTTGTACCTCAAATCGCCCGAGTCTGGAATTCGGATCGCCATGCCGGCTTGTTTCAGTCAGTTTAGGCCAGCGCGTGGCGCCCGGCCAGCGTCCCACAATAATCACGCATTGACAGCGACCCCGCCCGTCCTGTTTGTCTGTCAGTTCAACTTTAGCCGGAGCCCGCAGATGAAAATCCGCACGCTTGCAGCCTTCGCCTTGGCGGCCCTGCCGTGGCTCGCCCAGCCAGCCATGGCCAAGGACGACCTGATCATTGGCGTGGCGCAATTCCCGTCGAGCCTGCATCCGGACGTCGATGCGGAGGTGATCAAGGCGTATGTGTTGGGGTTCACCACCCGCCCGATCACCGCGTTCGACAAGGACTGGAAGAATTCCTGCCTGATGTGCACGGAGTTGCCGACGCTCGCCAACGGTTTGGCCAAGTTGGAGGAAGTAGGCGGCAAGAAGGGCATGGCGGTGACGATCAAGCTGCGCCCGGACTTGAAGTGGAGCGATGGGCGGGCGGTTTCGACCGAGGATCTGGTGTTTACCTGGAAGGTCGGCCGCGACCCGGCATCGGGCTTCACCAATGGCCATCCGTGGTCGGACATTGCCAGCATCGATGTGGTGAACGCGACGACGGCGGTGTTGCATTTGTCGGCGGTGTCATATCGCTATAATACGTGGGACTCGCTGCTGCCGGCGCATATTGAAGGCCCGGTGTTCGACAAGGCGGGGTCGCCGGCGGAATATCTGAAGCAGACGGTTTATAACCGCGCGCCGACCACGCCGGGCCTCGCCAACGGGCCCTATATGATTGCCGAATATAAATCCGGCGTGCAGGTGGTGTTGGAACCGAACCCGCATTGGCCGGGGCCAAAGCCGGGCTTCAAGCATATCGTGATCAAGCTGATCGAAAACACGGCAGCCTTGCAGGCCAATCTGCTGTCGGGTGACGTCGATATGGTGGCCGGCGAAGGCGTCGGGCTGACGATCGATCAGGTGTTGAAGCTGCGCGAAAGTTATCCTGACAAGTTCACCTACGTGTTCAAGCCGGGCCTGACCTACGAGCATATCGACCTCAAGGTCGAAAACCCGGTGCTGGCGGATGTCCGGGTGCGCCGCGCGATGCTGTATGCGCTTGATCGCAAGACGTTGGTCGACAAGCTGTTTTCCGGCATGCAGCCTGTGGCGCAGAGCTGGGTAAACCCGCTCGACCCGAATTTCAGCAAGGACGTGACCAATTTCGACTTTGATCGCGCCAAGGCAAAGGCACTGCTGACCGACGCTGGCTGGACGCCGGGCAAGGACGGGATTTGCGTCAACAAGGATAATGTCCGCCTGTCGGTCGAGTTCGGTACCACGGCCGGCAACCGGCTGCGCGAACTGACCCAGCAGGTGTTGCAGGATCAGCTGAAGGCGGTCTGCATCGAGGTGACGGCCAAGAACGAGCCGCCGCGGACTTTCTTTGGTGAGACCACCAAGAAGCGGCTGTTCAACGGCATGGCGATGTATGCGTGGTCGTCGGGCGTGGGGGAATCGCCGCGCCGGTCGCTGCATTCGTCGCAAATTCCGACCGAGGTGAACAACTTCACCGGATCGAACTACCCGGCCTACAACGATGCGCGGCTGGATACGCTGATCGATCAGGCGGATGCCGAGCTTGACCCGGCCAAGCAGAAGGCGCTGTGGGCGGAGATGCAGAAAATCTATGTCGACCAGCTGCATGTGCTGCCGCTGTTCTATCGCGCCGAACCGCACGTGGTGCCGAAATGGCTGCTCGGCTACACCCCGACCGGGCATGGCGATATGAGCGTCGATTGGGCAGAAAACTGGAAGTCGCAATAAACGCCGACGCCCCGCTGCTCAGCGTTGCGGGGCTGAGCGTCGGCTTTCCGCGCGGGGCGGGGGAGCGGCGGGTGGTGGCCGGGATCGGCTACACGCTCGCAGCCGGTCGCACGCTGGGCGTGGTGGGCGAAAGCGGCTGCGGCAAGTCGATGACGGCATTAGCCCTGATGGGGCTGGTGCCGGCGCCGGGCCATGTTACCGGCAGCTTGCGTTTTGCCGGGCGCGAGCTCACTGGGCAGTCACCAGCCGATTGGCGGGCGCTGCGCGGTGAGCGGGTGGCGATGATTTTCCAGGAGCCGATGACCGCGCTCAACCCGGTGATGCGGGTCGGGCACCAGATTGCCGAAGTGCTGGTGTTGCATAAGGGGATTTCCTGGCGGGAAGCCGAAGGTCTGGCGGTCGGCAAGCTTGAAGCGGTGGGGATCAATTCGCCCAAGGAACGGGCGGTGGCGTTTCCGCACCAGCTGTCGGGCGGGATGCGGCAGCGGGCGATGATTGCGATGGCGCTGGCCTGCGAGCCGGCGCTGCTGATTGCCGATGAGCCGACGACGGCGCTGGATGTGACTATTCAAGCGCAGATTCTTGACCTGATGCTCGATTTGCAGGACCGGATCGGCATGGCGATCCAGTTCATCAGCCATAATCTGGCGGTGGTGAGCGAAATTGCCCATGATATCATCGTGATGTATGCCGGCCGGATCGTCGAACGCGCGCCGGCGGACGCTTTGTTCGCCCATCCGCGCCATCCTTATACGGCCGGTTTGATCGCGACTTTGCCTGATCCGGGGCATCGGGTGGATCGGCTGCCGGTGATCGCGGGCGGGGTGCCGGACCTCGACGAAAGCGTGCGCGGCTGCCGCTTTGCCGATCGGTGTCCGCTGGCCGACGCCGGGTGCCGGGTGGCCGAACCGCCTGCGACGCGCGTGGCCGATGGGCATGAGGTTGCGTGCTTCAAGGCGCTGGCATGAGCGATTTGTTTTCCTTGGACAATGTTTCCGTCCAGTTCAAGGTCGGCCGCAAAATTTTGCGGGCGGTCGATCGGGTGAGCTTGGCCATCGCCGAGGGTGAAACTTTGGCGCTGGTTGGCGAAAGCGGCAGCGGCAAATCGACGTTGGGCAATGTGGTGGCGGGGTTGCAGGTGCCGACCGAGGGGACGCTTGCATTCAAGGGACGGAAGCTTGATCGGGCAAGTTGGCCGGTGGCGCGGCGTGCCATCCAGATTGTGTTTCAGGACCCGTTCGGCGCGCTTGACCCACGCATGCCGGTGTCTGATATCATTGCCGAACCGTTGCGTATTCAAGGCACCGCGAATGCTGCCGAGCGTGCGGCGCGTGCGGCCGAACTGATCGAACAGGTCGGGCTGCCGGTTGATGCGCTGAACCGCTACCCGCATGAATTTTCCGGTGGCCAGCGCCAGCGCATCGCCATTGCGCGGGCCTTGGCGCCGCGCCCGCAACTGATTGTGGCTGATGAGCCGCTTTCGGCGCTCGACGTGTCGATCCAGAGCCAGGTACTCAATCTGATGAAGGATTTGCAGGCCGCCCATAGCCTATCCTACTTGTTCATCAGCCATGATCTGGCGGTGGTGAACCACCTCGTTGACCGGATTGCGGTGCTATATCTCGGTCGGCTGGTCGAGGTTGGGCCGCGTGCCGAATTATTTGCCGGGCCCGCCCATCCTTATACGCGAGCGCTGTTGGCGAGCGTGCCGCGCATTGGCGCGCGTCGCAGCCGGGGGCGTGCCATTGTCGGCGAAATGCCAAGCCCGCTCGCACCGCCGCCGGGCTGCGTGTTCCATCCGCGCTGCCCGCTGGCGCAGGATATTTGTCGGACTGAGGTGCCGATGCTGGCACCGCTGGCGGCCCGGGCGGGGGAAGCCGCCTGCCATTTTCGGGATCAGGTGGCATGACGCGCTATATTTTCCGCCGCGTCGGCCAATCGGCGCTGGTCATGCTGGTGATGTCGGTGGTGATCTACGCGCTGATCGGGCTGATGCCGGGCGATCCGCTTGACATCATGATCGCGTCCAACCCCGGCGCGACGCCTGAAGTGGTGGCCAAGCTGCGCCAGCTTTACGGGCTCGATCAGCCCTTGATGGTTCGGTACTGGCATTGGCTGACCTCCGCCCTGTCGGGGGATCTTGGCTTCAGTCGCGTCCATTCGGCGCCGGTGCTGGAAATCCTGCGCCCGGCGCTGCTGCAAAGCTGCAAGCTGATGCTGGGCAGTTTCGCGTTGAGCGTTGTGCTCGCCTTCAGCCTTGGGATCATTGCAGCCCGACGGCCGGGCGGAATTGTAGACGGGCTTATCGGACTGATCGCGTTTGCGGGGATTTCGGTGCCGGTGTTCTGGCTTGCGCTGATGATGATCCTGATTTTCGCGGTCAATTTGCACTGGCTGCCGGCGAGCGGAATATCCAATGTTGGCGATGGCGGGTTGCGCGACCAGCTGGTGCATTTGATCATGCCGGTCGTGACGTTGGGATTTGCGACCACGGGTGGCTTCATCCGTTACGTCCGTGCAAGTATGATCGAGGTGCTGCGCATGGACCATGTCCGCACCGCGCGCGCCAAAGGGGCGGGCGAAGGGCGGGTGGTGCTGATCCATGCTTTCCGCAACGCGCTGATCCCGGTGGTCACGATCATGGCGCTGAGCTTCGGCACCTTGTTCAACGGCGCGCTGTTGACCGAAACCATGTTCGCCCAGCCCGGCATGGGGAAGATGATTTATGACTCTATTCTGGGTAATGATTTCAACCTGGCATTGACCGGCCTTTTATTCGCAACCGGGGTGACGTTGCTGTCCAACCTGGCGGCCGACCTTGCCTATGGCTGGCTCGATCCGCGGATTACCTTGCAATGAGCGGGTCGCGCACTGAAGCCGCTATTGGCCCCTGGATGCTGCGTTGGCGACGCTTCCGGCGCAATCGGGCGGGGATGGCGGCTTTGCTGGTGCTGGTGGCGCTGGTGCTGTTCGTTCTCGCGGCCTTTCCGATGCAAATCTGGGGCGGGATGAATGCTGATGCGACCGATCTGTTCGCCCGCTTCGATCCGCCGGACGCGGCGCATTGGCTCGGGCGTGATGAGGCCGGGCGCGATGTGCTGCTGCGGCTGATGGTGGGCGGGCAGATTTCGCTGCTGGTCGGGCTGCTCGGCACTGCGGTGGGCGGCGCTTTTGGCGTGCTGATCGGCATTTGCGCGGGGTATTTCGGCGGCAAGATCGATGCGCTACTGATGCGGTTCACCGACGGCATGATCGCGCTGCCGCTGCTGCCACTGGTGATCGTGATGGGCGCTATCGACCTCACCAAGATCGGCTTCAGCCGTGATTTTGCCCATTCGGGTGCGGTCGGCTTCTGGCGCATCGTGGTGGTGATCGCCATTGTCGACTGGACCGCCATTGCCCGGCTGGTGCGGGCGGCGACGATGGCGTTGAAAGAGCGTGACTTCGTGCGATCGGCCCGCGCCAGTGGGGCAGGGGCCGGGTACACCATGGCGAGCCACATCCTGCCCAATATCGCAACGCCCGTGATCGTTGCTTTCACCTTGACGGTGGGGCGGGTGATCCTGCTTGAATCAACCTTGAGCTTTCTCGGCTTCGGCATCGTGCCGCCCACCCCGAGCTGGGGTAACATGCTGAGCAACGCGCAAGACATGGTGATCAACGCGCCGGCGCTTGCGGTTTATCCCGGCCTGTTGATCCTGATCACGGTGATCGCGGTGAACTTCCTCGGCGATGGGCTGCAAAGCGCGTTCGATCCGCGCGCGGAACGCTGATGGCAAATTTGGCCGGCGTCGGCGCGATCGCAATCTGGTCGCTGCTTGCGGTGCTGTCGCGCGGGGCGGCCAGCCTTCCGCCGTTGCAGATCACTGCAATGAGCTTTGCGATCTCGGCCATTGCTGGTGCGGTTGTATTGGCGGTGCGCGGCGAACTCGGCGTCCTGCGGCAAAAGCCGATGGCCTGGCTGCATGGGGTCGGCGGCTTGTTTGGCTACCATGCCTGCTACTTCGCGGCCCTTGCGACAGCGCCGGCCGCCGAGGCCAATTTGATCAACTACGCCTGGCCGCTGCTGATCGTGGTGTTTTCCGCGCCCATCCTCGGGCTGCATTTGTCCCGGTGGCATATTCTGGGCGTGTTGACTGGCCTCGCCGGCTGTTTGCTGCTGCTGGTCCGCAACGCCGATTTTTCTGCCGGCGCCTTGTTCGGCTATGGCTGCGCGTTCGCGGCGGCAGTGATCTGGGCGCTTTATTCGGTGCTATCGCGTAAGTTTGCCATGGTTCCAACCGGCGCCGTTGTCGGGTTTTGCGCGGCAAGCGCCATCCTGGCGACGGCGGCGCACGTGCAGTTCGAGGCGACGGTGATCCCCGACGCGCCCGCGCTGGTCAGCGTTCTGCTGCTTGGCATTGGCCCGGTCGGCGGCGCGTTTTTTCTGTGGGATATCGGCATGAAGCGTGGTGACCCTCGCCTGCTCGGCACTCTGGCGTACGCAACCCCGGTTGCCTCCACGATCATTTTGGGCCTCGCCGGCTTCACTAGCCTGACCGTGACGGTGCTGCTGGCGGCGTCACTGGTGGTGGTCGGCGGGCTGATCGTCCGGTTCGCGCCGGAACCAATTTGACAAAGCCAAATTCCCCCTACCGTCCGCGGGCGTTGTTCGTTGCGGGGGGGGCTTTTTTGGTAACTGACCGGGTCCTTTGTGAAGGAAGGCTCCCAGTCAAGGGAGGTCGGAAGGCAAGCAGTTCTTTTTGTGAACAAAAAGAACCAAAAAAAACTTTCTATCCATTCCTTGCCGTTGGCGTGCGTCCCCCCGCAGCGGCCAAGCGCTCTGAACCAAAGTGTTAAAGTTTTTTGCTCCTTTTTTTTCAAAAAAGGAGTTCTTTCTTGGCCTCAATCTTCCTGCGGTAGGGTTCCGGGAGACTCTGGGC